>DWZS01000008.1 GCA_019117445.1 Candidatus Limosilactobacillus excrementigallinarum | reverse complement strand
TCTGAAAATGATAAGATAGTGGTGCCCATAAAGGTCCTTCTTTCTAATGGAATGTTGTAACGACACCATTAAAGACCTTTATGGGTTTTTCTGTCCACTAAAATGTTCAACTTAAATTTTACAATCTGCCATATTATTAAGGCATTGCACAATCGCCCTGCTAAATCGTCGATAGCACAACAAGCAGTTTCATTATTAAGACCGCTTTTCCATATGGAAAAGCACTTAAAATATCACACTAAAGAAGAGAAGGCCGCAGAGCGAAGAAAAAGATTAAAGCCATTACTAGATTCCTTTTATGACTACATTAGTCAGGTAAAGCGACCACTCGGTAAACTAAGGAATGCCATTCAAAATGCCATAGCACTAAAGCTACGAGTTTATCGGATCTTTGAAAATGGCCAAGTCCCGTTAACTAACAATCCAGTGGAGCAAGCAATTCGGCCGTCAACACTAATTCGCAAGAACAGTCTGTTTGCGAAAAGTATTCGTGGTGCTCAGGCTAGTGCCGTATATTACACGATAGTTGGCACGGCTAAAATGAATCATTTGAATATATACAAATACTTCAAGTATCTTTTTGATCACTTACCAAACCGTGAGAATAAAGATATTGAGGGCTTTTTGCCATGGGCAAAAGAAGTCCAGGCCCAATGTCATATATAAGAGAAGCAAGCGCCCTGCGTAACATCAAACTGTGCTACGCAGGGCGCTCTTTTTCAATACGTGTTGTTATTCGGTGCTTACGATTTTACGAGATAAGAAAACGACTTCAGGATCTCTCCTGAAGTCGTTTTTGATTATCATCAACTATTTATCGTTCTGTTTAATTTGATCGACACCGCGAACAAAATCGTCTTCTGCTTTCTTCATATCTGGCGTCAACGTTGAAATAGCTTGATTAGGAATCGCATCAACATCGGCAACAATATCCAAATGCTGACGTAATGCTTGAAAGTGCATTGGCGCGTCTCCACCATACTCACCGTCAAGGTTAATCATCAACCGTTCATTTTGTTCAACCGGTGTAATCTCGACATCCTTTGCTTTTACGTAAATTACTCGTGGATCACCAATATGGGTTCCCTTGAGGGCTTTCGCCATCAATTGCATTAGGCCAACCATATTACTGTCCTTCACGATAATCAAGGAAAACATTCCGTCATCCAAGGCCGCGTCTGGAACGATTTGTTCAAAACCACCAACTGAGTTAGTCAGTGCTAAGAATACCGTCGAGGCCATCCCATCGAACTCATGACCATCATATTTAATGTTCATATGAACCGGCTTTACCTGAGGTAGCATTTCAGCCCCTTTGGCAAAGTAAGCAAGATAGCCGAATAAAGACTTCATTTGACTGGAAACATCATAAGTTAATTCCGTCAACGTTCCCCCCGCCGCAATATTCATAAAGTAATTGTCACCTGCTTTGCCCAAATCAATCTTAAAATGATTCTGCGGATTTAAAATCAATTTGGCAGCGGCAACTGGATCTTCTCGTGGTACATGCAGGGCCCGGGCGTAATCATTTGTGGTTCCAGCAGGGATAATTGCTAGACGAGGCCGTTGCTCTAGTCCGGCAATTCCATTGATTACTTCATTCAGTGTTCCGTCACCACCTGCAGCAATAATCAAATCAAAGCCTTCTTGAGCCGCCCGAGTTGCTTCGTTCTTGGCAGAATTTGGTTCCGGTGTCGTCGCAAAGGCACTCGTTTCATATCCCGCCAGTTCATAAATTGCTAGGATATCAGCCAGATCATCATGCATCGCTTCACGACCAGCGACTGGGTTATAAATAATCCGTGCTCGTTTACGCATTGCTGACCTCCTGATTATTGTGCATTTAATGACTTCATTAACAGTTGGTTAACCACTTGTGGGTTGGCCTTACCACGGGTTTGCTTCATAATTTGACCGACTAAGTAGCCCACTGCCCGGTCTTTACCATTCTTAAAGTCTTCAATTGATTGTTGATTATTTGCCAAAATATCATCGATAATTGGTTGTAATTCTTTAGGATCGGACAATTGAACCAAACCATGCGCCTTGGCATAGGCAGCTGGTTCTTCACCGGCAACAATTCCCTTAAAGACCTTCTTAGCCATCTTCGATGAAATCGTACCGTCCGTAATCAACTTAACCATTCCAGCTAAGTTAGCTGGCGTTAACTTCGTATCTTGAAGATCCACTTGTTCATCGTTCAGGTAACTATTAACGTCATTCATTAGGTAGTTAGCAACCCGCTTTGGATCTGCCTCATCCTTAACTGCTTCGTCGAAGAAGTCGGACATTTCCTTAGTTTGAGTTAAAACCATTGCGTCATAGTCAGAAAGCCCTAAATCATTGGTGTAACGCTTCCGCCGTTCACCTGGCATTTCTGGCATCTCGCCCTTAATCTCATTAATCCATTCATCGGAAACATCCAATGGTGGGATATCTGGTTCAGGGAAGTAACGATAATCTTCGCTTCCTTCCTTGCTCCGCATTGAGACGGTCTCCTTAGTGGCTTCATCATAACGCCGGGTTTCTTGGGCAATCGTACCACCAGATAAGATAACTTGTTGGTGGCGCTTTTCTTCAAATTCAAGCGCGTTCTTAACGTAGTTGAAGGAGTTAATGTTCTTCATTTCCGTCTTCGTACCAAATTGGTCGGACCCAAATGGGCGGATAGAAATGTTGGTGTCCACCCGCATGGATCCTTCTTCCATCTTCACGTCAGAAATCCCGGTAAATTGAATCCGTTGACGCAGTGCTTCCAAATAAGCAACTGCTTCATCCGCTGAAGCAATGTCTGGCTTAGAAACAATTTCAATCAATGGCGTTCCCTGCCGGTTTAAGTCGACATAAGAATATTGCCCAGTGTGCGTGTTCTTACCAGCATCTTCTTCAATGTGCATTTCGGCAATCCCGATCTTCTTTTTCTTACCATTAACTTCAATTTCAACCCAACCGTCCGTGGCAATTGGCGTATCAGATTGGGTAACTTGGTAAGCCTTTGGGTTATCTGGATAGAAATAGTTCTTCCGGTCAAAGTGCATGTGCTTGGTAATATTAGCATGCAGTGCTAATCCGGCCATGATTCCATCTCTAACGACCCCTTTATTTAGGGTTGGCAAGGTTCCTGGATAGGCCCAGTCAATCACGTTAGTATTGAGGTTTGGTTCCACCCCATATTGAACTGGGGAAGGACTATAAATTTTGGAATTAGTCTTTAATTCAACATGGACTTCAAGACCAATGGTTGTTTGAAAATTCATCTTAGTCTTGACCCCCTAACTTAGCGTTCTTTTTGTGAAAATCAGTTGTTTGTTCAAAAGCGTATGCTGCATTGTAAATCGTTTGTTCATCGAATGGCTTCCCGATGATTTGTAAACCAACAGGCATGCCATCCTTCTTGGAGAAACCTGCTGGTAGTGACATCGCTGGTAATCCCGCCATGTTAACAGGAATGGTCAAAGCATCATTCATGTACATCTTCGTCGGATCAGTAATTTTATCACCAAATGGAAAGGCAGTCGAAGCATCCGTTGCACCCATAATGACATCGTAGTCCTCAAAGACCTTGTTGAAGTCATCCACAATCAAGCGCCGCACTTTAGCCGCTTTATTGAAGTAAGCATCGTAGAAACCAGCAGAAAGGGAGAACGTTCCCAACATAATTCGTCGCTTAACTTCTTCACCAAACCCTTCAGTCCGGGTTCGTACATATACATCTTCCAGATTCTTGACATCATCGGCACGGAATCCATAACGAATCCCATCATACCGCTGTAAGTTTGAGGATGCTTCAGAGGAAGCCAGAATGTAGTATGCAGAAACACCGTACTTTGTATGTGGCAATGACACGGTATCAATCGTCGCCCCTAATGATTCATAATGTTTCAATGCTGCTTGAACTACTTCACGTACATCTTCATCAATCGCATCACTCACGTATTCTTCAGGAACGGCAATCTTCAAGCCCTTCACGCTCGCTTGGTCTAAATTAGCTGCCCAATTTGGTACCGACCGGTTAGCTGAAGTCATATCATGCTGATCAACACCACTGATCGCTTCCATCAACAGAGCGTTATCCTTAACATTCTTAGTTAACCAACCAACTTGGTCAAAACTCGAAGCAAAGGCAATGACTCCCCAACGCGAAACTCGACCATAAGTTGGCTTCATTCCAACAATGCCATTAAAGGAAGCTGGCTGCCGAATTGATCCACCAGTATCGGTCCCTAAAGCGGCTAAAACATCTCCTGCAGCCACCGCAGCTGCGGAACCACCAGAAGAGCCCCCAGGAACCCGCGTCAGGTCCCATGGATTCTTAGTTTGCTTAAAACCAGAGTTTTCCGTTGAAGATCCCATTGCAAATTCATCAAGGTTGGTCTTACCAACGTTGATAGAACCAGCCTGGTTTAATTTTTCAATTACCGTTGCGTTGTAAATGGGCTTAAAGTCCTTCAAAATTTTGGAAGCAGCAGTCGTCCGCAAACCCTTGGTACTAATCATATCCTTTGTTGCAAACGGAATTCCCGCCAGAACTTGATCATCCTGAATACCGGCTTGATCTAACGCAGCCGCTTGTTTCAGTGCCGCATCTTCATTCAACGTCAGAAATGCCTGAACATCATCTTCGGTATTTTTAATTTGCTTGAAAGATTCCTTAGTTAACTCTGTGGCACTCACTTCACCATTAACTAATTGATTGTGAAGATTCGTAATGTTGGTTTCGTTAAAATTCATTATTCGCCATCCTCACTTTCGTCGATAATTGCTGGAACCTTAATTAAGCCATCATGCGTTTCGGGAGCATTTGCCAACAGTTCATCTCGTTGACCACTCTGCACTCCCTTGTCTTCACGCATTACATTATGTTCGGTTGTTGGTGTATACATCGGTTCAACACCATCCGTATCAACCTTTTGCAAGTCAGTAAAAAGATCGATAATTTCTTCCAACTGCGGAGTAATCTTATCTAATGCCGCATCATCAAACGATAATTTGGCGAGGTCAGCGACGTGCTTTACTTCTTGCCGATCGATTTTTTCAGCCATTCTCTTAACCTCTTTCCATTCCTTCAAAAATATTACACGAAACTATTTTATCACAAGCCCGGGGCTTTTACCGCTCTTCAAAGCGCTTTTTACGATCAAAAGGCCGGAATGCTCTCCAGCCTTTGTGAAAAATTAATATGAATTAAAGACATGTGATTGGAAATTATCAGAGCCTGAATTCCGGTAAACCACTGACTGCATTTCAGAATCCGATTGAATCTTGATATCGATTGGAATTCCATGTGGTAAGTACCGTTTAGCAGCTCGGGCAATGTATTGCGTAAAGCTAGTAATTTCCGATTGACTGTAGAACTGCGTGGTAATGGTGATGTGCATCCCAGATAAATTACCATTGTGGTACTGAGCTTGCGCAGTTACCCCGCTCAAGTTCGGGAAAAAGTTCTGGACTTGACTCTTAAAGTTGGAGAAACTGTCGTTGTCAGTTGAGTTACCAGAATTCTCACTAGTTTCTGCACTTGCCTTTGGCAAAACAGCGTTCCGATAATTCAGCTTAGTCCAACTAGATACCGTCTTCCCCTTGTTGTTGCTGTACGCAAAGAACGTTCCCCCAACCAGACTATCATCAGGGGCTTGCTTATAGAGAGCAATCACAATTGGAATATTCTCTAGAGCTTTCCGTTGCCGGAGCCGTTTTAAAATCTTGGCCGCCGCAATTTTACCCTGTTGTTCGACTTCGGCATCCGAAATCTTCTTGGTGTAATATGGGCCATCCGTCTTCTTTTGGTAGCGATATTCACTATTGATACCAATTCCGATCGTCATTCCCTTGAGTTTTAAGGAATTACCACTTTCGGTCATGTAATCCTGTTCTT
This sequence comes from Candidatus Limosilactobacillus excrementigallinarum, assembly GCA_019117445.1. Lineage (GTDB taxonomy): Bacteria > Bacillota > Bacilli > Lactobacillales > Lactobacillaceae > Limosilactobacillus > Limosilactobacillus excrementigallinarum. The sequence goes on along the minus strand of DWZS01000008.1, from coordinate 22,746 downwards.
CAATTTGCTGAACATACTCAGGGTTCGGGTTACTCTTTTTCCCTTGCTTAGGATTCAAACCATTGGGATTACTGCTCGACTTCCGAACAAGCCAGCTCTCAATCGTATCTGAACTTAAATACTGACCTTCTTGAAAAATATAGTTTTTCGTCGAGAAGACCCGTTTTGAAACCTCTGTGAGCCCATTTTCAAAACTCTTCAAATTATACTGATTGTTGTTTTGACTGGTATTAACTCCCCTGGCCTTACTAGTTCGGTAACGGCCACCCTTGATGACACCTTGGTACGTACCGCTTGATGAACCAGTGGTCGTGTAATTGCCCTTACTAGAACTTTTACCACAAGAAGCCAGTACTAACGTTGCAAGCAATACTGACCCAGTGATCAGTAATTTTCTAACTTTCACGAGCTTAATTATCCTCCTTCATTGCTTGACTAAAGCGTTGTTCATCCCAAATTGGAATTCCTAACTCCTGAGCCTTTTGCAATTTACTGCCGGCCTTCTCGCCTGCAATCAGCAGGTTCGTTTTTTTAGAAACACTTCCGGTAACTTGTGCACCATGCGCTTCCAGCCACTCTTTGGCTTCGCTACGGGTAAACATCGCTAATTTCCCGGTTAAAACAACCCGTTGACCATTCCACTCACTAGAAGAATCAACATGCGAAGCATCCGTGTATTCCATATTAACCTGAACATCCTTCAGTTCTTGAATAAGCTGGTGAACCTGCGCGTTCGCAAAGTAGGTGGCAACACTATCACCGATTGTTGGCCCAATCGTGTCCACGGCAGCAATGTCCTCTGCTGACGCCTCCATTACCGCATCTAACGAGCCAAACTTTTCTGCAATTAACCGGGCCACCTTAGCACCAACATGGCGGATTCCGAGGCCGAACAATAAACGTTCGACTGAATTATGACGGCTATTATCAATTGATGTCAATAGGTTAGTAGCCGATTTTTCACCAAATTTATCTAAAGTTAATAATTGTTCTTCATTTAGCCGATATAAGTCAGCAAAATCACGAACTAATTTTTTATCCCAAAGTTGCTCAATAATCTTAGGGCCTAAGCCATCAATGTTCATCGCATTCCGCGACGCAAAGTGAGCTAACCCTTCTTTAATTTGCGCTGGGCACATTGGGTTTACACAACGGAGTGCCACTTCACCATCGAGGTGGACTAACTTTGATTCACAAACCGGACATTGCGTTGGAATCTGGTATTCTTCACTATCGGCAGGTCGTTTTTCAATTATTACCCGGGAAATTTCCGGAATAATATCGCCGGCCTTATGAAGGAGCACTGTATCACCCAATCGAATGTCCTTTTCACGTAAATAATCAGGATTGTGCAAAGACGCGCGACTTACTGTCGTCCCCGCTAATTGGACTGGGTCCATCACTGCAGTTGGGGTAACGTTACCGGTCCGACCAACCGTCCACACAATTTGCCGAACCACTGTCGCCTGCTCCTCAGGAGGGAATTTATAGGCGATTTCCCACCGTGGCACTTTCACCGTGTTGCCAAGTTTAGTTTGGAGATGTAAATCATTTACTTTTTCGACAATCCCGTCAATTCCATACGCTAACTGATCCCGCTGTGCGGTATATTCATCAATATACTTAGCCAGTTCTTCCTCACTATGAACGGTCTGGTTATGCGGATTCACGTTAAATCCTAAATCACGCATTCGCTGCAACGCCTCTTCCTGGGTCGTCACACCTAACTTTTCATATTCTGGAACATAATACATAAACGTTGCCAGATTTCGCCGGGCTGTAACTTGAGGATCCAATTGACGGAGACTACCGGCGGCAGCATTCCGTGGATTAGCAAAGACCGGCTGGCCATTTGCTTCCCGTTCAGCATTTAATTTAACAAATGACTCCTTTGGCATATAACATTCACCACGAAATTCTAACGAAAGTGGTTCCGGGAGTTGATGTGGGATATCTTTAATCGTCATGGCATTTGCCGTAATGTCTTCACCAATGACCCCATTGCCTCGTGTTGAAGCTTGAACTAACCGCCCATTCTCATAAACCAAGGAAAGGGATAACCCATCAATCTTTAATTCCAAGTCGTATTCAATTGGTGTAGTATCTGACAGATTACTTTGTTGCCGTTTGTTAAAGGCATGCAATTCATTCACAGAAAAAACATCACCCATTGAAAGCATTGGAATATCATGGGTAACCTTCGCTAATTGGGTATCTGTCTGACCACCGACTCGCTGAGTTGGTGAATCTGGAGTAACTAGTTCAGGAAAGCGGGCTTCTAATTCGACCAAACGTTGATACTGACGATCATAGACATAATCCTCAACACTTGGGTTATCTTGCTCGTAATATTCCTCTCCCCACTGAATCAATTGTTTACGGAGCGGGCCAATCTCTTTTTTAGCCTCATTCAGAGTCATTTTCTCTTCAGCCATTTTATTCATCTACCTTTTCAATTGGTGCAAATGTTGCTAACAGCCGTCGAACGCCTTCTTTTGGAAAGGCGATATCTAGCTCCATATCACTTCCCGAACCATTAACAGCAACCACGGTCCCAATTCCCCACTTCTTATGCTTAACCTTATCACCAGCACTCCAGGATTGTTTATCCGCTCCCGTACCATTATTGGTTTTCGGAGCAACTCGCTTGCCAGCTGAAGCATATGAATGTGGTCGTCGACTTGCGCCATATGTTGTCGCTGTCGCTGCGCGTTGTGCAAAATTGCTGCGTCCACCATTTCCAAATGGGGTCCGCATACTTTGCTGACTGTCAAAGTCTAACAGCTGATCATCAATCTCATCAACAAACTCTGACTCAGGATTCCGCTGAATTCGTCCATATAGAACCCGTGACATCGCATTAGTAAGGAATAACTTCTTCTGGGCCCGAGTAATCCCAACATAAGCTAAGCGCCGTTCTTCTTCCTCTTCTTCCGCATTGTTCAGGGCTCGTGCCATTGGAAAGATGCTTTGTTCCATTCCAATTAGGAAGACAACTGGAAATTCTAGTCCCTTGGCCGCATGCAAGGTCATCAATGTCACCGTATTTTCTTGATCTTCAATGTCATCTTGTGGAGATACCAACGCAAGATCAGTCAAGAAGCGGGTTAATTTTTCTTGAGCATTGGCAGCATCATCCGCGTTATTCTTATCAAATTCTTGGGTTACGGACTTAAATTCATCAAGGTTATCCAACCGTGATTGGGCTTGAAGACTCTTTTCGGCTTCGTCTTGTAATGCTTTACGGTATCCAGTCCGCTCCAGAATTAAATCAGTTAATTCAGTAATGGAAAGTTCATCAGCCTGATCTTGGATCGCACGCATTTCTTGAGCAAAACCATCAAGCTTATTACGCACGCTCGTTGAAATTTGGTTAGCCAACATAATGTTTTGGGTCGCGGTAAGCAGCGACATATTATTCATGGCCGCAAAGTCCCGCAATTTTTCAATACTCGTTGGTCCAATTCCTCGCTTGGGCGTATTAACAACCCGTTCAAAACTCATCGAATCATTCGGGTTGGCAACGAGTGTTAAGTAAGCTAAAATATCACGAATTTCTTTTCGGTCATAGAACTTGTGACCACCAACCATCGTGTATGGCACTGAACTTTTCAGGAAAGTTTCTTCAATAATCCGTGATTGAGCATTGGTCCGGTATAAAACAGCAAAATCGCCATATTTATAACCATGTTCCCGCATTTGTTCTTGGATTTTCTTTACCACGTAGTAAGCCTCATCGTGCTCACTTTGGGCACGATAGTATGAAATCTTGTCGCCTTGACCATTTTCCGTCCAAAGGTTCTTATCCTTCCGTTTTTGATTATTAGCAATCACTTCATTTGCCGCATTCAAAATCGTTTGTGTGGAACGATAATTTTGTTCCAGCATAATTGTCGTGGCGTTCGGATAGTCCTTTTCGAAATTCAAAATGTTATTCATGTTGGCACCCCGCCAACCATAAATACTTTGGTCAGCATCACCGACAACACATAGGTTATGATAGCCATCCGCTAACATATGGACTAGTTCATACTGGGCATCGTTAGTATCTTGGTATTCGTCGACGTGAATATACTGGAACTTGTTTTGATAATATTGCAGCGTTTCGGCATCTGCCTTAAATAGCTGAATCGTTTTCATAATTAGGTCATCAAAATCCAACGTTTGGTTGGTTTCTAACTCGCGTTGATACAAACGGTAAGCACGACCAACCATTTTACGAAACGGATCTTGATACCGCTTTTCGTATTCATCTGGTGTCAGCATCGCATTCTTGGCGTTTGAAATGGCACTTAGAATTTGCCGTGGATCAAATTTCTTGGTGTCAATATTTAATTCCGCGCAAATCCGTTTCATTAATGTCCGTTGTTCACCAGGATCAGCAATCGTGAAGGCGGTGTTAAAGCCTAACTTATCAATATCCCGTCTTAGAATCCGTACACATAACGCATGGAAAGTTGAAACCCAAATATCATTGGCACTATCACCCAGCAATTTACCAATCCGCTCTTTCATTTCGCGCGCTGCTTTATTGGTAAAGGTGATGGCGAGAATATGCCATGGTAGTACATTTTTTTCTTCAATTAAGTAAGCCACCCGGTGGGTTAACACCCGCGTTTTACCTGATCCGGCACCGGCCATTACTAAGACCGGACCCTCAGTCGCTAAAACCGCTTCTTGTTGCTTATCATTCATTCCTGCCAGTGCTGATTGCATTGTCACACCATTCCATCCTCTCTTAAAATCAGTCAGTGAATATTATACCAAACTTGAGTTTGAGTTATGTCAAAAAAAGAGGGTTCGACAGAACTAATTTAGTTAGTTCATTGTCCCCCTCAAGGTACCAATATCAATTGATGAATCTGGATTAAATTATTCAGCATCCTTGCCCTGATCAAACCAAACTTCGGTATCATCAACCTGACTTTGGATTTCGTCAATCGTGCCGTCTTCAGTAGTTGCCCACACGTAAGCAACCACAGGATTATCTTGATGATGGTTAGCAGCAAAGAAACTAAATTTCCAGTTATCCCGAATTAACACTTGCCGTTCAAGCGCTGAAAGCTGTGCTTGGCGCCCAATCAAAAAGATGGCTGGTTGAACTTCTTTGATGAAGTGCGCTGGCCGACCAGCAGAGATCCGTACTTGTTGGTCGTATTGACTAACGTTCGCACTTTCCGAGAAAATGTTCCCACTCGTCGAAACCCCAGGTTCCAAATCCTTCACATAAAGGTTGCCAGTACTAGTAACGTAGAAATTAACTGAAATAATTCCCTTATAACCAAGTTGATTACCGATTGAATTGGCAATTCGTTTCATTTCTTGATGCATTTCATCAGGAACGACCACTGGCGACTTAACCGCTTGTAATCGGTGGCCAGCCCCATACTGCAATTCACTTAATGGATAAAGATGATTACCATCAGCATCAATCGCCATTGTAATTGCGTACTCTGCGGTATGATCAATCCAAGATTCAAGTAAATAAGTTCCCGCTTGGATAAAATCAGCAGCTCGCGCAATATCGGATTCTTTGTGGATTACTAATGAGTTTTCTCCAACTCCGCGTTGAATTGGTTTTAAAACGGCCGGATAACCGATAGAATCAATTGATTGATAGATATCATCTAAACTAATTACGGTTACATATGGAGCCACATTAACGTTGATTTGGTCCAAAAAGGCCCGTTCCATTAAGCGATCTTGCATAATCTCTAGTGGATCCAACCCCTGCGGAATCGCTGTATATTGACTCAAATATTTAATAACGATGGAGTCGATTGCTGCCGTTTCATAGATCACCGCGTTACAATTTTGTCCGAACTCAGTTAGCTTATCCTTATCCCGATAATTACCAATCACTGTAAAGTCTGCTTGTTTGGTAATCTCTGGTTCAGGATGATCAAGATAGACCCCGACGTTTAAGCCAGCTTCCTTAGCAGCTAAAATTAACTTCTTTCCGTTTCGGTCAATACCCATAATCCCAAGGGTATTGCCTTGATATAAAACATCCGTACTCATAACCGCACCTTCACTTTTTAGACAAACTCAACCTGGCCATCCGCTAATGACTTGATTTGGGCAAGAGAGTAAACTTCGACACCCTTGTCTCGTAATTCTTTACCACCTGGTTGAAAACTTTTTTCAATGACAATTCCTGCGCCGGCAACTTGAACGCCAGCTTGATCAGCGATTTCCATCATTCCTTCAACCGCTTGACCATTTGCCAAAAAGTCATCAATTAACAGGACTTTTTCTCCAACTTCAACATACTTTTTAGAAATGGAAATCCGGTTAGTAGTTTTTTTAGTGTAGGAATAAACATCCGCTGTAAACATATTGTTGTTGAGGGTAAGGCTCTTGTGCTTCCGCGCAAAAATCACTGGTAAGTGCATTGCTAACCCTGTCATCACTGCCGGAGCAATACCCGAGGACTCAACTGTCCAAATTTTAGTAATTCCTTGATTAGCAAAATGTTTAGCAAATTCTTGACCAACTTTGTACATTAGGTCTGTATCAACTTGGTGGTTCAAGAATGCATCAACTTTTAAAACATTTCCTGGCAATACCGTACCATACTTTTCAATTTTTTCTTTTAGTTCTTGCATATTTTTCTCCTATTGGTCGTATTTGTCTAAGTGATAGGTCTTGATAACACTTATTAACTTGCTAGCGTAATCTGGATCAGTCGCATAATTGGCATCCTGTAATGCTTGAGCAGCTTCACGATAGTTATCCGCATCAATTACCTTTTGATAGTTTTCTTTCTTATATTGTGTTCCATTCAGCATCAATTGAGTATGGTCCTTAATTGAAGCGGACCAGCTCGAGTAGACCTTAAAGCGATCCTTAATTACAACCCACTTACCACGTGTATACTCTTTAGTGGTCATCAATTTAGAATTGGGACCCGTACCTTTAATGCCAAAGAGGTTGTGATAATCACTAGCTAATTTACTCGTGCCCCAATTGGACTCCAAAATCGCCTGGGCCATCGTAATTGAAGCTTTAATGTGATACTGATTCTGCATTGCTTGTGCTTCAGGAGCAATTGCTTTGATAAAGAGCTGCTTAGAATGTTGCTGTTTTTCAATAATTTCTTGCTGCAAATGCCGCTGGTAGAGATGGTGACCCACATAACCAGCTGTCAAAACGATTAAAATGACTAAAATAACCGTTAGCCATTTTGATGCACTTGAACGTTTCTTGCGGCGAGAACTCGTTCTTCGTCTTCTTTTACGCGCCACGCTTCGTTGACTCCTTTTATTTAGTATTCTAATGTAACAATTTTACCGCATTTTCAGTGAGAATTTAAATGAATTTAATATAAAAAAACGGTTGGCGATTAACCAACCGGAAATCAAAATTGATTCTAGTGAAATTGCATTCCACCATCGACCTCAAGCGTTTGTCCTGTAATGTAATCAGAATCGGGACCAGCTAGGAAGGCAACGGCATTGGCAACGTCCTCGGGTTCAGAAAGCCGCTTTAAAGCAATATCCTTGGCAAAGGTTTGCATTCCCCATTCGTCACTCTTGCCAGCATTTTGACCAACTTTATGTGCGATATCGTACATCATTGGTGTTTTAACAATCCCAGGTGCAAAGGCGTTCACTGTTGTTCCTTCTTCAGCTAATTCGCGCGCGACAACTTGAGTAATTCCCCGAATAGCGAATTTGGAACTGGAATAAACAGTTAAGTTTGGATTACCTACAACCCCAGCTTGTGAGGTAGCGTTAATGATTTTACCAGGGTGGCCTAGCTTCTTAAAAGCATCATGAGCTGCTTGGATTCCCCAAATGGTCCCGTAAACGTTAATTGTGTATACGTAATCCAGGTCATCCTTAGTTACCGTGTCAATTGGTGTCGTGGGAGCAACCCCAGCATTATTAACCATGACATTAAAATCGCCAAACTTATCAATGGTCTTGTCAACTGCGGCAAAGACTTCATCACGCTTTGCAACATCGGCAGTTACAGGAAAAGCTTCGCCACCAGCTTTTTCAATTTCATCAGCAACCTTCTTTAAGTTGTCCATGTGACGAGCAACCAAAGCAACTGCAAAACCATCCTTTGCAAGACGCTTAGCAATTGCTTCACCAATTCCTTGACCAGCACCAGTAACTAACGCAACCTTCTTCGTCATAACAATCTCTCCTTTTTGTGAAATGCTTCTCAAACGTTTTTAATTGTATCTAAAGCGTTTCCATTAGTCAATGTTTTGTCAACAAAAAGGCTCTTTGTCAATCAGTACTGATGAGATATTTTGGTGAGGTTAGTTTAAGCAGCGAAGCTGCTTGAGCTGACCTTTTCTTTTGGCTTAGTTTTTATCATGAGATTGGAGTTTTTAAGGGCGAGTAGAATTCGAATACGGAAATGCTCAAAGTTGCGGAAACCATAAGCCGTTCTTTTAATGGCTTTAATCTTATTATTAGTCCCTTCAATGGGGCCATTAGTAAGCTGGCACTGAAAGCTATTGATAATCTCTTGTTTGTGAAGTCGAAGGGTCCGTTGCGTTTTTTGAAATGGCTGAGGCAGTTGGGTTAACTTCCAACTTAATAACTGTCTGAGTACGGCTGAATCGTGATAGTTCACGGCACTAATCAAGATTTGGTAATATTCATAAGCGACCTTGAGGTCGTCAGACAGGGATAGTAGTCGATCAACAATCTCACTATTGGACAAACAGGCATTGCCAAAGATACGGCGACGGTAATAATGCTTAAAGTCAAGGTGATCGATTTTCTGCATGAGGAGTTTCCAAAATCGTTTTAGAAGCCGATATTCATGGGTCCCAGTCCCATATTGATTCATGACATGAATCCGGACGGCTTGTAAAGCCCGATAAGCTTGCACGACCACATGAAAATGATCGGCCACAATGATGGCGTGAGGGAATAACTCGTGAATTAAGCGACGATAGGGTTGAAACAAATCAACGACCACAATTTTAACGGCACAACGTGCCTTAAAAGAATAGTGCAATAAGAAGTAATGACGTAAAGCTTTGGACTGTCGTGATTCGATAATATCGATGGTTCGGTGATTAAGCGGGTTCATCAGAATCATACTCATCCCACTTTGCGCAAATTGTCCCGATTTAAAATCGTCAAACGCAATTGCGACCGGTAACCATTGACGATTAGGGGTAAAACTATCCTGCATTTGAGTTAACGCTCGACTGACGGTATTAGTGGAGACATTGTGCTGGCGGGCAATGGTGGTTTGTGAGATATTTTGCGTTAATTCTAACGTGATATGTTGTTTAACCAGGTTCGCAATCCGACAGCCTTTCTGGATGCCCTGAATCGGGGCGACGCGCGTAACTGGATGTGGACAGGAAGCCGAAGGCTTACAAAGATATTGTTGTTTGATAATGCTTAACACCGTTGGTTGCCCAGCAATCGAAAGGATCTTAATTTTGACTGGTCTCCTCCGGAGCCAGCCATTGCGTTGCATTAGCTGACCACATACCGGACAATGCATCGGCAAAGACTGTAAAAGATTAATGACCTTCCGACCATTCTCGATCGTAGTAGCAGGTTTATCAAATTTTAAGTAAGGATCATTGATTCCTGTTAAAAAACTGATATTATTACACATGAGGATTAAGTTCCTTTCTGGAGGACAATTACCACGGTTTGCGATTAAGGGGTAATTGTCCGTTTTTTATTTTTCATCATAATACAAAAACAGCACTGACAGATGAAAACCATCTATCAGTACTGAATATCATAGAACCAACAAAAAAAGCATCAGGAAAATCCTGATGCTTTTAATTTGAAACGATAATCGAAATTAACGCTTACTAAATTGAGCAGCCTTACGAGCCTTCTTCAGACCTGGCTTACGACGTTCCTTCATCCGTGGGTCACGAGTTAAGAGACCTGCCTTCTTCAAGGCATCACGGAAATCAGGGTCGACGGCGAGCAAAGCACGAGCAATCCCATGACGAGTTGCACCGGCTTGGCCAGAGAAGCCACCACCGTTAACGTTAACTAATACGTCATATTGACCTTCAGTTTGCGTTACAGCAAATGGTTGGTTAACAATGGCACGTAAGTTAGCAAACGGAATGTAGTCTTCGATTGCTTTGCCGTTCATAGTAATCTTACCAGAACCTGGTACTAAGCGGACACGTGCAGTAGAATCCTTACGACGTCCAGTACCGCTGTATTGTACTTGTTGAGCCAATTCCGTTCCCTCCTTAGATTAAGTTAGTGATATCGAGTTTTTCAGGCTTTTGAGCTGCATGACTGTGGTCTTCACCAGCGTAAACGTGCAACTTCATACCCATCTTGCGGCCAAGTGGGGTGTGTGGAAGCATCCCTTTAATGGTTTGTTCAACCATCTTGGCTGGTTCTTCAGCGAGGAAGTTACCAGCAGTCCGTTGCTTTAAACCACCTGGGTGGTTAGAGTGACGGTAGTAAATCTTCCGACTAGCTTTCTTACCAGTTAACTTAACATCTGCTGCGTTGATTACGATAACATTGTCACCAGTATCAACGTGAGGGGTGAACGTTGGCTTGTTCTTACCACGTAAGATGGAAGCAACAACGGATGCTACACGACCTAAAGAAACGTCTTTGGCATCAACGATGTACCACTTACGGTCAACTTCACCAGGTTTTGCCATGTATGTCGTTCTCACGATTAAGTCCTCCAATTTTTGTCTTTCTTTTACAATAAATTGTGTACCGAGTAATTTATGGAAAAGAAATACCAGCTACTAGTGTACTTGATTATCCCTTGTCAGTCAATGGTTTATTCAAGTTATTCCCACCATAATCTACGTTAACTAAATACAAACCACTGGCGGGCGCAGTCATCCGTGCCTCTTGCCGATCACGTGCTGCTAATACACGCTGAACATCATCAACTGGGCGTTGCCCGCTACCAATTTCTAATAATAAGGCCACCATAATTCTAACTTGGTTATACAAAAAACCATTCCCCACAAATTCAAAGATAACTTCGTGATCATGATCTTCATAATACACTTTGGCTTCATAAATCGTCCGGATATTACTTTTCGCCTGCGAGCCGGAAGCAACAAAACTGGTAAAATCATGTGTTCCAATCAACTCTTGTGCTGCTCGATTCATGTGAGCAATATCTACTGGATATTTAAAGTGGGCAGTGTAATTACGCTTAAACGGATCAACAAACTCCCCTTGAGTTACACGGTAGCGGTACCTTTTTCGGTGAGCATTGTATCGTGCATGAAATTCATTTGAAACAATTTCGGCTTTTTTAACAATAATGTCTAAAGGTAACTGACTGTTCAAGGCCCGCACCATTGACTGCTCTGGAATATGATAAGGAAAATCAAAGTGGGCAACTTGGTTTAAGGCATGGACCCCAGCATCCGTTCGCCCAGAACCAATAATTGAAATGGCTGGATCAGGATTTTTAGCCATTCGGTTGACAATTGTTTTCAATGTTTGCTCAATTGTCCGTTTATGTGGCTGTATTTGAAATCCCGAAAAATTAGTTCCATCATATGCAAAGGTAATTTTGTAACGAATCAAAGCTAGCTCCTATCAAAATATTCTTAAAGTAACAAGGATTACTGTGATCAAAAGCAGAATTATAACCGCTACTGTATCTTGGTGGTGCCACACCAAGAGTCGATATTTAGTTCGTTGACCATCTGGGCTATACCCCCGAGCTTCCATTGCAATGGCCAATTCCTCAGCTCGTTTAAAAGAAGATACAAATAATGGGATCATTACTGGAACCAACTTCCGAGCACGTTGATAAAAATTACCAGTAGAAAAATCCATTCCACGAGCACGCTGGGCATTCATAATTGTGGTGACTTCATCCATGATAGTCGGAATAAAACGCAACGCAATGGAAAGCATCATTGCAATTTGATTGACCGGCACCTTTAAATGCTTCAACGGTTTCATCAAACTTTCAATCGCATCCGCCAGTTGCAATGTCGTCGTGGTCACCGTTAATACAGTTGAAATTGTAATGATATACGCAAAACGAAGAATCAAGTATAAAGATTGAACTACACCAACAGAGGTAATGCTCATGAAATGCCATTGCCAGTAGATATGACCACCGGTTGAAAAAAACAATTGAACTGCAGCAGTAATCATAATAATCCACATTAACGGTTTAATTCCCGCCCAGTACATTTTCAATGCAACGTGACTAAGCCGAATAATAAAAAGTAAAACCAAGCCTAACCACAAATTAGTCCACAAATTATTTGCAAAAAAAACTAAAATTACATACCAAAAACAGGCAATAAATTTAAATCGTGGATCAAGATGATGAATTAAAGATGTCGTTGGCACATACCGACCGAAAATCACTTTATTTCCCATCATTAATCATCCTTTTCCTTTTTTATGCTAACAATTTGATCCGCTAGTTCGGTTATCGTTAACGGAGTATGTAGTGAAAGTCCCTGCTTCTCTAATTTACGAGCAAAATTCAATGGATGTGGCTCCGCCAGACCAATTTCATTTACTAAATCTTGATTATCAAATAATTGTCGTGGAGTCCCTTCAAAACCAATTTTTCCATTTTGCAATGCTACTACTCGATCAGCATACTGAACTACCTGTTCCATCTGGTGAGTGATAAAAATGATCGTGGTTCCCTGCTCATGAAGCTGCTTTATTAACTGCATGAGCTCATACTGACCATTTGGATCTAAACCAGCAGTTGGTTCATCTAAAATTAAAATTTTCGGATTCATTGCCAGAACCCCTGCAATCGCAACCCGACGCATTTGTCCGCCAGAAAGTTGAAAAGGTGACTGATCAAACAAACCACTTGGAAACTTCAGTAACTGGAGTGCATCGATTGCTTGCTTCCGCGCTTGATCCGGCGACACGCCCAAATTGGATGGTCCGAACATTACATCTTGTAAAACAGTGTCCGCAAATAGTTGCGACTCAGGAAATTGGAAGACAAAACCAATCTGCTGCCGCAATTTAGTAAAATCTGCTTTATTAGATTGAGCAGTCACCGTTACCCCGTTTACAGAGATTTCACCAGAGGTAGGCACTAATAAGCCATCAATCAGCTGCATCAGGGTAGACTTCCCGCTACCTGTTTGACCGACAATTGCTGTTATTTCATTCTCCATAATATCTAAGTTGATATTATGCAGGGCCTGATAAGCAAATGCCGTTTCACCACCATAAATATAGTTTAGTTTTTGAATATTAATTGCTGGCTTACCCATTTAATTATTTGCTCCTCAGTCATGTACTCCGCAGGTAATTGCATCCCTCGAGCCAGTAAAGCTCTTTTTAATTGCTCAGTAAACGGTAATATTAACTGATACTTATTAAGTAGATTATAATTACCCAAAATGTCTGTAGATCGTCCATGAGCAACCACATGCCCTTGATCCATAATCACAATATTATCGGCATAGGTTGCTTCAATTGGATCATGAGAGATTGCGATAATCGTAAAGCCCTTCTCAACCTTTAATCGCTGTAACAACTGCAAAACAGTTTGGCGGGCCACTGGGTCTAGCATGCTAGTCGCTTCATCAAAAATTAATATTTTTGGACGAAGACTGAGGATCCCAGCAATCGCCACCCGTTGCTTTTGACCGCCTGATAACATTCCCGGTTCTTTATGGGCATAACTTTGCATCGCTACATCATCTAAAGCTTGATTAATACGGAATTGCATCTCATTTCTAGGTACCTGATGATTTTCCAAACCAAATGCAACATCATCCTCAACCGTAGTCCCAACAAATTGATTTTCAGGATTTTGAAAAACAAACCCGATTTTTTGATGAATATCTGACAAATGATCTTCATTTACCGAAACTCCATCAACTACAATGGATCCCTTGTCGAGAGGTAATAGGCCATCGATCAAGCGTGCAAGAGTGCTTTTCCCACTTCCGTTATGACCGATAATAGTTGTCCACTCATTTTGGTTAAAAGCAATCGAAACATTCTTTAATGTCGCTTCATGATTACCAGGGTATGTGTAAGACACATCATGGACATCAACAATTGCCATGTTCTTTTTCCTCCGTTAGTTTGCTGGTTTTATTTTACCAAAAGATCCATTTATATGTATAAAAAAAATCACTTACAATTGTGGTGCGTGATTTCTCACATTCAAGCTAGACTAAGGAAAAATCCCATCATCATAACGCTTTATACCAGCAATCATAGTGATTCTTTATTACGATTATTTAATTAAACTACTAAACAAGTTCTAAAATAACCATTTGAGCACCATCACCACGACGTGGCATGGTCTTCAAAATCCGTGTGTAACCACCATTACGATCAGCGTACTTAGGCCCAATTTCTTCAAACAGGTTTTGAAGAGCTGATTGTACCTTAATATCATCGCCATCTTCTTTTACGTCTGCAACAACATTGCGAACAAATGCCGCTGCCTTACGACGTGATGCTAGGTCACCCCGCTTAGCAAGAGTGATCATTTTATCCATGGTCTTACGAACTTCTTTTGCCTTTGGTTCAGTAGTCTTAATTGAACCATTAACAATTAAATCAGTAGTTAAGTCACGTAATAAAGCTTTACGTTGTGAACTTGTACGTCCTAACTTACGGTAACTCATGAAGTGCTCCCTCCTTTTAAATTAAAAATTAATCTTCCTGGCGAAATCCAACACCAAGTTCATTTAGCTTGATCTTAATTTCATCAAGTGATTTTTGTCCTAAATTACGAACCTTCATCATATCAGCCTCAGTTTTTTCAGTTAAGTCCTTAACGGTTTGAATATCTGCCCGCTTAAGACAATTGTATGAACGTACTGATAGATCAAGTTCTTCAATTGTTTTGTCAAGTACCTTTTCTTGATGTGATTCTTCCCGTTCAACCATAACTTGGGCGCTTTGAGCTTCTTCAGTTAAGTTAACAAACATTGTTAAGTGTGACGTCAGAATCTTAGCAGCAAGACTTACAGCCTCTGTTGGTGTTAATGAACCATTGGTCCAAACATCAAGAGTCAACTTGTCATAGTCATTATTTTGACCAACCCGAGTGTTTTCAACGGTGTAATTTACACGTTCGATTGGGGTATAGATGGAATCAATTGGTAAAACTCCAATCGCTAAATCCATCCGTGCCTTATTATCATCAGCAGAGGAGTATCCACGCCCCTTATCAGCAGTCATTTGAATATGCAATTCTGCACCATCCGCGACTGTTGCAATGTGGAGATCTGGATTCAAAACAGTAACGTCGCCATCACCTTGGATGTCCCCGGCTGTTACTTCTGCAGGACCTTTAACGTCTAATTCCAAATTCTTTTGATCTTCAGAGTCAATCCGCAAGGATACCTTCTTTAAGTTCAAAATGATTTGAGTAACGTCTTCCGTAACCCCTTCAACAGTGCTAAATTCATGCAATACACCATCAATATTAATACTGGTAATTGCAGCTCCCGGTAATGAAGCAAGCATAACACGACGAAGAGAGTTCCCGAGGGTTGTCCCATAACCACGTTCAAGTGGTTCTACAACAAACTTACCGTAATTATCGGTTTCTTCAACTTTGTGAATGTTTGGTTTTTCAAATTCGATCATTCTACTCTAGTACCCCTTTCAAAACGTGGATCGTATTTCCCAAAAAGGCATCTGGCTTAAACACCGCCGTTAATGATGCACTATTAAACACGACGACGCTTTGGAGGACGAGAACCGTTATGTGGTACTGGAGTTACATCACGAATTGCAGTAACTTCAAGACCAGTTGCTTGAAGTGCACGAATAGCAGATTCACGACCAGAACCTGGACCCTTTACAGCAACTTCAACAGTCTTCATACCATGTTCCATTGCTTGCTTTGCAGCCGCTTCAGATGCCATTTGTGCAGCAAATGGAGTGGACTTTCGACTACCTTTAAAGCCTAAAACACCTGCTGAAGACCAGGCAACAGCGTTACCCTGGACATCAGTAATCATAATTAAAGTGTTGTTAAATGTTGAGTGAATGTGAGCAACACCAGTTTCAACATTCTTCTTTGCACGACGCTTCCGCGTTTTTTTGACTGCCATAAACTAACTAACCTCCTTTACTTAATTATTTCTTCTTGTTAGCAATTGCAACTGCCTTACCCTTACGAGTACGTGCATTATTCTTCGTGTGTTGACCACGAACAGGTAAACCACGACGGTGACGCATCCCACGGTAAGAACCAATCTCTTGTAGACGCTTGATGTTTAATGAAACTTCACGGCGAAGATCACCTTCAACCTTGATGTTTTCAACTTGTGAACGAATCTTTTCTTCTTGATCCGGTGTTAAATCACGTACACGAACATCTTCAGACACACCAGCATCTGCCAAAATCTTTTGTGCAGTTGAGTTACCAATACCATAAATGTATGTTAAGCCGATTACAATTCGCTTATCACGAGGTAAATCGACACCAGCAATACGAGCCATTTTTACACCTCCGTTTCCTTAAAATTACTTACCTTGACGTTGCTTATGTTTAGGGTTAGAGCAAATAACCATAACCCGACCACGACGCTTAACAATCTTACAATTATCGCACATCTTTTTTACTGATGGTCGTACTTTCATTATGAAAATCCTCCTCTGGTATAGACTAAGACCTATTTAAACCGGAAAGTAATCCGACCCTTGGTCAGATCATAAGGGGACATTTCAACCTTAACACGGTCTCCAGGTAAAATTTTAATGTAGTGCATCCGAATCTTACCAGAAACGTGAGCTAAAATTTCCACCCCATTTTCCAGTTGAACTTTAAACATTGCATTCGGTAAAGTTTCAGTCACTTTACCTTCGACTTCGATTACATCAGCTTTTGCCACTGAATGGTTCCTCCTTGCCGGACTTAAAATTACGTAAAAAGGTGGGTTGCTTAAACGCTACCCACTACGAGCCAGATAAACCTTGCATAGTTTAACATAGACCGTTGTTTTGCGCAAGAGTATCGTCGCAATCTACTTTGTAAGGTTTTCTAATACTTGCTTAACATCTTGATAAACCTTATCAATATCTTGTTCACCATTGATTTGATGCAAAATCCCTTGCTTTTCATAAAAATCAACTAATGGTGTATTCAACTTAATATTAACATCAAGACGATTCTTAACCGTTTCGGGCTTATCATCATCACGTTGGAAGAACTCATGATGACCACATACATCACAAGTCCCTTCTACCTTAGGTTGGTTGTACAACTTATGATAAGTAGCACCACAATTCTTACAAATGAATCGACCTGATAAACGATCAACTAGAACATCAGGTTCAACGTGAATGTTAATCACAGCATCTAAGCAACGACCTTTGTTTTCCAGCATCTTGTTCAAAGCATTCGCTTGAACAAGATTTCTAGGAAAGCCATCTAACATGAAGCCATCTTTAGTATCATCATTGGCTAACCGTTCTTCGACAATTCCATTTGTAACTTCATCTGGAACCAGTTCACCTTTGTCGATATACTTCTTAGCTTCTTTGCCCATCGGCGTTCCATTTTTCATCGCTGCACGAAAAATATCACCAGTCGAAATATGCGGGATATCGAAGTCTTCAACAATCTTTTGAGCTTGAGTACCTTTACCGGCACCTGGCAAACCCATCAAAACGAGGTTCATACTCATAGCAGTGTCCTCCTACTTAATCATGGATAAATCCAATATATTCACGTTTCATTGTTAATCCATTTAATTGCCGGTTTACATCCAAAGCAATTTGAACAACGATCAACAAACTAGTACCACCTAAGCCAATTGACTGGCTAAGGTTCCACACATTACTTGCAATCAATGGAATTAATGAAATAATTCCTAGAAAAAGGGAGCCAACTGTTGAAAGTCGCATTAACAGGTGGGAAACAAAAGTCTGCGTTCCCTTACCCGGCCAAACACCAGAAATATAACTTCCTTGTTTCTGTAAATTCTCAGCTAACTTTTCAGGGTTAACCTGCACAAAAGCATAGAAGAAAGTGAAGATGATAATCAGTAATGTATACAATGTAATCCCTGGCCCTGACTGCATATTAAAAATATTCGTCATTATTTGATACCAAGAATCGCCACCGTGTGTTCGTTGGAAAGCCATTAAAATCGTCTGTGGAGTCGAAATAAATGAGCCAGCAAAGATAACCGGAATCACTCCAGAAACGTTGATCTTTAACGGTAAATAACTACTTTTTGGCGAAGTAGTCGTCCTTCTTGTATATTGAATTGGTAAACGCCGTTCTGCCTGCTGAACCCACGTTACAAAAGCAACGATGATCAACAAACAAATTGCGACCACTGCAATAAAACCAATTCCAGCCCATAATGCTGATCCGGATTCGCCAACAATTTGGTCATCCCATAACTGCTGTAATCCCTTCGGAAATTGCGCAACAATTCCGGCAAAGATTAACATTGAAACACCGTTTCCTAACCCCCGCTCGGTAATCATATCACCAAGCCATGTAGCAAACATTGTCCCGGCAGTTAAAATCAAACCAATTGTTAAATATGTTCTCACACCCGGATTGTTCACCAATTTAATAGTGCTTAATGCATTGAATCCGGCCGTAATTCCGATTGACTGGATGAAACCTAAAAGGATTGTTAACCATCTTGTTGCCTGATTCAGTTTCCGACGACCAACTTCCCCTTGCTTACTCCATTCAACAAATTTTGGCACGATGTCCATTTGCAACAACTGAACAACAATTTGTGCAGTGATATAAGGAGAAACTCCCATTGCAAAGACGGAATAATTTTCCAATCCACCACCACTAAACGTATTCAAAATTGAAGCTAATCCAGTTGAGGAAATTTGCGCTAATGCAGCAGCATTAACACCTGGAACAGTGATGGATGCACCTAACCGATAAACAATCAATACAAATAAGGTAAACAGAATTTTACTTCGAATTTCCTTAACCTTAAATGCATTTTTGACGGTTGTGAACATTAGATCACCTCAGTCTTACCACCAGCAGCTTCAATTGCCTCTACAGCTGAAGCAGAAAACTTGTTAGCTTTTACATTTAGCTTCTTAGCCAACTTGCCACTACCAAGAACCTTAACACCATTCTTAGCATTCTTAACAATACCAGCTTCAACTAACGTGTCAGGAGTAACTTCAGCACCATCATCAAACTTATTAAGTGCTGCTAAGTTAACTAAAGCATAGTCCTTATGATTCATACTTGTAAAACCACGCTTTGGCTTTTGCCGGTACAGAGGCATTTGACCCCCTTCAAATCCAAGACGGGTCTTGCCGTGAGCCTTTTGACCTTTAGTACCACGACCAGAAGTAAAACCATGACCTGATGATAACCCACGTCCCTTACGAAGACGCTTAAAACGGGAACCTTCAGAAGGCTTTAATTCATTTAATTTCATTAGGTTGCACCTCCTTGTATAAAAATGTATTACTTAACTTCTTCAATTGAAACCAGGTGGGCAACTTTAAAAATTGCACCACGAGTAGCTGCGTTATCTGGGAGAATAACGGAGCTGTGTAACTTACCGAGGCCTAATGCCTTAACTGTCCGACGTTGAGTTGGTTCACGGTGGGCAGCACTCCGGATTAAAGTAACTTTAACTTTAGCCATTATTTTGTCCTCCTATTATTCAGCGAGGTGTTCAGCAGAAACACCACGAAGCTTAGCAACTTCATCGGCACTCTTCAATGACTTCAAGCCTTCAAATGTTGCACGAACAACATTGATTGGTGTATTAGAGCCCAAACGCTTTGAAGTAACATCATCAATACCAGCAAGTTCCATAACGTTACGTACGGCACCACCAGCAGCTACCCCAGAACCTTCAACTGCAGGCTTAAGCATAATCTTACCACCGCCAAAAGTACCAATAACTTCGTGTGGAATTGTTGTACCAACCTTTGGTACTTCAATCAAGTTCTTTTGAGCCGCAGCAGAAGCCTTACGAATTGCTTCAGGAACTTCTTGCGCCTTACCAGTACCGAAGCCAACGTGACCATTCCGATCACCGACAACGACTAAGGCAGCAAACCGCATCCGACGACCACCTTTAACAACCTTAGTAATCCGGTTGATAGCTACAACTTGATCATCAAGGTCTAATTTAGCTGGGTCAATATAAGTTGATTTAGCCATTACGGGTTTTTCCTCCTTCTTTTAGAATTGCAGTCCGTTTTCACGAGCAGCTTCAGCCAAGGCTTGAACACGACCATGGTAAAGGTAACCCCTACGATCAAATACGACGTTAGTGATATTCTTTTCATTAGCACGCTTTGCAACTAATGCACCAACACCTGCAGCCTTTTCAGACTTAGTCTTGCCGCTAACTTCACTGTCTAAAGTTGAGGCACTTGCGAGCGTCACACCCTTTACGTCATCAATAACTTGAGCGTAAATGTTTTTGTTAGAACGATAAACACTTAAACGTGGGCGCTCTGCAGTACCAGAGATTTTGCCGCGAACGCGCTTATGGCGGCGTTGACGGACTTTGTTTTTATCTGGTTTTGAAATCACAACTGTCACCTCTATATTTTAATGATTGTTTAACTAGCTAATAAGTTATTACTTACCAGTCTTACCTTCCTTACGGATAATGTGTTCATTTTCGTAACGAATCCCCTTACCCTTGTAAGGTTCTGGTGAACGAATTGAACGTACATAAGCCGCAAATTCACCAAGTTCTTCTTTATTAATACCACTAATCTCAATAGTAGTATTGTTTGGAACTTTTACTTCAAGATCTTCAGGAACATCAACTTCAACTGGGTTAGAATAACCAACAGTTAAAACTAATGTCTTACCCTTCATTTGTGCACGGTAACCAACCCCCACAAGCTTTAAGGTCTTGGAGTAACCATTAACAACACCTTCAACCATGTTATTAACATTAGCACGGGTAGTACCATGTAATGAACGGTTGCGGTTATCATCGCTGGAACGGTCGAACTTTACGACGTTGCCATCAACGGTCATCGTAATTAGTGGTGAAATTTCACGAGTTAAAGTCCCTTTTGGTCCCTTAACAGTAACAACATTACCCTTTTGTGAAACCTCAACGCCTTCTGGCAAGTCAATTTCCTTGTAACCAATACGACTCATAAATACACCTCCTATCGACTATTCTTTTTACCAAACGTAAGCAATAACTTCGCCGCCGACCTTCTTGGCACGAGCAACTTTATCAGTAACAACACCATTTGATGTTGAGATGATAGCAATGCCTAAACCATTCAGAACCTTTGGTACCGCGTCAGCCTTAACGTAAGTCCGCAGACCTGGCTTAGAAATACGCTTCAAGCCAGAAATTACTTGTTCGCCATCTTGACCATACTTTAAGAATACACGGATGATGCCTTGCTTGTTGTCATCAACATATTCAACATCGCGTACAAAACCTTCTTGTTTTAAGATTTCAGCAATGTCCTTCTTCATCTTAGATGCAGGTGCTTCAACCGTTTCGTGGTGTGCCATGTTAGCATTACGAATACGAGTTAAGAAATCTGCAATTGGATCACTCATAGACATCGATGTTTTTCCTCCTTTTGTCGAATTGTTTACCAACTAGCCTTCTTCATGCCAGGGATTTTACCTTCATGGGCAAGGTCGCGTAAGCAAAGCCGGCATAGGTGGAATTTACGGTAAACTGAGTGCGGACGGCCACAACGTTCACAACGTGTATATTCACGTGATGAGAACTTAGCTGGACGCTTGCACTTAGCAATCATTGATTTTTTAGCCACTTTTGTGAAACCTCCCTTTTACTTAGCGAATGGCATACCCAATTGTGCCAATAATTCATGTGATTCTTCATCGGTGTTTGCGGTTGTAACAATAACAATATCTAAACCACGAACACGCTTAACGTTATCATAATTAATTTCTGGGAAAATTAATTGTTCACGTACACCTAGTGTGTAATTACCACGACCATCAAATGAATTATTTGAAACACCATGGAAGTCACGAACACGAGGAAGTGAAACGTTAACTAACTTGTCCAAGAAGTCATACATACGTTCACCACGTAATGTAACCTTGGCACCAATCTTCATACCTTCACGTAAACGGAAACCGGCAATGGACTTCTTTGCCTTAGTAATCATAGGCTTTTGACCAGCGATTAAACCTAATTCTTCAACTGCTTCATCAAGGTTCTTTGAGTTTTGAGTTGCATCACCAACACCCATGTTAAGAACGATCTTTTCGATCTTAGGAGCAGCCATTACAGAAGAGTAATTAAACTTTTCAATTAATGATGGACGAACTTCATTTTCGTACTTAGCCTTCAAACGGTTTTCCATGAGAAATATTTTCCTCCTTTCTTTTTATATTAATCGATTTGCTTACCAGACTTCTTGGCAATCCGAACTTTCTTACCGTCAACAACTTTGAAGCCAACACGAGTTGGTTCGTTAGTTGATGGATCAATTAACATCACATTTGATGCTTGAATTGGCGCCTCAGTGTCAACAATCCCACCGTTTGGGTTAGAATTACTTGGCTTCTGGTGTTTTTTAATTTTGTTAATTCCTTCAACGATTACACGGTTTTCTTTAGCAAGGGTCTTCTTGATAGTACCTTCCTTACCCTTGTCCTTACCGGTAATGACGCGAACTTTGTCACCTGTCTTTAAAAACATGTGGTAGTGCACCTCCTTATTTTTGGTAATCTTAAAGAACTTCTGGGGCCAGTGAAACGATCTTCATGAAGTCGTCATCACGTAACTCACGAGCGATTGGGCCAAAAATACGGGTACCCTTAGGGCTCTTGTCGTTGTTAATTAAAACAGCG
>DWZS01000079.1 GCA_019117445.1 Candidatus Limosilactobacillus excrementigallinarum | reverse complement strand
TAAAAGGAATTTTTATGGCTACTATTACTGTGACAATTCCTATAGTAATAAGTATATACGGAAATAAGAATAAATTAAAAATTGTAAGTAATAACTTCAATTCTTTATATAAGAAAATAAAAGCAAGTCTTTTTGGAATTTTGATAATGGGTATAGGAGTAGTTGGTGAATTTATTCTTAATTTTTTGTTTCAATCTCCGTTAATAGTGTATTTATTCGCTCATTTAATAAATTTGTTTATCTCGTACGCAGTCTTAATAGGAGGACTATCATTGGTAGTTGAACCGGGGATATATGCTATAATTTTTTATCTTGATAGGGTGCTAAATTAATAATCATAAAATGTCAAAAGCAAATAGATTGTAACTTATTCATTAAATATAGTGCAATAATGATACCGAATAGTTCTGTGTGTTGGTACTGTTTAATTGGGATCCTTTTTAGTCGCGCACGCAATCATCCATGAATTCAGCATATATTACGAAACTGTCAAGAAATTATTGAATATTTCTATTGGGCGAGCGATGGCTACATCTACCAGTACATCTATTGACCATATAATTCAGCTCGGGGATAATTGCATATGTTTGATAAGATCTGGCATAACGCTGGATCTTATTTCATTTTTATAATTCGCTTGTATTATTAGGTATGTTACAATCTAACTGATATTTTAATTTTTTATGAAAGCGTTTTGGTTATTAATAATGGGAGGACAAAATGGAACCGAAAAAACGATTCAAGTTGTATAAGAGTGGTAAATTATGGTGCTTGGCAGCCATCGCTTTTGCTGCCTTCACGGTTGGAACGAGTGTGCAAGCACATGCTGATGTCACCACACAATCAGTACCACAAGCCCAAATGGAACAGTTACAGAAATCAGCGGAGCAATCAACGACGACTGTTGATGTAACGCCACATAGTGTTGGACCAGATACGACAACCATTGCTAATCAGGTTGATGCAAACCAAGGTAATCTGGATAGCTACCAAATCCAAGCCAATCCTAAAACTGGTGAAGCCACGTTAGATGCGTCGGGATGGCATGCAAGTGGTCGCAGTAATGATGAACACTATCGTTACGCGATTTTATACGATAACACCACCCATAATGAAATTAGCCGGCAAGCGGTTACGCCACAAACCCGGAGTGATGTTCAAAAGGCATACCCACACATTGATAATAGTCTCCAATCTGGATTTAACGTTCAATTTAAGTTACCAAGCAACCTGTCTGGGCATTCTATTAGCCTCGTTGCACGATACAGTACTGATGCAGTAGATGGTGAGGGTCAGCACACTGACTACTGGTTTAGTCCAATTATTATCAATAATGATAATCGAGCATCATTAGACAATCTGAGTTCTGATGAAGATGGTAATTTACACGTTAGTGGTTGGCATGCTTCTAACCAGGCAATGGGTAAGAAATATCATTATCTGATTGTATTTGACCAAACGACAGGGCACGAAATTACAAGAACGTTGATTACGAAGGGCCAAACGCGGACAGATGTTGCAAAGGCTTTTCCAATGATCGCCAATGCTGCCTTTTCTGGCTTTGACACGACTTTTAAACTAAATCCAGAATATGCTCGTCATAATATTCAGTTTGTTAGTCGATGGACGAATGATCCAGCTGGTAATGGTAATGCTACGGACTTCTGGTTTGGTCCAGTTAATAAACAAAACCGGGGGAATCTAGATTCGTGGAATGTCAGTGATGGTAATCTACAAATTAGCGGTTGGCATGCCAATGATGCCTCAATTTATCAACCAAACCATTTCCTGATTTTATTTGATAATACGACAAATCGCCAAGTGGCATCGATCAAGGCACCCCTTGAGTTTTCTACTGATGTCTCTAAGGCATTCGGTGATACACGATCAGCTGGTCATTCTCGTTTTAATACCATTTTTGATCAACCAAACTTAACAGCAGGTCACACCTATTCATTAGTTAGCCGTTATTCAGTTACTAACCAAGGTAACGGTGATGATGGTAATGGAGCTGACCACACTGACTATTGGTACTCTCTAGGGAAACTGAATGGTTCTGGTTTCAGTATCGATAATTGGCAAGCTAAGAATCGCCAATTAACCATTAGCGGTTGGTTTGCGAATGACCAATCTTTGCATCACCAGTATCCATACGTCATTTTATTAGCTGGCGGCCGCGAAATTGCCCGGCATCAAGTTACCTTGACCAACCGTGGCGATGTTGCAAATGCTTATCCACACATCAGTGGTAGTTTAAAGAGTGGTTTTACAACTACCTTTACGTTGCCAAATAATGTTGATGGCGATTTCCAATTAGTATTGCGTTTCTCTAATGCTGAGAATGGTGAAGGTGACCATCAGGATATTTGGACTGGAACTTATGCTACAAACGCCGGAAGTTTTGACAATGTCACAGTGAATGGTAATTCTCTACACGTCAGCGGTTGGCATGCCACTGTAAACAGTGATGATCGTCCATACCAATACATTATTGCGGTTGATATGAATGGGAATGAAATGGACCGGTGGAATATTACGGATCAGGGTAGTCACCAAAGTCGGGGTGATGTTCAAAAAGCATACCCATGGATTGCCGGTAGCGAACAATCTGGCTTTACATTGAATGCTAATAATATTGATCCAAATCGGTACGCTTACTTTAAGCTCATTCACCGGTATACGGATGATCAAGCTGGTAATGGTAACTATGTTGATTATGCGCAATGGATTGATCGGACAAATTATCAGCAACGGTTGACGGATGCTTGGCGCAATATTATTAATGGTCGGGTTGGCCACATTGGCATTGCGGTTAAATCACAATTAACTGGTCAAATTTACAGTTACACCAACGCACCTGGCTATCACTGGTGGACGGCAAGTACCGTGAAAGCTTCAGTATTATCCGAATTACTGCACCGGACTGGTGGTAACTTGGATGGTACGATGCAAAATTTGGCTACCCAGATGATTCGTTACAGTGACAACGCAGCGACAACGGCAATTGTTAATAATTACTTAGGTGGTGTTAATGGCCTTTACGGATTATTCCACGCTGAAGGAATGAATGATACCTATACAACTCCAAATGGTTGGGGGACTACTTCCACCACACCAGTTGATCAAGTGAAATTACTGAATGATTTGTACCTTGACCAAAATTCTGGCTACCTCAATCAACAGTCGCGTGATTATGTTCACTATCAAATGAGTCATGTTTCATATGGTCAAGACTGGGGAATTTCTGCAGGGACTCCTCGCGGGAGCTTCTACATCAAGAATGGTTGGATCCCAATGAACTACGGTCGGGTTAACAGTATTGGGTTCATTCCAGCTAGCGATAATCGTCATGGTTATGCCATTGCAGTCTACACTGATGCAAACCCAAGCTTCCAGTACGGTATTGATACGATCCAAGCGCTTGCCTTAGCCACTAAACGTATTTTACAAGGGTAGGATAGCCTGAAACATTAATATTAAGACTATGCAAATTATGCTAAAATAATGAAGATATGAATTAATTTTGAAGAATGTTAGATTTTTGGGAGGTCTAATTGATGGACACGAAGAAGCACTTCAAACTGTATAAAAGTGGTAAACTCTGGGTTTCAGCAGCGATCGTCAGTCTTTCAGTGATGGCTGGGGTGGTGCTGAATAATGAACAAGCAAAAGCGGCTGATAATGCACCAGTAGCTGCTGCAACTACGCAATCACAAATCAATGCAGAAAGTACCGAAAACATTTCTCGGCAGGTTAACTACAAAAATGCAGATGGCACGGGTGATTATGCTTCACAAACTCAGACGGCTACTGTAAAAACCACTACGGATGCTAATCAAAACAAGACATATAACGTTGATGGTTCGCAATGGTCTGGGGCTAATTTAACGGTTCCGGAAGGAATGAACGCCACGATCAATGGTAAGACAGTTAGTTCATTACCAACGAACGTTACGTTAGTCAATGGTCAGCCGGATACGACACCACTGAACGTCATTTTTGTGAAGAATGCTATCAATCCTAATCAAAATCCTTCAGATGATGATCTGAAGAATCAGGATATGTATAAAAAAGTTACGCGGACGATCAACTATGTCACCCCTGGTGCTGCTGATAAGACAACTGTTAAACAAGAAGTGGTCTTTGGTCGGACGAAGACGCAACAAGCTAATGGTCAATATGTTTACGGTGACTGGAAGGCTTTAGGTGATGGCAAGAGTACTTGGACGAAGTACGATATTCCTGCAGTAAAGGGCTATGTTTCCAAGATTACGGTAGATGGTAAGGATCACTTTATCACTTCGGTTGATGCTCAAGACGTTACTGTTGATACTAAGGACGCAACGGTGAATGTTAGCTATGTTCCAGCATCGTCAACTGAAGAACCAACTGACAAGAACAAGGATGATCAAAACTTTTGGCGGAAGGTGACGCGTACCATTAACTACAAGTTGACTGTCGGAACCAAGGAACCGACAGTCCAAACGGTTTGGTTTAAGCGTTCCAAGATCACGACGGTGGATGCTACTGGGAAGGCTACTACGAAGTACACGGATTGGGCTGCTGATGGTAACCCAACATGGGATCAATTTACCATTCCACAATTGAGTTATTACCATACTGAAATTGATGGACAACGGGGTGTTCAATTTAACGCCAAGACCGTTTCTGCAGATACGCCAAGTGAGACGCACACGGTTACCTATGTGAGTGATGGGACTGATCCATATAATCAACAAGTTGTTCCAGGCTTAAAGGGTAACTGGGCAAGCATTGATAACATCTACATGACGGATACTGGGATTCACGTTACCGGTTGGAATGCCAACAGTGACAGTTACAACCGTAATTACCACTTCCTGATTATTTTGGATTATGGTCCAAATCCAGTGAATGGACAATATGTTGAAGTTGGTCGGAAATTAATTACGGGTGGCGTTAATCGACCAGATGTCTTTAAGGTTCACCCAGTTTGGAATGCAGCCACTTCTGGCTTTGATGATACGGTTGTTCTGAACACGAACCAAATTAAGACCGGTGATAAGTTACGGATTCTATCCCGATGGACAAATGATATAAATGGTAATAATGATGCAGCTGATTTAGTCAGTTCTTACTACACGATGGATTACAACACCAATGTTGGTAGCTGGGATTCTGCAAATATTGTTAATGATGGGACTCAATTAGAAGTCTCCGGTTGGCATGCGACGAACGCATCAGTAGGTCGCTCAAATCACTTTGTCATTCTTTACGATGCGACTACTAACTCTGAAGTTAATCGGCAACTAGTAAAGGACGGAATTAACCGTCAGGATGTAAGTAATGCATACCAAAATCTTTTAAACGCAAGTAAGTCTGGTTTCAAGGTTCAATTTAACCTATCTAATGTAGACTTAAGCCATAATTTACAAATCATTAGTCGTTATAGTGATGCTGCCAATGGTGAAGGAAGTCACGTTGATTACTGGTTCCCTGCACGGCGGTTATTCACTGGTGATGCTAATAATTACGGTCATCTGGATGGTGTTTCAGTTGACACTCAGAATGGCAAATTAAACCTAACGGGTTGGAATGCCACTAACCTGAGCCAAGTAGAAAACAATCGGTTCCTGATTTTGTATGACACGACTGCTAACCGTCAAGTAGATTCCATTAAGCTGGATGACAAGACAGGGATTGCACAACGGGATGATGTTCGAAAGGCTTATCCCGGGGTTCAAAATGCACTGAATTCAGGTTTCAATTATGGATTTGATTTAAGTAAGTTAGCCTTTGGCCACACTTATGCTGTAGTTAGCCGGTACTCTTCACAAGCCACTGGGAATGGTAATGATGGTGCTCATGTTGACTACTGGTTCAATAATGCGTTTACCTTTAACCAACAAGGTTACTCGATTGACAGCTTAAACTTTGTTACCAAGTCAGTTGCGAAGAATGATGACCAGAAGACGAAGGATCAAAATGATGCTGATAAGGCCACTACTGAAACGGTAGTTGATCCAAACCAACTCCATGTTTCCGGTTGGATGGCCAGTGATGCAGCAGCTGAATACAGGTACACCTACGTAATTGTTCTGACAGCTGATAACAAGGAATTGGGTCGTTCCCGAGTTGAATTAGCAAAACGTGATGACGTTCAAAAAGTCTTCCCAACAATTTTAAATGCGGGTCAGAGTGGCTTTGATACGGTTGTTAAGTTAGATGATGCTGCTGCGAAGTTAGCACAAACAACACCGATTAAGTTTGTATTACGTTACACTAACGATAAAGCTGGTAATGGTAACCCAACGGTTGATCAATACACGAATAACTTTAAGTACGATCAAGCGGCAAATAAGTTTGTCCAAGCTTAATCATTTTTAGAGAGAGAATAATATGAATTTACAAAGGATTCTTCAATTAAGTGGCGTTATTGCGGTGATCCTCCTTCTGCTACAGTTTCTTATTCAGGTAGGGCGGATTAAACGCGGCCATCACCAAACGGTTGGCCGGAGCCGGGTCTTCATTAATTGGCTATTGATAATTATCATCTTGGTTGGCTTTGGTGGCGGTGGCTACTTGTCATATAAAAATGGCCAAGCAGCGTCAAGTGAAGCTCAGAAGTCGACTACCACTCAGGA
Source organism: Candidatus Limosilactobacillus excrementigallinarum (assembly GCA_019117445.1). Lineage (GTDB taxonomy): Bacteria > Bacillota > Bacilli > Lactobacillales > Lactobacillaceae > Limosilactobacillus > Limosilactobacillus excrementigallinarum. The sequence goes on along the minus strand of DWZS01000079.1, from coordinate 25,406 downwards.
AACAAGCGACGACCAGATTTATTTGGCCTTTAAGAAGAAGGTCCATTTAAATGGTGATGGTAAACGACGTGTGACGTTTACAGTATCTCCAAATACACGGCTAAAGATTGTTGGTCATTACAGTAAGACCATTTATAAAGAGATTGACGCCAATTCAGGCAAGGGTAAGGTGAAAATGCACTATACTTTTGATGATTCTGGAACGTATGATGTGATTGCAATTAAGGGTGACCAAAAGGTAACTAAGAAATTAGTTGTTAAGGATCATCAGGCTAGTTCGCATGAATCATCGAGTGAAAGTAGTAGTGCCACTAGTTCATCCAGCAGTAGTCATTCTTCAACCAACAGTAGTGCAACTAACAATAATAATGGTGGTTCTGCTGGTAGTGGTTCATCGTACTCTGGTGGCGGTGGAAGTTCATACTCCGGTGGTGGTGGCAGTAGCTACACACCAAGCCTTCCAGCAACGCCAAGTCGGCCGTCAACACCAAGTGCGCCATCCAATGGGACCGGTGCAATGACTGGTGGCGGATACTAATTATGATTCCAGTTCAAGCTAATAGGCTTGGGCTGGTTTTTGTGAGTGGAGGTTTTTATGGATACCAAAAAACATTATAAGTTATATAAAAGCGGTAAATTGTGGGTAAGTGCAGCAATTACAACAATTGCAATCGCTGCAGGCATTGGAATAACAAGTCCAGCTGTGAGTGCAGATACAGTTAATAATGAAGTCGCCGTGATGAGGTCTGCAACACCTCAAGCAGTGAATAACAAGATTCAAGCACAGCCAACCGTTAATAATGATCAGAACGCTAATCAAGGAAATCTTGATCATGTGGACCTGCAAGAAAATCAGCAAACTGGTCAAGTTAGTTTGAATGCCTCCGGGTGGCACGCAACGGGCAAGAGTGATCAGGAGCAGTACCGCTATGTGATTGTTTATGATAACAATAATAATCGGGAAGTATCGCGGCAAGCGATAACAGTACAAGAACGTCCTGATGTACAGAAGGCGTATCCGCAGATCGACAATAGTGATCAGAGTGGCTTTAACGTTAATTTTAATCTTCCACAAAATGTGGTTACGGATTCATTAAGCATCGTTTCAAGATACAGTGACGATCCAGTCAATGGCGAAGGGCATCATACAGACTTTTGGTTTAGACCGCTAGTAATTGATAATGGAAATCATGCTGTAATCGATAACCTCGAGTCCAGAGATGGTAAAGAGGTTCACGTATCAGGATGGCACGCCACGAATCAAGCCGCCGGTAAAAAGTACCACTACATCATTGCGTATGATCAAACCCGTAATCGTGAAATTACGCGACAAAGAGTCGTCAATGGCCAGGAACGTAGAGACGTTGCAAGTGCTTACCCTTCAGTAGCCAATGCTGGTTTTTCCGGTTTTGATGTTACATTTTCACTGACGCCTGAATATGGTCAGGATAACATTCAATTCATCAGTCGTTGGACGAATGATCCAGCTGGAAATGGTCAGAGTACTGACTATTGGTTCCAACCAGTTACGAAAGATAATCGTGGTAACCTCGACACGTGGAATTTGAGTAATGGTCATTTAACCGTTAGTGGCTGGCATGCGAATGATGTATCAATCTATGAACCCAATCATTTCTTAATTGTGTTTGATAACACAACTCAGCGACAGGTGGCATCGACAGAAGTTCAAAATCAAGTTTCGGCTGATGTGGCGAGTGCTTTCCCGACGATTCGGTCCGCAAGCCGCGCACGATTTAACGTTGATTTTGGCAAGCTTAGCCTCATTAATGGTCATAGTTATTCACTTGTGAGTCGGTATTCAAGTAGTGATGACGGTAATGGTGGTAACGGCAGTTATACAGATTATTGGTACCCATCCTTCGTTTTAAACCAGGGTGGTTACAGCATTGATGGCTTGCATAGTGATGGGCAGTCGATTACCGTGAGTGGGTGGATGGCAAGTGACGCTTCATTAACCCAAAACCATCCTTATATCATTATGCTAGCGGATGGGAAAGAGGTTGCCCGTCAACAAGTGACATTAATGGAACGAAACGATGTTGCAAAGGCGTACCCACAGGTTAACAATAGTCAATTTAGTGGCTTTACCGCAACATTTAGTTTGCCCCAGGGCTCACCAAACCAGTACCAGTTTGTTTTGAGATTTAGTAATGCGACAAATGGGGAAGGCCAACACACTGACTTCTGGACTGACCAGTATGCAACTAATGCTGGTAATTTTGATCAAATTGAAGTTAATTCCAATTCAGTCCATTTCTCAGGATGGCATGCTGCTGTTGGTATGGCTAATCGTCCTTACCAATGGTTAATTGTTATTGACGCCACGAATGGTCATGAATATGGTCGGTGGTTAATTAATAATGTTGGCCAAACAAACCAATCACGGGCAGATGTTGAACGGGCGTACCCATGGATAGCTGGTAGTCAGAATACCGGATTTAACGGAACAATTAATGATATTTCGGTAATTGATCATCATACGGTGAAGTTCATCCACCGGTATACGGATGATCCAAATGGTAATGGGAATGCTTTAGACTATTATTCAGGAAACGTCAGCATTCACTCTTGGTATGTAATTGATCGGGCAACCTATCATATGAACCAAAATGGTCAGATTGATTATGTGCTGAATGATGCCCCAGCAATTTCACAGCGCCCTAACTTACCAACCGGTTGTGAAATGACCGCTGTCACGATGATGCTTCAATACGCTGGTGTCAACGTCAGTAAAGAACAGGTTGCTAATGAAACCCCGAAGAGTGGAAATCCATACACTGGATTTATGGGTAATCCTTACAGTAACTATGGTTACGGATTATGGGTCGCACCAAGTGGAATTGCGCCAGTTGTGGCCCGTCATTTAGGACGCAGTTTGAATATGACGGGGTGGAGTATTGATTCATTAAAGAACCAATTAATTAACCGGCATTTAGTTGTGGCTTGGCAGGCACATATGCATGGCTTTGGGACGCACGCAATTACCTTAACTGGATTTGACGGTGGTGGTTTCTTCTATAACGATCCATGGACAGGGCAAAAGAATGCTCATATGACTTATGGAACATTTGACTGGAATTGGCGCGATGATCCAGCTAGCCGTGGTGCATTAAGCTACTAGTATTGTAATTAAATATTACAAAGATTAAATTCACTTTTCACTATTGTATTATTAAATCATTATGATGATTTTGTACTATGATAGGAATGGTGAATTTTTTTGAAAGGACATTAGAATGGAGACAAAAAAGCGTTTTAAGTTATATAAAAGTGGTAAGTTATGGGTTTGCTCAGCGGTTGCGTTTGTCAGCTTGGGATTAGGAATCGCAACCCAAGAGATTAATGCCAATGCTGATACAAATACTGCGCAGACTACGACGATGAATGTTCAGCAATCTGCAGCTACGGAAAATTTGGCAGATACAAAAGTAGCCTTAACAAGCAACCAAACAACTCAAACGACCAGTTCTGATAATCAAGTGCCGGTTGACCAAACAACGCGTAATAACGTCAGCGCTAATAATGGGAACTTGGATAGTGCCAGTGTATCAACGGATAGCAATGGCAAGACATCATTAAACGTTAGTGGCTGGCATGCGACTGGTCAAAGTAATACTGAACGTAATCGGTGGGTAATTGTTTACGATAATACGACGAATCGCGAAGTGACACGTCAACAAGCACCGGTTCAAGAACGGGATGACGTTCAAAAAGCTTATCCAAATATTGCCAATAGTAGGAATTCCGGATTTAACTTAAGTATTAGTATTCCGGCGAACGTTTTAAATCATTCACTGAGTTTGGTATCCCGGTACAGTAATGACGCACTTCATGGTGAAGGACAGCATACTGACTACTGGTTCCCAATTACTTTTGATGAAACTAACCGAGCAAGTATGGATGGTATGGAAGGCAAAAACGGCCAAGTGACCGTTTCGGGCTGGCATGCATCAAACCAGGCAGCCGGAATGAAGTATAACTATGTCATTGCTTATGACAAGACTACGAATAGTGAAATCACCCGGCAATTAGTGAATTCCAGCGATAGTGAACGTCAGGATGTGGCTGAGGCCTTTCCAACAATTGCCAACGCAGGACGTTCTGGTTTTCGGGCAACTTTCAATTTAACTTCCCGCTATGCAAATCATGATATTCAATTCATTAGTCGTTGGACGAACGATCCAGCAGGTAACGGTAGTACGACGGTTGATTATTGGTTTGATCCGGTAACGAAACAGGATCGTGGTAACCTGGATTCGTTTAATATTAGTAATGGTCATTTAGTAGTTAATGGCTGGCACGCTAACGACGTTTCAATTTATGAACCAAATCATTATTTGATTGTTTTTGATAACACAACTGGTCGTCAAGTGGCATCTCAAAAGGTTGACCTGCATGATTCTTCAGATGTGGCTAAGGCTTATTCCGATACCCGGACGGCTGGGCATTCTCGTTTTACCTATGACTTTGGGAATCTCCATTTAGTGGCTGGACACAATTATTCGATTGTTAGTCGTTACTCTCAAGATGCCAACGGGAATGGTAATGACGGTGCACATACCGATTATTGGTATCCTGGGGTTACACCAATGCAAAGTGCTTACAGCATTGATGGTTGGCAACCGAGTGATCGTTCAATGAAGCTAAACGGCTGGTTTGCAAATGGTGCTGCAGATGGCTATCAATATGCTTACGTCATTCTCCTAGATAGTAAGGGTGAATTAGGTCGGCAACGTGTAACATTGACAGAACGGGGAGACGTCGCCAATGCTTACCCAACATTATTTAATAGTTTAAATAGTGGTTTTGATGCGACGATTAACTTTGATCGGGCAGTTGATGGTGATTTACAGGTCGTCTTCCGATTAACGAATGATGCGAGTGGTAATGATTCACAAACTGCTGACATTTGGAGTCAAAAATATGCTACGAATGCCGCTAGTTTTGATACGATGATCGTGAATTCCAATGGTGTTCAGATTAGTGGTTGGCATGCAGCGGATAACATTGCTGATAAACCATATCAATACATTATTGCAATGGATGCAAGCAACAATTCTGAAATAACGCGGTGGAATGTTACTAATAGTGCTAGTGTTCGTAATGATGTTCAAAAAGCTTATCCATGGATCGTAAACAGTAATCATTCTGGATTCAGCTTGAATGCTAATGGGGTTAACCTTACTGGCCGTGCCGGGGTCTACTTCATTCACCGTTATACCGATGATGCAGCTGGTAATGGTAACTATGTAGATATTGACAGTAATAAGATTTACTTCGTTCAATATAATATGTATGCTAACCGGATCAATGCTTATATCGCTAATAATCACATTGGTCATGCCAATATCCAGACTAATTATGTAATCCCAGCGGTTACTAAGGCTTACACCGGAACAAGTGATGGTAAGCCAAATATGGTTGTTGTTCACGAAACTGCCAACCCAAATGATAGTATTTGGGGTGAAATTAATTACGAGAAATCAACTTATAATAATGCATTCGTGCACGCATTTGTGGACGGAAATAATATCATTGAGATTTCATCCACTGACCGTGAAGCATGGGGGGCTGCATATCCGGCAAATGGGCGAGCAGTTCAATTCGAACAGGTTGAAGTTTATGGCCGCGACAACTTTGTTCGTGAATTAGTTAATGCTGCATACTACATAGCATACAAGATGCAACAGTATGGGATGGTGCCAAACCTTAATGGTGCTTCAGGAAATCTGTTCTCACACCATATGGTTTCACAAATCTTTGGGGGAACTGATCATACCGATCCAGATGGTTACTGGGCAAATCGGGCAAGCAGCTACTTTGGTACTTCCTACACAATGAGTGATTTCTTTGAATTAGTTAAATACGAATATAAACAGCTTTAAAATTAAATAAGTTACGTGGCAGAAACCATTCATGATTTCGTAAGCGTAAGTAAACTCCAGAGTTCGACTTCGTCGGACACTGGAGTTTTTGTTTGTTTTGACCTTTTAATAATGTTATTAACAAATTAATGGTCTATAATGAAGCTGTTTGTTTAAGCTTAAGGAGGAGTTTTATTTTGAAACAACGTTTTAAAATGTACAAAAGTGGGAAACTTTGGTGTTGTGCTGCCATTATGTTTGCAGCTACGACCATTGGTGTAACAAATTTTTCAGATAATGTTCTTGCGGATGATAATATTACTGCTAATCAACAAGTGGTAACTAATTCGGTTAATAATGAAAACGAAGTAAGGACAAATGACTCAATAGTTGGGTCAGAAAATGTAGATAACAATGAAGCTTCTAATAAAATGGTTGTAAATTCGAAAACGCAAATAACAGCGCAAAATATTACGCCAGTATTAGCAGCTGTTACCAAAACAACACCTGCACCAGCAGTTCCGGTTAATCAGCAAGGCTGGGATCCAAACGCTACTCAAGCAAATGCAGTTGATTTGTCATGGATGAATACTGGAATGAATGAAGGAACCTTTATTCAGTTACGAAACCAAGGGGTTAAGTATGCGATTATTCAATTAACTAAGGGTACATATCAACAAGATGCTCCGGCAGCAGAACAAATTCGTGATGCTTATGCAGCTGGATTAGGGGTAGCGGCTTACCATTTTACCAAGTTTACTAATCGCCAATCAGCAATTGATGAGGCTAATTATTTTGCAGATCGAGCAGATCAATTGAATCTGCCTAGTAATACTTTGATGTTCGCTGATATTGAAGATCCACGTAATCAGTATGCTGGTGTGGCGAATGATTTAAGAGCGTTTTTTGATCAACTTCGCAACCGTGGTTATTGGAATCAAGGGGTCTACACTTATGCCTATTTTGACTCTCGCTTCCACGTTAGCGATGTGGTTGGTCGTGGTCGTACCTGGATTGCACAATACACTTATGACCATCGGACAGATGCTGGTCGCAATTGGGCGAAGCATAATGCTGGATATGGTGCCTGGCAATACACTGGGTATAATAATGGTTATAACGTTAACGGCTATGGTACCATTGACGGTGATGTGGACTTAGGCTTGCTCGGGTCGGCGGTTGGTGCCGGTTTTAATCAGGCTGCTAACCTGGACAGTCTAAAATTAGATGCAAGCAGACAGGCTTTGGATGTTAGTGGCTGGTTTGCTTCTTATGACAGTCGCGGAAAAGATGCTTATCATTATGTAATTGTGCTTGATAATGAAGGCCATGAACTTGTTCGTCAGCAAGTTTCTATTATTGATCGACCAGACGTCGCTAATGTTTACCGTTATCTGTATAATGCTGGACGATCTGGCTTTTCAGCTAGTTTTAGCTTGAAAAATTCAAATTTAGCAACAGCAATTAGCAATGGAACACCACTAACGATTATTTTTAGAAATAGTGCATCGGCAGATGGTAATAATAATTATAGTGATCATACATTTAGTAACGTATCGATGAACGAAAATAATGGTTCGGTGGATGGTTTCGATGTTAATAATGGTATTTTGACGGTTAATGGTTGGCATGCCACAAATCAGTCCATGAGTCGGAACAGTCGTTGGGTGATCCTTTACGATCAAACGATTCATCGTGAAATATCACGTGCAAAGGCCAGTGTAGTATCGAGACCAGACGTTGCGCGTGCGTACCCGAATGTGTATGATGCAGTCAATAGCGGTTTTTCAGCTAAGTTTAAACTTCAGGATAATTCAGACCTTGCTGCTGCATTAATGAATGGTGATCAAATTCAAGTAGTAGCTAGAGATACTACTAATGATCAGAATGGCGAAGGAAACAATATTGACTGTTGGTTGACTCCTAACAATTTGGGGAGTGCTCAAGCTGCTAATTTAGATACTTTTAAACTTGAAGATCAAGGAATTCAGATTGATGGTTGGTATGCGGCGGATCGTTCGATGGGAGCAAGCAGTCGTTATCTAATTATCTTTGACCAAACGACTGGACGAGAAGTTGCTCGGCAGAAAGTTGCAGCGGCTCAGCGTGCGGATGTTGCCAGAGCCTATCCAAATATATATAATGCAATTCAGTCAGGATTCAGTGCTGAATTTAAGTTATCTGACTATTCGTCACTGTTAACGGCAATTCATAATGGAGATCGTCTTCAAGTAATAGCTCGGTATTCTGATCAAAGTGATGGCGAAGGAACGCATATTGATTATTGGTTTGATCCCCAGGTGTTCAATGCTAACCGAGCAAGTCTAGATCAATTTGATTTGGATGCAGATCACCAAGTAATCACTGTTTCTGGTTGGCATTGTGCTGATCAAGCTGTTGATCGGCCAAACCAGTGGGTAATTCTTTACGATCAAACAACCCATCGCGAGGTTGCTCGGGCAAAGGCTAGTGACCAACCAAGGTTGGATGTTAAAAGCGTTTACCCCGATGTTTATAATTCAGCTAATAGTGGATTCTTGGCCGTTTTTAAGATTAAGGATTATCCTAATTTAGCGACGGCCTTAATGAATAATAATCAGCTTCAGGTTGTGGCTCGCTTAACCGACAACATCAATAATGGGGAAGGTAGTAATATTGATAGCTGGTTAGGAACTAAGCAATTTGGAAGTGCCCAAGCAGCCAGTTTGGATTCTTTTAAAATCCAGGATAAAGCAGTTCAAGTCAGTGGCTGGTTTGCTTCAGATCGGGGTGTCGGTGCAAGTAGCCGTTACCTAATTATTTTCGATCGAACAACTGGACATGAGATTGAACGACAAATAGTTACATCGGTTAGTCGACCAGATGTTGCACAAACTTATCCAAGGATTTACAATGCAGGACAATCTGGTTTCCAGACAAAGTTCAATCTTATTGATGGTTCATCATTGGCGTCTGCCATTAAGAATGGTGATCAACTTCAAGTAGTTGCGCGCTATTCAAATCAAAATGATGGTGAAGGAGTGCATGTGGATTACTGGTTTGATCCACGACAACTTTAGGAACGTTAACGTAAATTAATGACGTTAGGTTATCTGAAAAAATAAAGCTCTGTGTCAAATTTATGTTGATACAGAGCTTTTTACTGCAAAGGGTTTTTGTTGGATTTATGCCTCATCCTTAAAATAAAGATATACTAACAAACAATTATGATAAAATAAGTAACACAGAGATTAAGAAAGTTTATTTTTAAAACTACGTGATTAGAAGGCTAGTTTATGACAGAAGACTGTCTTAAACTAGCTATTTTTGAATAATATGAAGGCTATTTATGGAAGTTGGTAAGGCATATCATTTAAATAATGGCGAGACGATTATAATTAAAAATCGGTTTCAACACTATCAGACTAACCAAATCGATTACGAAATAATTAATCAAATTGGTGAAAGGTTTATTGTTCAGGAAAAGGAATTAGTTTCGCTGATGGTGAAAAAACGTTCAACTTCGGAGAAGTTAGCATTATACGCGCGTTATTTCACAGGAAGATCTGATGTTTACGCTCAGAAGTGGAGTAATGGTAAAGGTTGGAGCCCCGCTTTGAAGAATTGGTGGAATTTCTACCAATTAAGGGATGATCAGAATGCACAGAAGCATTTGACTAAAGAATATCGACGTTATAGTAATAAAACGATTTATGACCAATTAATTTCTAATGATCCTTACCATCGTTATGGAATTTATCCGTTACTTAAAGATGATACAACGAAGCAATTGGTATTCGATCTAGATAAACATGCTTCGTTAACTGATCCGACTAAAACTACTTTAGCGATTTTAAATATATGTCATAAATATGGAATCAGTTGTCTTCCAGAAGTGTCGCATTCGGGTAATAGTTATCATATATGGATTTTCTTTAGTGAGCCAGTGAGGGCAACGATTGCTAGAAATCTTGGTAAATTAATATTAATTGAAGCCATGAGTATCAGTGATCAGGTTGACATTGAATGTTTCGATCGCCTAGTACCTAACCAAGATCGGATGCCTAAAAAAGGTTTTGGCAATTTAATTGCTTTGCCTTTAAAATGGGCGGATTTACAAATAAATTGTTCAATTTTTACTGATGATTCATTAAACCCACTTCCGATTAATCAACAATGGGATCGTTTAGAATCAATCAAGCGGTATTCTGCAGGAGAAGTTGATCAATTAATTCAGAAAATTTTGGATGATTTAAAAATTATTAAGACATTCAATAATGATATGGATCTTATTAAAATTCGAAAATTTCCAAAAGAAATTAAAGGCGAGATCCGGGGAGAGATTCTCGTTAAACGGGATTGTTTAACAAGGCAAGAACAAGTTTCACTATTGGGATTAGCAACTTTTGTTAATCCGGAGTTTAAAAAGAAACAGTATATGCGGATGCCGGTATGGAATACACCATCACTTTTAACAGCTGGACGTATTACTAAGGAGTATTTACATTTACCACGGGGCGTTTTTAAAGATCTTCAAAAATATTGTAAATGTCATTTTATAAAATCTTTTACGAATGCAGATTCAATGAGTGTGACTTTCAAGGGAAAGCTCCGTCCTCAGCAGAAACAAGCGATTATGACAATTGAAGAACATGATTTAGGAATGATTTGTGCGCAAACTGGCTTTGGAAAAACGGTAATCGGATGTGCTCTAATTGCTAAACGACAAGCACGGACTTTGGTTATTGTACCTACTGAAAACATTGCTAAACAGTGGCAACAAACAGGTTTAAAATTTTTGAATATTCATGATAATCCTTTTGAAGAAACAACAAAAACAGGAAGATTAGTACGAAAAAAGAAAGTTGAAATTATTTCTGGTAACCGAAATCGGCCGTCACATCTTGTGGATATTGTTAATTACCGCAAATTGACTCGGATGTCTGATGATGACAGAAAGAATCTTTATCAAAGTTATAGTCAGATCATTATTGATGAATGCCACCATATTTCTGCGGTAACTTTCGAAAAAGTCCTGGTTCAGGCCAATGTTAAGTACATCGTTGGTTTAACAGCAACGCCTGAACGTAAAGATGGTTTAGAACAATTCATGCATTATCGTTGTGGATCAATTTATTTTTCTGGTCAGAACGAAGAACAATTAATTTCGCGGTATTTGTATGTTCGATATACTGGTATTAATGGCATGTCCAATAGCGTAAATTACTCCAATAAGATCAATAAGTTAGTTAGTGATGATACTAGAAATCAGCAAATTATTAACGATTTAAGACAGGCCTTGGATGAAAAAAGACACATTTTGCTGCTAAGTGATCGAGTTAATCATTTGAAGATTCTGCAAGAGTTGTTAAGGAAAAGCTTATGTAAAAATGTTTATTTAATTACTGGAAGCACGCATCATCAACCAAGTCTTCCAGATACTCATGAACCATTTATTATATTTTCAACTAATAAGTATGTTGGTGAAGGGTTTGATTTGCCAATTCTAGATACATTATTTTTAGTTTTACCTTTTTCCTGGAGAGGTAATACAAAACAGTATCTTGGCCGATTAGAACGGGGATTAGATAACAAAGATGAACTCCGTGTTTATGATTATGTTGACATTGGAGATGATACTTTCGCCAAGATGTTTCAAAAACGAATGCGTGTTTATAAGGGACTTCATTATGAATTTGTGAAAAATAGTCAATGGAATAACTACGAATCAACATTTTACACAAGCAGAAATTATCAATCCGATTGGAAGAACGATCTTTTACGATCAAAAAGTATTTTTCTTCGTTTGAAACGTCTATCGATGGATCAAGTTATGCTCTTGAATAATTTGGATACGTCAGGTCGTGAGATTACTTTAGAAATTAATAACGATGTTAGTGAAGCCTTGATTCAAAAATTATCTCAGAACTTAAAACTTATAAGACTGAAAAGCGTTGGTAATAATACATGTATTATTGATAAACAGATTTGCTGGTATGGCGATTTGAATTTCGGCGGACACTCTTATTCAGGTGCCTCTGGTTTACGCATTGTTAATAGTAAGTTGGCGCAACAAACTTTAAGTAATTAGTTTTGATGTTTAACAATTATGTGGATATTTTTAAAATTCTAATACTAATTAAATAAAAACCAGCAATCTTTCCGTCTATAAAATATATCGGGTAATATAAAGGAGAGATTTGATGGAAAAGATTAGTATTCAAGATGGTTATGTCTTTGGCAGTGTGATGAGTAATTTGCACCTTTGTAAGCATTTGATTCAAATAATTTTGCCAGATTTAAAAGTAAAAGAAATTAAATTTCCTGTTCTTGAAAAGGGAGTGCAAGAAGATCCTCATAGTCACGGTGTTCGTTTTGATGTTTATACTGAAGATTCAAACGCCGTTTATGAAATTGATATGCAAGTCCGAAAAACGAAAGCACTACCGCAAAGAATTAGGTATTATCAAGGACGGATTGATAGTGACTTGCTTAGTCATGGTGATAGTTATGAACGATTAAAGCAAACTTACGTAATCTTTATTTGTCCATTTGATCCTTTTGGTAATGGACTTTGTAAGTATGAGTTTCAAAATGTTTGTATAAATAATCCACGTATCCGAATGAATGATGGTCGAACAGTAATTTTCCTAAACACTAAAGGAACAGCTAATGATGTTTCTCAACCCTTGCAAAACTTTCTGCAGTATGTTGATAATAAAGATGTTCAAGATGATAGTTATGTTAAAGAAATTGCCAGCTATATTCATCGTTTTAGTCGGAATGTGAAATGGAGGAACGGCTACATGGATAATAAAACTCATATGATGTTTCATGATGAAGACGTTCGTGAAGCGGGAATTGAAGAAGGAATAGCAAGAGGTAAAAAGGAAACTCTTGTAAAGACAGTTCGCCTTCTTCAGCAGATGAAGATTCCTAAAACGCAAATTAAGCAAAAACTTCAAACGGATTTTGCTCTATCAGAAGATGAAATTACGACATTACTCGCAACGGTTAATTCTCATTAAAATAAAGGATCCCTTGGTCAAACCAAAAGGGATCCTTTATTAATTTTCACTCGCTTGATCCACTGCGTCCATCATGGCATAACGGACACGGTGTTTTTCTAGTGTTTCGACACCACGAATGGTGGTTCCGCCAGGTGAAGTGACTTGATCACGGAGTTCGGCTGGAGATAATCCGGACTCCAATGCCAATTTACCGGACCCGGCAACCATACTGGCTGCAACTTCATATGCAGTCCGTCGGTTAAGACCATGCTTAACTGCCGCATCGCCCACTGCGTCCATGATGACATCGATGAATGCGGGACCACATCCGCCAATGGTACCAACGATATTTAGTTGATCTTCAGTCACGGTAATCACTTGGCCCAGTTGTTCAATCAGAGAAATGACGTCTGCAAAATCATCAGTATCGCTACCGAGTGCCATTCCAATGGTACCAGCGTTTACACTAACGGGGATATTTGGAATAATGCGTATCCAAGGATTATTAGGCAAAATTTTTTTAAGACTCTGCAATGAAATCCCGGCGGCGGCCGATATCATGACGACTTTTGTGGGGAGTTGATCAAACTCTTTAATAATGCTTAGCGTCAATGATGCGGGGGTGGTTAATAGTAATGCATCGGGGTGCCAATCCATCATTTCGTTTACATGATGAAAGAGGGGAAGTTGCCGTTCATCACAAAATTTAGTGACTCGCGGATTTGCTGGATTCATTACGGCAATGGTATCCTGACCAGCATTCTGCCATCCTTCAATCATTGCCGTCCCCATGTTACCGGCACCAATTACACCAATTTTCATCTTATTCATCCTCATCTTGTTTTGTTAAGTGCACATAAGCACCATTAATAAAGCCACGTTTTTCGTCTTGATACCAGGTGACCCCATTCTCGTCTTCCAGTCGACCAATTAATACTAAGTCTTGACCATTAGCGACAGTGCCAGTGGACTGACCATATGGATAATCATACGTATAGAGGTGACCACCACGCAAGTAATCAACGGTGGCAGGCACTTTATTTAATGGCAGAACACGCAGGTTAGTGACTGGTCCATCCTTAACTGGTGGTTCCTTAGCAAAAGGATCATGGTGAACAATTTTCATGGTATTCACATCAAACTTGATCCAGCGGTCAGCGTTCACCTCATACCAAAATTCACCATTGGTAGTTGCTACTCGTTCAAATGAGCGGACGTACATTTCGCCAGGGAGGATGTTGTCAACCGGCATTCCTTCCACCTGATCATACTGTTGAACCGGTTGTTCTAAGTAGAGGTACATATCGATATCTTCGATTTCACCCCAGCTCTTCTTCCGGTAGTAGAAGTGGACATTTTCTTGACTGCCGTCGAACTTGCCGGAAGTTTGACCGTCAGTTTTAATAAGTTTGTATTGGGGTAATTCTTTTTTAACAACAGTGTAACCATCGTTTTCGTAACCCCGGATCAACTGAGGAACATCGAGATTAGCTCCCGAATCAATATCTTGGTAATAAACCCAGAACGGGCGTCCAGTTTTCAAAGATTTCATGAGTTTCAACTCCATTATTTTTGTTCATTAAGATTAGTATACCGCGTTTATGACGGTGAAGAGTGTGATCTTAACCATTCTTAAAATAAGAATAGGAAAATCGAATTAGCTATGCTAAAATTTAATAACGAACATATGTTTTAACCAGTGAGAGGATAAAATTAATGGTTACCGATCAGATTGAAACAATTATCTTAATAATCCACCAAAACTATCAAACATTTTGTGAATTTTATTATTCTAATCATCCATTTGAAGTAAATTTAAGAAGATTATCTTGCGCCGAAGCGCTGAATGATGATTTTTTAACTCAGATGTTTATTTATATTAATAGTCTTACCCAGACCCAGTCTGCAATTATTGGAAAGGGGTTACTAAAATATTCAGAGTTCTTGAGAATGAGAGTAAAGTAGTATGACACCGCATATCATAAAGTCTTAGCAAAAAGTATTTCCGAAAAAATTGATGGGGGATATCCGATTATTAAAGTTATTAACGATCTTATGGGAATGCGAATCATTTTACCAAATGTTAACGATAATTATGATCACATCAAAGCTTTGTTGAATTGCTTAAAGAAACAAAAAATAATTAGTCGTTTCTACCATCGTGATGATCATAAATACCATGCGTTTCATTGTTATTTCAAGAAAAGTAATATAACTTTTCCATGGGAATTACAGATTTGGAATCAGAAAGATGAACAAGAGAATGTGACTGCTCATCTAAGGCACAATCAGGAGCGGGATGATATACTAAGAGAAGGAGGTAAATAATGATGATCCAATTAATACTATTAGTGACATATCGTAGGCAAAAATTGGCTTACCGTTTTGCCTCGACACATTATCAAGAAATTGAAGAACAAGAAAAAAAGATCGGTCATTTAATTAAAAATATTCCTTTGTCGTTCAGTATCCATACTTTATCGACTAGTGATGCCTCCTTGGAAGCTTTAAAAGAAAAGGACCCATATTTTAAAGATGTTCAGTATGAATCGTCCTTGGAATCATTTATCTCTGATATGAAAAGCAAAAGTGAACTAAATGATGAGGACATTGCTTCATATTTACAAACCAAATATCATTTA
The DNA here is from genome assembly GCA_019117445.1 of Candidatus Limosilactobacillus excrementigallinarum. Taxonomy (GTDB): domain Bacteria; phylum Bacillota; class Bacilli; order Lactobacillales; family Lactobacillaceae; genus Limosilactobacillus; species Limosilactobacillus excrementigallinarum. The sequence goes on along the minus strand of DWZS01000079.1, from coordinate 9,890 downwards.
GATGCCTTTTCATTACAAAAGGTCTTATATTATGGTTATGCTGGCTTTTTAACGGAATTCCATCAGCGACCTTTTAACGCTCAGTTTGTTGCTTTTTCTCATGGGCCAGTTGATTATGATATCTGGAAACGGATCAAATATTCACCAGAAACTCTGAATTACCAATTTGATTTTTTACAAAAGATTGCATCTAAACCAAAGATTAAGCAATATTTAGATGGAGTTGTTGAAAAATATGGGCAGTACTTTCAAAAGACGAATAGTTTTAAGAATGATGACGAAAATCCTACCCATAATTTAGGGACGCCGTGGAGTCGGGCGTATGCTAAGGGACAAAATACAACAATTACGGATGACGATATTTTAAAGTATCATTATCTAGAAAAAATTGACTAAATTAATACAATTAAAAGCTCGCCAGAGATGACGAGCTTTTTAGTTACTTGATATGCTATAATTTTTTCATCAAATTTGAGGAGAGAATCATGAATCGTCAACGTCAGCAAATCCATAATATGACCCGACGCACGATGTTAATTGTGTTAATCGTATTACAAGACTTATTACCATTTATTGGTAACCTGCCAATTGGCCCACTTTCAATCACAACATTACCGATCACGGTTGCAGTGGTTGCGGTTGTTTTTGGCCCCTTAGATGGGGCAGTGGTTGGTGGTGCCTGGGGAGCCCTAACTTGGTTGAGGGCGTTTGTTTATCCCAGCAGCCCATTGGCACCACTGATTTTTACTAATCCTTTCATCGCAGTTTTACCACGGATAATGGTGGGAATTGTTGCAGGTTATGCATTTAAAATTGTCAGTCAGCAAAATACACGAATTGCGGCTAGCTTATCCGGCGCATTAGCATCGTTAACTAATTCGATTTTGGTCCTTGGGGAAATTTATTTGTTTGCGAATACTCCAGCGGTGGCTGCCGGTTACCATGTTCAGCAATCAGGATTGATTAATGCCTTGGCGGTCATCCTTGGTACCAACGGAGTGGTTGAGTTAATTATCACTGCGGTGGTGACACCATTAATCGCATTACCACTACTAAGGCACCTACAAAGAAAGGGAGCGTGACAGAAGCCATTTATGGCTTCGTTTTCACGCCCCCGCGAGTGCAAATAGGGCTCCAGAGTTCGGTTTGACCGAGCACTGGAGCCCATTTGCGTACCGCGCCATTCGTATTTCCATCTAGCAGAATTACTTATGACACGATACCTTTTGGTTAGTCTAAATTAGTCATTATCTTCTGTTGTGACTGATTCTTTGTGGTCATCCTTAACCACCGTAATTTTGTCACCATCCATCTTGGCGACCAAGTTGTGGGCATCACTGTTATCCAGAACGAAGTCGGCAATCCGATCTTCGATTTGTTCTTGGATCACCCGCCGTAATGGTCGAGCACCCATTTTTGGATTGTAGCCAAGTTCGACTAGCTTTTCATCAACATCTTCTGGAACGTCAATGTGTAAGTTGCGGTCCGCTAACATTGTGTTAACGTCTTTAATCATCAGGTCAACAATCTTCATTAAGTCGTCCTTAGTGAGGGCGTTAAATTCCACGATGTCATCAAACCGGTTCAGAAATTCTGGCTTGAAGTAATTCGTTAGCTTATCTAAGACGGATGAAGTGTTGCCAGAAGCTTCAGCACCAAAACCAACGCTGGTAACCGCATCACCAGAACCGGCATTCGAGGTCATGATGATGATGGTGTCCTTAAATGAAACGGTGCGGCCTTGGGAATCAGTTAAACGGCCATCGTCCAGAATTTGCAGGAACATGTGCATTACATCTGGGTGCGCCTTTTCAACTTCGTCCAATAGAATCAAGCTGTAAGGGTGCCGACGAACTTGTTCGGTTAACTGACCAGCTTCTTCGTAACCAACGTAACCAGGAGCAGAGCCAATTAACTTGGACGTTGACATCTTATCCATGTATTCAGACATGTCGAACCGGATCATGGCATCCTTTGAGCCGAAGAGTTGTTGGGCTAATTGCTTAGTCGTTTCGGTCTTACCAACCCCCGTTGGTCCCACGAAGAGGAAGGAACCAATTGGTCGGCCGGACTTGTTTAAACCAATTCGGTTTCGGCGAATGGCCCGGGCAATCTTATCAACGGCTTCTGTTTGCCCAATGACATGTTCATCAAGCTTTTTATCAAGATCTTTGAGTTGCGTTTCTTCTTGCTTTTGCAGATCACCGACCGGAATGTTGGTCTTTTCTTCAACAATATCCTGCATATCCTTAACGGTTACCGTTGCTTCATCTTCAACCTTATTTTCTTCAGCAGCTTTCTTGGCCTTAGTCAAGCGAGTAACCTGATCCCGATAAAAGGCCGCTTTTTCATAGTCTTGATTATCAACGGCTTGTTGCTTATGTGCTTCAGCAGTGTGGATTTCGTTTTCGATTGCGGCTGGGTCAACGTTCTTTAAAGTTAAGTTCTTCCGTGAACCGGCTTCATCTAAGAGGTCGATCGCCTTGTCTGGCAGGAACCGGTCTTGGATGTAACGATCAGATAGTTTAGCAGCGGCCACAATGGCATCATCCGTGTACTTGACGTGGTGGTAGTCTTGGTACCGGGTCTTGATCCCGTTTAAGATTTGAATGGTTTCGTCAACGGAAGGTTCTTCCACTTGCACTGGTTGGAACCGCCGGGCCATTGCACCATCCTTTTCAATCTTCCGATATTCGTTTAATGTTGTGGCACCAATTAATTGGAAGTCACCACGTGCTAGGGCCGGCTTCAAAACGTTTCCGGCATCCATGCTGCCTTCCGCGTTTCCGGCTCCCATGATTTCGTGAATTTCATCAATAAAGAGGATGATGTTCGGGTTCTTTGAAACTTCCTTAATTAGTTGTTGCATCCGCTGTTCAAACTGGCCACGAATTCCAGTCCCTTGAACAAGGGAAACCACGTCTAAGCGGATGATTTCCTTATTCTGCAGTTTTTCTGGAACGTCACCAGACACGATTGCAGTGGCGAGTCCTTCAACGACAGCCGTCTTACCAACCCCGGCTTCACCAATCAAAACGGGGTTATTCTTGGTCCGCCGGTTAAGAATTTCAACGACCCGCTTAATTTCATTGTCGCGACCAATGACTGGGTCAATTTTTCCTTGCCGAGCGAGGTCCGTCATATTGATCCCAAATTGAGCGAGCATACCACCTTTACCGCCACGACCGTTGCCACCTTGACGTTGGTTTTGGGAAGCACCAGCTGCAGCTTGACTTTGCATATTATTGAGTGCCTTCATAAAGTCGTCCATGTTACCGAAGGCAAATCCGCCATTATTCATATCATTTCCTCCATTCATCATATTTAATTGTTGATTGTTAAATTCTTCATAACATTTTTGACAGAGGTCGACCTGCATTTTCTGACCATTAATCATCATCTGTAGATGGATGGTTGCAGGATTTTCGTGACAGTTTTGACATAACATTGTCGAAAGATACCTCCTTCATTAATTTCAAAAAAGTTTGACCTTTCTTGACTATTGATTATAATTATACTTACTTTTTTTCAGAAATCAAGGGAATGCACTGATTGAGTGAATTGTGAATAAACGCTGTTGGATCAAGCGTTATCGCCATTTATTCACCTCTGCATCCAAATAAATTTTAGCACTCTTTATGAATGATTGCTAAGTTGACGTAAAAATCATGTATAATATAGTAGATAACTCGTAAAGGGGATGATGGATTGTCAGAAACTGATTACCAAGCACAATTGGATCAACTGCATGCTGGCAAGGTGAAAGAACTGATCATTAAGCCGGAACAGTTCATGGATTTTCAAAATGTGTTTCAAAGTTATCAATACCGTTCCCAAATTGAGGGGGATGCCAAGCATGGTGGAGAAATTCACTATCATCTAATTAGTGAGCGGGCTGAGTCGTAATTTTTACGCTTGTATTTACCGCTTACAATCGCTATAATAAAACAAAGTAAAGCGCAAAACGTGCTGCTTAACTATTATTGTTCTAAGGAGAATGATTATAATGGAAAAACGTGATTTTACTATTACTGCTGAAACTGGAATCCACGCACGTCCTGCAACGATTTTAGTCCAAACTGCTTCAAAGTTTACTTCAGACATTACCTTAACTTACAACGGTAAGAGCGTTAACTTGAAGTCCATCATGGGTGTAATGTCACTTGGTGTTGGTCAAAACGCTGAAGTAACGATTTCTGCTGAAGGTGACGACGAAAAAGACGCCATTGCAGCAATCGAAGACACAATGAAGAAGGAAGGACTGGCTGACTAATCATGTCCCACACACTCAACGGCATTGCTGCCGGTGGCGGGATTACCATCGCACCGGTCTATGTCATGGGGGCATCCAGTCTGGCCGCACCTAATAAGGTCGCGGATGATGAGAATCATGAAGCACAGCGGCTTCGTGATTCTTTTTCTTTAATTAACCATGGTTTGCGACAAATTGGTGATCAGGCGGAAGCAGAGTTTGGTCGACCAATTATGACCATTCGGACGCTCCAGACTGTCATAAATGATCCAGCTGTCCGCCAACTGGCGATGGATATGCTGATTGAAAACCACTGGACCGCTGAGTGGACAGTGGAACAGTTGGTAGATCGATTGCAAAAACTATCTACAATTGCAGTCAGCAGCCCTTTTTGGGTGGGGGTCGTTCATGACCTTGGCCAACGTCTTTTGAGCCACTTGTTACAAGAACCAATTCCAGACGTTGCGAATTTAGACCACCGGGCGGTTGTAATAGCCCATTCAATTAGTCCAACTCAAGTCGTCCGCCTAGATCGTCAATTAGTAGCCGCTTTGGTAACGGATGAAGGTGGTGCAACATCACATTTCTCTTTGTTATCCGAAGAGCTAGCGATTCCCAGTGTTGTAGCAACCCATGGGGTGACCAAATATGCTCATGATGACATGGTGGCGATTGTGGACGGTATTCACGGAAAAGTTATTTTGCAGCCTTCGCCCCAGGAGATTGATCAATATCAAAAAATGGCCGGTCAGTATGCACGGGAGAACAGTGCACTTGGTAAGTTGAAGCATCAGGAAACGCGCAGTACTGATGGGCAGCGGATTCGGATTGCTGCGAATATGTCCTTGCCAGACGAAATTAATTCCATTACACATAGTGGTGCTGAGGGGGTTGGTTTATTCCGGACGGAATTTATGCTGATGGAGGACGCCCGGTTTACCAGTGAGGATGCCCAATTTGCGATTTATAAGCAGGTTGCTACTGCCATGCCGGAACGGTTAATTGTAGTTCGGACACTTGATATTGGTAGTGATAAATTAGTTCAGGACGCGAGTTATGATGATGGTAGTAACCCGGCGCTAGGATTGCGAGGCTTACGGCTCGGATTAGCTCATCAGGAGTTACTGCGACCACAAATCCGCGCGTTACTACGGGCAGCCACCTATGGCAAAATCGCGATTATGTTTCCAATGGTAACGACATTAGCGGAATTTCGCCAATCCCGGCAGATTGTTGATGAAGAACGGCAAAAGCTTACTGATGAGGGAATTAAGATTCCTGATAATGTTCAAGTCGGGATGATGGTTGAAACGCCAGCAGCCGTGACAATGATTGATCAATTTGCTCAGCATGCGGACTTCTTTAGCATTGGTTCAAATGATCTCGCCCAGTATTTATTTGCGGTTGATCGTACCAATGGGCAAGTGGCACCGCTGTTGCAGACGTTGCATCCAGCAATGCTCCGTTCCGTCTTGCACGTTATTCGTCAGGCACATAATGAAGGAAAGTGGGTAAGCCTTTGTGGCAATATGGCGGCCCTTCATGTTGCGGAACCATTACTTTTGGCCATGGGATTGGATGAATTTTCGGTCCCTAGTGATCACATTTTACCGTTAAGGCACCTTATTAGTGGTTTGTCGGTTCGACAATTGCAACCATTATTGCATCAAGCACTCGCTTTAGAGAATGCAGACGAAGTCGAACAGTTAATCAAACACTCTTTACCAGAACTTTATCAAGCAGAACAAAATTAATTGAGACCCGCATCAGTGATTCATGATTTCGCTGGTGCGGGTTTTGACTTGCGACAAAAGCAGAGAAAGTTTAAAATGATTAGAATGTGTTATTAAGAGTTAAAAACGCTGAAAAAGGAGAATTTCGTTTGAATATCGGACTGTTTACAGATACATATTTTCCACAAGTAAGCGGCGTGGCGACATCCATTAAGACCTTACGAGATGAGTTAATTGCGCAGGGCCACCACGTTTACATTTTTACATCTTCGGATCCGCGGGTAACGGATAGTCCCGAAGATGGGATTTACCGCTTTGCCAGTGTCCCGTTCGTTTCGTTTAAGGATCGGCGAATTGCGTTTAGCGGCTGGTTTAAAGCCCTCCGAATTGCTCGTAAACTTCAATTAGATATTATCCATAATCAGACCGAGTTTTCACTAGGGGTAATGGGAAAGATGGTTGCCAAGGAGATGGGAATTCCTTGCCTGCATACTTACCACACAATGTATCAGGATTATCTCCACTATATTGCCAATGGGCGCATTCTAAAGCCGAAGGATGTGGCCCGTTTAGCGCATTTATATCTCAAGAATATGTCTGGAATTATCGCTCCGAGTGAACGGGTTTTGGATACGCTTGAAAGCTATCATGTCGAGTCACCAATTCGGATTATTCCGACGGGAGTTAATTTGCGCGTGTATAAGCTTCGTGATACCGACGAGCAGAAAGCCGCAATTCGCCAAAAGTATGGGTTTAAAGTCGATACTCCAGTGATGCTTTCACTGAGTCGTCTTGCTTTTGAAAAGAATATTCAAGAGCTGATTAATTCCATGCCTGATATTGTTGCTCAAGAGCCAGCGACGCAGTTACTGATTGTTGGTGATGGTCCGGCGCGTTCCTCGTTAGAACGTCAAGTTCGCGAGATGAATTTGGGTGGCCACGTCACCTTCGCTGGCCAGGTCAATAATGATCAAGTTCACCATTATTATCAAATGGCGGATGTTTTTGTTTCGGCATCTGATTCTGAATCTCAAGGGTTGACCTATGATGAAGCACTCGCCTCCGATTTACCGATTGTGGTTCGCCGGAGTGAGTATACTGATCAATTAATTGATGATCCGGGAATTGGTATTAGTTTTCAGCGAAGGGCTGAACTGGTCAATGGAGTTTTGAATTATTTGAAGAATCCGCCCCGTGCAGAAGCCGCTACTAAACGTCAACAAAAATTGCATGATATTTCGGCAGCGGTGTTTGCTAAGCGAGTCCTTGATTTTTATGAAGAATGTCAAAATCGTTTAGACCAAGAGAATGCCCTTAAACAACAGCAGCGTCGACACTTGTTTCATCGTTCAAGGAGACTCTAATGTTAAAGATTACAATGTATTCGTCGGCTGATAAGGTGAAAGGCCAGGGAGTGGGTAGCGCTTATTTAGAACTGGTCAAGATGCTTCGGCAACGGTTTAGTAAAGAGTTTGATATTGAAATTAATAAGTGGCGGGCTAGTGATATTAGTCACTACCACACGATTGATTTACCTTTTTATTTCTCAACTTTTTCAAAAAAACGTGGTCGTAAAATTGGTTATGTCCATTTTTTGCCAGAAACGTTAGAAGGAAGTTTGAAGATCCCACAACCATTTCGGGGGATCTTTTATCATTATGTAATTGCCTTTTATAAGCGGATGGATCATCTGGTGGTCGTCAACCCGTCGTTTATTCCTAAGTTAGTAGCTTACGGAATCCCAGAGGAGAAGATTTCGTATATTCCTAATTTTGTCGATGCAAAAGAATTTTATCCGGTTAGTGATGATCAGCGTCAGCAGTTACGGGCCAAGTTTAAAATTCCGCTAGACAAATTTGTGGTACTAGGGAGTGGTCAAGTTCAGGAACGGAAAGGCGTTCCTGACTTTATTCAGCTTGCTCGTCAGAACCCAGACATTCAATTTATTTGGGCTGGTGGCTTTTCTTTTGGTGCCATGACGGATGGGTATAAGGAGCTAAAGCGGGTGGTTGATGATCCGCCTGCAAACCTCTGGTTTCCGGGAATTGTGAGTCGACAAGAAATTGCTGAACTTAATAATGCAGCGGACCTTTTTTTGCTGCCATCTTATAATGAATTATTTCCGATGTCGGTTTTAGAAGCTTTTTCTTGTGGTACGCCAGTGATGCTACGTGATCTTTCTCTTTACCATTCAATTATTGAAGGATACTATGAACCAGCGGTGGATGTTAACGATATGCAACGTAAGCTAACTCGTTTGAGTAATGATCCAGATGAATTGAAAGGGTTGCGTGATAAAGCACAGCAGGCTGCACAACGGTACTCAAAAGATCATCTGGCTAAGATTTGGTATCGGTTCTATACCAGTCAAGCGAAGGAGAAGTAATATGTCGCGAAAGAATTGGTTAGTGCTAACAACGATGCTGTTGTTAGGAATTGGCATATTTGCGTATTCACTAAGGGATACTAATTTACAAGAGATTAGCGCTGATTTAGCAACCATGAATTGGGGATGGTTTATGGTTGCTCTACTATGCATATGTTTGTATTTAGTTTTTGAGGGGGTTACGGTCAAAATCTTTATGGCAAACCGCTATCCTCACTTTACGTGGAAAGATGCCTTACGGTTACCGTTAATTGAGCAACTATTTAATGGAATTACTCCATTTTCAACGGGTGGGCAACCGGCTCAATTGGTTGCAATGCTCCAGTCTGGAGTTGACGGGGGAATCGCTAGCTCTGTATTATTAATGAAATTTGTGGTTTTTCAATCAATGATTGTGGTTAACTTTATTATTAGCCTCTTGATTGGTTTTCACTATATTGAAGAGAAACTTCACGTCCTTTCATTGTTAGTGATCTTTGGTTTTGTCATTCACTTAAGTGTGATTGTGGCGTTACTGATGGTGATGTACTGGTATAACTTTACGAAGCGTCTCATGAATGTCGTAATTAAGCCAGTGCGGTGGTTTGTTAAGGAACAACGCTACCAAGAAATCAAGGATTCATTGAATGAAAAGGTAGATTCTTTTTATCAAGAGAGCATTAAAATGAAGTCGGAGTATGGAAAATTAGCCAAAGTGGCAGTAGTCACGATTTTGCAATTAATGGCTTACTATATTATTCCCTACTTCATTCTCTTAGCATTAAATGTCCATGGTGTCAGTTTGATTATGGCGATGAGCTTGCATACGTTAATCTTTATGATTATTTCGCTATTTCCGATTCCGGGTGGAACAGGCGGCGCAGAGTATAGCTTTGCAGTTCTATTTACTAGCTTTACGACTTCACATAGTAAATTGGTTTTAGCAATGCTGCTCTGGCGGATTCTAACTTATTACTTTGGAATGTTTGCTGGGATGTTTGCATTAATGGTTAAACCAGATAAAGTTAAAAATAGTATGGGAGTTTAGGGAAACTAAGCTCTTTTTATTTTAGGAGGGTAGGTCGAAGTGCTTCATTCAAATTTACAAAAGATCATCAGTCGGCTGGATGCGATGTCAATGGACCAATCTGGTGATCGTCAGGTGAGGGAGTTTCAGCAATATGGAGTCCCAGTTTGTAAAGTGATTTACGATCAAATTAATGGAGAATTTATTGTGAATCACTACCGACAAGAGAGCCAGTTAGTATTTGATAATATTGATTTAGCGGCGATCGAAATTTATGACTGCTTGTATGATTTTAGACATTCGTTTTAATCCGGATAAACCCAAAGAGTGATTGTCAGATGAAACGGATAAATCGAACTTCTAAAACTGTTAAGAGAGGATCGTACAGCTTTAGAAAAAAGTTGAAAAAGTTTACGAAGTTTTGTTGACAATTAACTAGGGTCACTGGTATATTAATTATCGTTGTCACGGCGGCAATGAGTTATCGCTTCGACAACTTACCAAATTCAAATT
>DWZS01000007.1 GCA_019117445.1 Candidatus Limosilactobacillus excrementigallinarum | reverse complement strand
ACTGGTATCTGAATTCACGGCCTCTCAAATGTTTGAACTGGCGAACTCCAATTGAGATCTTCTTGCTTAATCTGCGTCATTAAATTTGTTCAAGTTATTTATTGCAATCTGCCTTACTCTAAACCACATGGTGTATAACCCGCATTACGAGCCTGACTCACCGTCATCTGACTAACAGTATGCGACCGCCGCAATGCCCGGCAATTAGGATCATAATGGTATTTGTGCCCACTTGGTGTTACATACACCGTTTGATTTTGATTATCATCAGCTCCAGAGTTTTCAGGAGTTGCACTGGAGGACGACGGAGTAGTAGTGCTTTTTGGCTGAGCACTAGTTACCTGACTTGTCCCATCATCATAATTAATATTGACACCATCTTGAACGTTAAAAAGATAGACGTTAAATTTAACCGCATCACTACCGACTGACTGCCCCTGCATGTGAACTCCGCGCGCCACCTTTTCTGAACCACGATAAATTGGCGTAACCTGATAACGGACATACTGATTTGGATACCTCTTTAAAAAGCTGGCCACCTGATCTTCATACTTCAGCATTGCCGGATCATTCAATGATCTGGTGCCAGTAATTAGGTTTTTCCAGTTGTTATTCTGCCCACTAAGCTGATAACCAATCAAATGTGAACGATTGTAAAGATATTTACCGTTAACTTTTTTATTATGCCAGCCACTCGGGTTGACGTGGAGTGGCTCTCGCTTTGTAGTTGGCATCATGGACTTGTTTAGTAATGCATCTGCTCCAGTTGCGCGGTTGTTACGATCCAAGGATGCATACTTTTGCCAACTCCCCTTACTAGTATCAAGGTCATCACTGGTAAAGGTTGGCTGATTATTATTTACCATAATTATCTGCTGTCCTTGATAATCAAGATTAGCCAATTGCTTTTCATCCACCGTTAAATGATGTTTTTTGGCTGCAAAAGCCGTGACTTGTGATGATGGTCCAAGCTGAGTAGCAACCGGTGCTTGAATACCAATCCCAAACGCTAAGATTCCAACACTAATTTTCGTTAACCATTGCCGATAATTCATAATTTCACTTCCCAAAATTAATAATTTAATGTTAGCATATTATTACAAACGAAACATTCAGAAAGGAAGTTTTATTATGAGTAAATCAAATCAAGAGCTAGCGGTTGAATTAACCATTGCCATGCTTCAACACAATGCAACCGTTAAGACTAGCATGGACGATCCAAAAGCCAAAAAGCTGACCAATGCAGTAGCAGTTGGTCAAAATTATAAGTACTTACTTGGAGTTTTAAATAACGATATCGACCCCTTTCAAAAATAGTTAAGGAGTCTCATCATGATTAAAGAATTTAAAGAGTTTATTAGTCGTGGTAATGTCATGGACATGGCTGTCGGGGTAATTATTGGAGCGGCTTTTACCTCCATTGTTAATTCGCTCGTTAACAATATTATTAACCCGTTTATCGGGATCTTTGTTGGTAAAATTGACCTTTCCAACCTCGCTTGGACGGTTGGCGGTGCCACGTTCAAATTTGGCGTTTTTATTAATGCCATAATTAACTTTTTGATCATCGCCTTCGTGGTGTTCTTGTTGGTTAAAATGGTTAACAAATTATTTCCTAAAAAACCAGCAGATTCAGAACCAACCCAGCCCAGTGCTGAAGAATCACTTGCGAAGATCGTCAAAATGCTCGAAGAAAAACAGTAGTAAGATCTCAATTAGACCCAAAGTTCACCGAACTTTGGGCCATTTTTAAATCAAAATTGAATATCCAGCAATAAAAATTACGCTAACCACTAAAAGAAGCAGACAGTATTTTCCATTCCATTTTAAAGAAATGGTAGTTGAACTAATGCCCAGAATATTTGCAATCACGACCACAATTCCAGCAAATGGTGACATCATGTATGCTAACATGCTACCGATATTGAGGCCCATAGCAATTGACAAAGCATTAAATGGCAAGCTTATTCCCATCATTATCTGGCCCAATAACGTTACCGAAGCGAGTGGATGCACACCCACTAGGGATAAAATAACAATGAAGAGTGGAATTAAGACTAACGCTCCCCATGATAAATGCAAGATGGACGGTGCTAATACTTGGCCGATTATTTTAGATATCTGAGAATGTTCAAAGACATTTGAAAATAAACCAATTGCTACAAAGAATGGTGCTAAACTACCACCGCGTAATAGTCCACTTTGCATGTATTCTTTACCAGCTTTAACAGTTCGCTGATGATCATGATCTCTAACTTGCAAAACTAATAACCAAAGTAAAATGACAACTAGTCCAGCTAACGCCACATCTATCATGGCCTCACCAATTTTAAGATGAATCAAAGTAAAAGCAATCAGCAACAATGCCACTACTGCTAATCCTATTTGAAAGACCTTTAAGGTTGCCTTCTTTGTATTGATTTGGCTTTTAATGTTCTGATTAGCGTTCTTTGTTGAAGAAGACCCATTTAGTTCAATCAACCAAGCTATGCAGAGTCCTAATAATCCTAAAATAAAACTGGGGACAAATAGTTTTTGAATTGGCACATGTGTGATGGTGCTGATTAGAAAAATTGTCGCTGCCCCAGGTGCCCACAACGTTCCCAAGGTAAAGGAACGACTAATGGCGACTGACGAAAAGTGGTCATACTGATCACCAAGCCGTTGCTTTATCGTCGGCCCTAAAATCGAATAACTGAAACTTGAAAGCACCTCAAAGAACCAGAGACCTTGCCAGCTCTGGTTTTGTTGGTCTTAAATTAGTTTTAGACGGCCACTCTAAGCACCATTTGAATGTTTTGCGGTAAGTAGCCGATGAAT
>DWZS01000078.1 GCA_019117445.1 Candidatus Limosilactobacillus excrementigallinarum | reverse complement strand
TTTCAATTTTGTCGATTGCGTGCAGGACTGTTGTATGGTCTTTGCCACCAAATTCTTTACCGATTCGTGGTAAAGAGTTATCGGTTAATTCCCGTGATAGATACATTGCGATTTGACGTGGGATCACAATGTTTTTAACTCGTTTCTTACCGGTGATGTCACTTTGGTTGATGTTAAAGTGAGCAGCCACCTTTTTTTGAATTAAATCAATTGAGAGGGTTGCGGGGGCATCGTTACCAATTCCTTGTAAGGCTTCCCGCGCTACAGCTTCGTTGATTGTGGTCTTGTGTAAATCAGCAAAAACCCGTACACGCATGAGGGCACCCTCAAGTTCCCGCACGTTCGTATTAATTTTAGAAGCAATAAAATTGAAGACTTCATTTGGAATTCCTTGAAGGTTTTCCTCTTCTGCTTTACGGTTCAAAATTGCAATTCGGGTTTCTAAGTCGGGTGCAGTAATTTCAACAGTTAATCCCCAAACGAATCGTGAAACTAGTCGATCGGTTAAGTTCGGAATTTCCTTCGGATTTTGATCAGCAGTTAAGACAATCTGTTTGTTGTTGTCATGAAGACTATTAAAGGTATTGAAAAATTCTAATTGCGTCCCGTTTTTTTCACTAAAGAATTGCACATCGTCCACTAAGAGGGCATCTAAATCCCGATATTCCTGCCTAAACTGCTCTTGCGTCCCGGTTTTAATTGAATTAATGTAGTCGTTCATGAAATTTTCACTCGTTACGTATTTAATCTTTGCATCGGGATTATGAACGAGCATGTTATTGGCGATGGCTTGCATTAAGTGTGTTTTGCCAAGGCCCACATCCCCATAGATAAGGAGGGGATTGTATAAACCACCAGGTTGCTCGGAAGCAGCGAATGCGGATGCGTACGCAAACTGATTAGTACGTCCTTCAACAAAATTATCGAATGTATATTCCGGATTGAGTGGTGTTTGAGTTTTATAAGTTGGTTGATCTGGTGTGGGATCCGTTTTTTTCATTAAATCCTTAGTAAGAACATAGATTGGTTCAATTTCTTCACCAGTCTTTTCATGCAAAATATGTTTTAGTTGAATATTTAAACTCTTCTTCCACCAATCAAGATGATAGTCAGTTGGTAAGACCACCGTTAGTTGATGATTTTGAAGAGAGTATGCTTTTGCCGGAGCAACGACGTTTTCGTAAGTCGGTGGAGTGATCGACTGCTTAAACTCGTTTTGGACCGTTTCCCAGAGAGAATCGAGCTCAGTCAAAATAATTCCTCCTCAGAATAAAATAATGTGGATAAATAAAAACCAAAAGTAATTTTATCATTAGTTTTTCTAGTTTTCCACAGGCAGGGAAAATTTAATCCACAAAATACACAACGCTGTGTGGAAAATACTCACAGGGGTGTGGAAATGTGGAAATATCCACAGAAAGTAAAAGATATCCACAACTTTTTGTGGATATCAACAAGGTAAAAAGTTGAAGGCATAGTAATTCACAGGATTTTCCACAGGCCTGTGGATAACTTTGTTGACAACCCTGTGAGTTGAGTATTTTTAGTGAAAAACCCTGTGAATTAGGTCAAAAACTTGACCAGCAAAAAATAACGCTGTGGATTATTTCCTGTTTCTTGTGGAAAACTAAAAAGTTTTTTCGGCGAAATCGCCCTTTATTGCAGAAAAAAAGTATGATATACTTTGACAGTATGTTTGAAGAGTTTGTCCATTTTGGACGTTAAACCGAACAATTTATTACAATGCCGAGGAGGTGCAAAAGCTTATGAAGCGCACATTTCAACCAAAGAAGCGTCACCGCGCTCGTGTTCACGGCTTCCGCGCTCGGATGAGCACTAGTAACGGTCGCAAGGTATTGGCCCGTCGTCGTCAAAAGGGTCGTAAAGTATTATCTGCATAAAAAAGTCCGTCAAGGCGGCTTTTTTCTCAGTAGGGAGCAGGGCCATACACTTTGCTGCAATTTTAATATTGTGGTGTTGTTATGTTCCTTCTCCCTTTTTTAGTTACTGAGGAGATTAATAATGAGAAAATCATTTCGAGTAAAAAAAGAGAACGAATTTCAACGGGTGTTTGAAACCCATAATTCCGTTGCTAATCATAAGTTTGTGATTTACCAAATGGAAAAGCCTGGTCAACCACATTTTCGAGTGGGGATCTCTGTTGGTAAGAAGATTGGGAATGCTGTTCATCGAAATTGGCTGAAACGGCGTATTCGGCAAACGTTGCTAGAAGTTAAACCTCAATTAAAGTCTGAGGTTGATTTCTTAGTGATTGCTCGTCCTGCTGCTGATGGGATGACCATGGCAGAAACCAAGAAAAATTTGGTGCATGCTTTAAAGCGTGCCAACCTATTAATTGAGGATTAAAAAATGAAAAAACGTTCAAAAAAACTTGTGAGTTTATTGGGGATTTTAAGTTTAACTTTATTCTTAGCAGCTTGTTCCAATAAACCAATTACTAGTCATAGTACAGGAATTTGGGATCACTACATTATCTATAACTGTTCCCGGTTTATTATTTGGCTCTCTAATCACTTTGGTGGTTATGGGATGGGGATTATTATCTTCACCATTATCATTCGGATTATTATTTTGCCGTTGATGTATTACCAGACAAAGTCGATGATGCGGATGCAAGAATTAGCGCCTGAATTGAAGAAATTACAAAAGAAGTATTCTTCACGGGATCGTGAAACGATGCAGAAACTGCAAGTGGAACAACAAAAGCTTTATAAAGAAGCGGGAGTTAATCCATTTGCATCCATGCTGCCATTAATTGTCCAATTGCCAGTTATGTGGGCTCTATACCAAGCAATTTGGCGAACAAGTACTTTACGTCATGGAACATTTTTATGGCTGCAACTGGGACGGCCTGATCCATACTATGTGCTCCCGATCTTGGCGGCGTTGTTTACATTCATTAGTTCTTGGTTATCAATGGCATCCATGCCAGAAAAGAATTCAATGTCAACTGCAATGACATGGTTTATGCCAATTATGATTTTCTTTATGGCGTTAGGTTTTTCATCAGCGATCACTCTTTACTGGGTGGTAACGAATGCCTTTCAAGTTGTCCAAACGTTGCTTTTGCAAAATCCATTCAAAATTAGACGTGAACGGGAAGCAAAGCAACGGGCAGAACGCCAACGGAAAAATAAGATTGCCCATGCTAAACGAAATGCGATGAAGAGCAAACGGAAGTAGAGCAAATGCCACTAGCCTGGCAACCACTAGTTGGTTCCGGCTGGTGGCTTTTTTGTTGAGGTGAAATAATGACAATTTTTAAGGGAAAAGATGAAACAGCAGCAATTGAAAAAGCAGTCAAGCAATTAGCAGCAACTAAGGACCAACTAGAAATAAAGGTTTTACAAACTGCTCACCATGGATTTTTAGGGATTGGCCGGCGTCCCGCCAAGATTAAAGTTACACTACGCAAGGAAAATCATAATCTATCAAAATCAGTAGTGGACAATGATAAGCCGCATGAAGAAAACGTACAACCCGAAAAAACAACTCCAGAGATAACGATGACGCCAGAAGAGAAGCTGCAAAAACAAATGGCAGAAAATCATCAACATAACTTAGCTAAAGTTAAGACTGCTATGGCGGGCTTAACAGACTATCTAATTAAGATTTATCAACAATTGGGTATTACCGTTGAGCCTCGGATTCAAGAAGTAAAAGTTCATCATTGTGAAGTCAATTTGGAGACCGAGCATCCGGGACAAGTAGTTGGCTACCATGGTCGGCGAATAAATGCCATTGAGCAACTCGGCGTAGCTTTTTTAAACTACCATGGCGTTCGTGAAGTGGAATTAATTCTTAATACAGGAGATTATCGTGAAAAACGTCGGGCAACGTTGGATAAACTAATGGAGCGGAGCGTAACTCAAGTCATTGCCACAGGGCAAGCGGTCTTTTTGGATCCGATGCCAGCACGCGAACGTAAATATTTGCATAAACTAGCGGAACAACATGCGGAAGTACGGACGTATTCGCACGGTCGGGAACCATTCCGTAGTATTGTGATTGCACCACAAAATTAGGTAAGTATTGACAATCGGAACCGGTAAATTTAAAATAACGGTGTTAATTAAATCGAGCTTGTTAGAGTAGTGAAAGTGCTTTGACCATCACCAACGAAGAATCGTTGTTGCTGGAAGGGCACTTTTTTTATTAAGTCAGAAAGGAAGGAAGACAGTGGCAAATTCAGAATTTGATACCATTACCGCAATCTCAACTCCGGTTGGGGAAGGTGGAATCTCAATTATTCGGGTTAGTGGTGAAGAAGCGATTCCGGTGGTGAAAAAGCTTTTTAAGGGAAAAGACTTAGCAAAAGTGGCTAGTCACACCATTAACTATGGACATATTATTGATCCCCAGACTAATCAAGAAGTGGATGAAGTCATGGTTTCCGTAATGCGGGCACCTAAAACTTATACAAAGGAAGACGTTGTCGAAATTAATTGTCATGGTGGTTTATTAGCGACTAACCGAATCTTGCAGTTGACGATTGGTGCTGGGGCGCGGATGGCAGAACCAGGAGAATTTACTAAACGCGCCTTTTTGAATGGGCGACTGGACCTTTCACAGGCTGAAGCGGTGATGGATTTAATCCGTGCGAAGACTGACAAGTCAATGAAAGTGGCGTTAAACCAACTTGATGGGAATTTATCACACTTAATCAAACATCTGCGTAAGGACATTTTAGATGTGCTAGCGCAAGTGGAAGTTAACATTGATTATCCAGAATATGATGCGGTTGAAGAAATGACCAGCAAACTTCTGCGGGAAAAGGCAATTGAAATTCGCCAAAGAATCGAGGGGCTTCTTAAAACTGCTAAGCAAGGCAAAGTTTTACGTGACGGTTTAGCAACCGCGATTATTGGTCGCCCCAATGTTGGAAAATCAAGTTTATTAAATTCATTGTTACATGAAGATAAGGCGATTGTAACCAATGTGGCCGGAACCACACGGGACGTGATTGAAGAATATGTCAACGTTAATGATGTACCACTCAAATTAATTGATACTGCAGGAATTCGGCACACTGACGATACAGTCGAGAAGATTGGGGTAGAAAGAAGTCGTCAGGCAATCGATACGGCAGACCTAATTTTGTTACTGATTGATAGTTCTCAACCGCTTACGGAAGAGGATCGGCAGTTAATTGAACAAACTGCAAATAAGCCACGAATTATTATCTTTAATAAGAGTGATTTGCCAACGAAGGTTGATCAAGCTAAACTACAAACGCTTGTTGATGGCGATAAGGTAATCACGGCCTCAATGACTAAGCATGAGGGAATTAATGAATTAAGTGCTGCAATTAGTCATTTCTTCTTTAATGAAGGAATTGAAAGTAGCCAAAACAATGTCATGGTTACGAATGCGCGGCATATTGGATTACTTCGTCAAGCAGATCAAGCCTTGGGCGATGTATTAAAGGGCCTGGATGATGGGATGCCGGTCGATTTAGTTCAAATTGATATGACACGGGCCTGGGATTTACTTGGTGAAATTACCGGTGATAGTTACCAAGATGAACTATTAGATCAATTGTTTAGTCAATTCTGTTTAGGAAAGTAGCAAGGAGATTAGCAATGAAAACAGGAGAAGCAGTTCAATATGACGGTGGCAATTACGATGTAATCGTAGTTGGTGCTGGCCATGCGGGATCAGAAGCGGCGTTAGCGGCGGCCCGGATGGGGAATAAAACATTATTAATTACAATTAGTTTGGAAATGGTGGCGTTCATGCCTTGTAACCCATCACTAGGGGGACCAGCAAAAGGAATTGTTGTCCGTGAAATTGATGCCCTTGGCGGTGAAATGGGCCACAACATTGATAAGACCTACATCCAAATGCGGATGCTTAATACTGGTAAGGGTCCTGCAGTGCGAGCACTACGGGCCCAAGCGGATAAGCATGCGTATCATCGGCAGATGAAACTAACGATTGAAAAAGAACCAAATCTAACGTTGCGTCAAGGAACGGTTGACGATTTGATTGTTGAAGATGGGGTATGTAAAGGAGTCATTACTAATACTGGTGCTCGCTATGGAGCAAAAGCGGTTGTGTTAACTGTCGGGACAGCTGCGCGGGGCAAAATCATCATCGGTGAACTCCAGTATGAGTCTGGTCCTAATAACTCCAAGAGTGCTACTAAGTTGTCTGAATGCTTGGAGCGGTTAGGCTTTGATCTAGAACGTTTCAAAACCGGGACTCCACCACGAATTAACGGAAACACAATCCACTATGATGAAACTGAAGAACAACCGGGTGATGAAGAACCAAACCACTTCAGTTTTGATACCCCAGACAGTCAGTATTTAGCGTTATCAGATCAAATCTCTTGCTGGTTAACATATACTAACTTACATACTCATGACCTCATTCGTGCTAACCTGGATCGTGCACCAATGTTTTCAGGAGTAATCAAGGGGGTTGGACCACGGTATTGCCCATCAATTGAGGATAAGATTGTCCGGTTTGCTGACAAGGATCGTCACCAATTATTTTTGGAACCAGAAGGACGAGATACTGACGAATATTACGTTGATGGCCTCTCAACTTCCATGCCAGAAGAAATTCAGCAAAAAATGCTGCATTCTGTAAAGGGACTGGAAGATGCGCAACTAATGCGGCCTGGTTATGCGATCGAGTATGATGTGGTGGCACCATACCAATTACACCCGACATTGGAAACAAAGAAGATTAAGAACCTGTACACTGCGGGACAAACTAATGGGACATCCGGTTATGAAGAAGCCGCTGGGCAAGGTCTAATTGCCGGAATTAATGCTGGACGCCGTGCACTAGGAAAGAGTCCGTTTGTGTTGAAACGATCCGATGCCTACATTGGGGTCATGATTGATGACTTGGTTACCAAGGGTACCAAGGAACCCTATCGACTCTTAACTAGTCGGGCTGAATACCGTTTGATTTTACGGCACGATAATGCAGACTTTCGTTTAATGGAAAAGGGTTATGCAATCGGTCTTGTCAGTGATGAACGGCTGGCCAAGATGGAAACAAAGAAGCAGCATGTTGCGGATGAAATTAAACGACTGGAGAGTATACGGATCAAGCCAAAGACGGCGGCTGATGAATTTATTCAGGCCAATGGTGATAATCCTTTGAAGGATTCTTTAACGGCGGCGGCATTGCTACGGCGACCATATGTAACTTATCAAAAACTATTAGAGTTTATTCCGGCACCAACTACTGCCTTGGATCGTCAGGAAGCTGAACAAGTTGAAATTCAGATTAAGTATGCTGGCTATATTAAAAAAGAGGAAGTCAAGGTTAACCGCCTGAAGCGGATGGAAGCGAAAAAGATTCCGGCCAATATCGACTATGAAGCCATTGATGGATTAGCTACTGAAGGTCGTCAAAAGCTCGAAAAGATTCGCCCAGAAACACTCGCCCAAGCATCACGAATTAGTGGAGTCAACCCAGCTGACTTGGCGATTTTGAGTGTCTATATTCAACAAGGGCGGATTGCCAAGATCAATCCTGAAGAAAATTCTGAAAAATAATAAAAGTTCAGAAAAGATAGTAGATATTTTAATTTAAAATGTACTATCATTAACCTGAATATCTATGTAATTCGGGGATGGAAGAATGAAAACATTACGGCAAATTTTTAGTTGGGTCATTCCGGTAGTCATTGGGTTAATTTTGGCCTTATTGATTCGGCAATTATTTCAAAATGTCCGAGTTGATGGTCCGTCAATGCTACCTAATTTGGTGAATAATGAACGGGTGTTTAGTTTTAAACAATCCAAAATTCACCGGGGGAGTGTGGTCGTCTTTAATGCGGATGGCGTGGATCCCCAAGTTTCCACTAAGACTGATTACGTTAAGCGGGTAATTGCAATTCCCGGTGATACCGTTAAATCGCAAAATGGGAACTTGTATGTTAACGGCAAGAAAGCAAACCAGAGCTATATCAAGATGGATCAACGAAAAGCGGGAACTGGTAATTGGACCCTCAAGAGTATTTCTAAACAGAATAATTGGGTCCGAAATGCTGGCGCAACTAAGGTCCCTAAGGGCGAATATTTCGTGTTAGGGGATAACCGAACGGTTTCTAATGACAGTCGTTATTGGGGGTTTGTACCCAAGAAGAAAGTTGATGGAGTAGTAAAGGTTGGTTTTTGGTCTAAGAATAAGACTCGCAAATATAACGTTAACCAATTCTGGAAGCATTATTTTGCCAACTAAAATAAACGTCTTGACTGTAAAAGGTCAAGGCGTTTTATAATAGCCAATATTTTCAGGAGAGAGAAAGCTTACATCAATTTAATTGGCTGATTTTTGATTTGTGGCTGGTAAATCAAAAATAGCGAAGGCGCGCACTGGGAAGCCAGGTGCTTTTTCAGCTTTGGGAACGGAAATTAAAATTTCTGCTCCAGTTGCCGGTACTCGATCAAGGTTATCCAGGAGTTCTACCTGGTAGTGGCCGTGGGATAGAACATAGTATTCACCAACGAGACCATCTTGTTGCTGAGTTGCAGTATCTGTATCAAAAGTTTCGTGACCATTAGCTGCCGCATGGCGAACTTCATAGATATATTTAAGTGCTTCTAAGGACCAGGCTGGATAATGATTTTGGCCATTAGAATCTGGATTAGCAAATTTTTCTTGGGATGGCCAACGTTTACTCCAATCGGTTCGTAAAGCAACAAAAGCGCCTTCCGGAATGTTACCGTGAGTCTTTTCCCATGTTTTGATGTCCTTAACAGACAGACTAGCATCCGGATTTTTGGCAGCCTGCTGACTGAAATCAATGACCACCAGTGGTAAGACTAGATCTTTGAGAGAAAGGTCTTCTACGTAGCGATCATCATCCTTATAAAAATGAACTGGCGGATCGATATGGGTACCATATTGACCAGGAAATGTGTATTGTTTGACGAAAAAGCCGTCAGAATGAGTAAAAATAGTTTTGAATTCTGCAGGATGAAATTGGGGGAAGCGGGGGCTATCAGGACCAAAGGTGTGCGTTAAGTCAACCCATTCCTTACTTTTAAGTTGGTTAAATAGTGCTTGAACGTTGTTACTCATAGCGTTTCCTCCTTACTGAGCGTTCCAAACATCAGCAGCAATTTCTTTAACGAATTTGATCTTATTCCATTGCTGCTCCACGGTTAAAATGTTTCCCTCTTCAGTTGAGGCAAAACCACATTGGGGACTGAGACACAGTTTATCTAATGGATGGAATTTAGCTGCTTCGTGAATTCGTTTGATAATGGTTTCGCGATCTTCTAGCTCACCAGATTTAGAGGTTACAAGCCCCAGGACAACGTACTTATCTTCAGGAACCTTAGCCAGTGGTTCAAAGCCACCCGCCCGATCAGAATCATATTCGAGGTAGAAGGCTTGAACGTTTTCTTGAGCAAGGAGTGTATCAGCAACTGGTCCATATCCCCCAGCAGCTGCCCATGTTGAATGGTAGTTACCTCGGCAGACATGGGTATTAATGGTTAAATCAGCTGGTAAGTCAGCAATCGCAGCATTATTAACTTTCAAGAACCGTTCTTGAAGTTCCTTAAGTTGTGATGTATCTGCATTTGGATCTTTCTTTTTCAAATTGGCAAAATTATTGACAGCGATGCCCCAGGTACAGTCGTCAAGTTGTAAAGTCCGACAACCAGCTGCATACAAATCTTCGATTACTTGATGATAGGCAGCGGCAACGTCATGGTCAAGTTCATCAAGTGAGGCATAAGCATTCTTGACACTCGCTTGGTTTTCAGGCCGAATTAGTTCTTCAAGAAATTGAGCGGGTGCGGGAATCGTTTGTTTAACTTGGATTCCAGGGGTAACATGGTCTTGCACGAATTTAAAATGTTCAACAAAGGGATGATTTTCACCTGAAATATTACCAATAATCTGAGCTGAATCATTACGGGTTTCTTCATCATGGAAGAAATAACCATGCTCAAGATTGACATGTTTTACACCCTGTAAACCCCAAAAGAAATCAAGATGCCAATAACTACGGCGAAATTCACCATCAGTAACGGCTTTGAGGCCGACGGCTTCTTCTTGCTTAATTAAATCAATAATGGCGTAATTTTCGACTTCAGTTAATTCGTCATGGCTAATTTCACCATTATTAAATTTTTCGCGAGCATTTTTTAATTTTTCTGGACGTAAGAAACTACCGACAATGTCATAACGGAATGGTGATTTAGTGCGAGTTGTAAATTCAGTCATAAATAAAACTTCCTTTCTACGATACAAAAAAAGTCCCTAGAATCAGTGACCATTACTGGTGTTGATTCTAGGGACGCTGGTTAATCAATAATTAATAGCGTGTTACCACCCTAATTTAGTCCAGTCTCACGACTGCACTCTCAGTAGGTACTCCACTAAAATGTGGAAGACCCAGGTACGATAACGGGTACCACTCCGTAAGCTGCTTGCGAGTGCTCACAACTTCCATCGCTCCGAGACCATCTTCATTAACTTTCCCAACGCTGCTTCCCATCTAACGCAGTTCTCTGGAGAAGGGAGCGTTAACTACTCATCTCTTCATCGCGGTTATTTAAATCTTGTTTAGAATATTATAATCAAATTTTAATTTTGTCAACCATAATTTTTGATTTTTTCAGAAAGTCAGGGAAGGCCCCTTCGTCACAACAGATCAATGATAAAATAAGGACAATAGCTAAACGGAGGAATTTTGATGAGTACTTTAAAGTTTATTCTTGGTCCAGCTTCGAAGGATCATCAGCAAGCACTAGTCCAAGAATTACACCAGCAACTGGTTGCCAATCCTAACGACCAGTTCTTTTTTCTTGTACCAAACCATATCAAGTTTTCAACCGAAATTGATGTTCTTAATCAATTGAAAAACTTAGGTGGTTCAACGGAGATATATGCTCAGTCGCGAGTCCAAGTTCTTTCTTTTACCCGATTGGCATGGTTTTTATTGCGCAATGATCCTCATTATCAGACACCCCGGATTTCTGATGTGGGTCTAACGATGTTAGTCGCCAAAATTATTCGTGAATTACCAGAAGACGATTTAAAAATGTTCGCGAAGGAAGCACACCGGTACGGCTTTGTACAAGATTTAACCGCTCAACTGATTGAATTACAAAATGCTAATGTTGCTCCGCAAGACCATGATGCAATTATTGAACGGGTTCAAAAGTGGGCTGATGAGCATCAAGAACGGGTTTCATCAGCATTTTTGGATAAAATGACGGTACTCTTTAAAGTTTATGCCGCATTTGAGCAGGGATTGACCGGACGGCTAAATTCAAGTGCGGTTTACCAATTACTGATTAAGCGTCTTGCCAAAGATGATTTTTCTCATACGCACTTTTTCTTAAACCGTTATAATGGTCAGTTTTCCGCGATGGAAGAGCAAATCGTAGAAACAATGATCAAAAAAGCAGCCTCGACCACGATTGGCCTGGTTTTGGACAGACCATATCGAGGGGCAACGCTACCGAATCCGAATAATCTTTTTTATCAATCAGGGATGCAATATCATCGGTTAGCAGAGTTCGCAGAACAACAGCCGGATGTAATACTGGTGGATGATCAAGTGGTTACAGTTAACCGCGTCAGTGATGGATTAGCTGAAGTTGAAGAGTGGATGAAAGCCCAGGCACAATTTACAGTTCCAGAACAACAACCCCGAACTGATCAAGGAGTACATTTTTTTACTGCACCAACGCGGGTTGCTGAACTGCAGCGGGTTGCCGCTAAAATCCGTCAGTTAGTGGCTAGTGGTCAGTACCGTTACCGTGATTTTTTGATTTTAACGCGGCACTTAGATGGTTATACGACAATGCTGAAACCGGTGTTTGATGCAAATGAAGTGCCGATTTTTAACGATAATGATCGTTCAATGGCTAATCACCCGTTAGTAACATTACTGGAAGCCATTTTTAAAATTGCTGACCGCCACTTTCAATTGCCAGATATACTGCAGCTTTTAAAAACGGGGTTAGTGGTACCTCAAGAACGAGATGAAAAAGGGCAGAGCTATTATCCAAGCCAACGATTTATGTCAGCTGTGTATACAACGGAAAACTGGTGTTTAAAGTATGGAAAAACTGGTCATGCATGGTTAGAACAAAGGGAGTGGGAATTTACTCCGCACGTTGATCCTCAAATCCTGGCAAACAATGAACAGTTAAAAAATCGTGAACAACAACAAACTAACCAAATTAATTGGGTCAAGAGTGTCGTTCGTGATCAAATAGCACCGTTCATTAAACAATTACAGGGATCTTCTGATGGACAGACAGCGGCCCACATCTTATATCAAGGATTAATCAATTTAGGAGTTCGAGAACAGCTTGAACAGTGGGCCAAAGCAGCAACTAAACGTGGTCAGATGGATCTTGCTCAACAACCGCAACAAGTTTGGAACACGATGGTTAACCTACTGGATGAATACGTAACGGTGTTGGGTAATGAAGGGACATTTGATTTAACTGAATTTGCGGAAATTATTCAGGTTGGTTTTCAAACGGCAACGTATTCACAGATTCCTTCGACGATGGATCAGGTCTTGGTTTCCGAAACGGGAATTGTACAAACTAACCAACGTAAGGTTGTTTTTATGATTGGCGCAACCGATGACGTCATGCCGGAAATTAAAATTAGCGAAGGCTTGTTAAGTGATCCAGACAAACAGCTCCTCAGCCAAGGGCTAGCGGATGGACAATTTTTGCCGGTTTCTGGAATGCAACGGATTGATAATGAAGCAATGCTAAACTATTTAGGGATGCTTAATGCGCGTGAACAGCTATACTTGTCTGCTCCTGCGATGGGGAGCAATGAGGAGCGGGTCACAATGTCCCCATATTTGGTAGGTTTAGCAACCTATTTCGGTCAGTGGAATGCGGATAATAATCAGTTACGAAATGACTTACCATTTGCACCAGAACCGCGCGCTGATTTTGCTAAAATAAAGCCATTTGTTAGTGCACCAGCGGCAACGTTAACAAACTATGTCCAGGTGGAACGGCAAGCAAAGAATGTTGGTCAAACCGTTAGTGCAGGTTGGCGAAATATTTCCCGGGAAATGAATCATGAACGCCTGGGTTGGTTAAAATCGAGTTTAAATTACCAAAATCAAACTACCAAATTGTCACCAGAGATGGCAGCTAAACTCTATGGTCACTTGGATCCGGACGTCTTGAAGCAAGCAACGGCAGCGGGCGACAATTTTGATTGGACGACCGTTAGCGATGATCAACGGCATAATACTTTGGCAACCTCCATTTCACAGTTGCAGACGTTTTACCGCAATCCATACGAATACTTTTTGAAGTTTGGCTTAGATTTACAAAAACGGGAAGAATTGGAAATTACCAATGCAAATTCGGGAACCTTCTATCATGATTCGTTAGAAGCCTTTGTACGACTATTGAAGCAGAATCAGATTAAGTTAGCCGAACTTGCTGATGATCAATTAGCCTTTTACGTTGCTAAAGCGATGGATTGGGCATTTAGTCGCCAACCAAGTGTGGTGGAACTTGCGGCAAATTATGAGCGAATTGCCTATCAAAAGCATCACCTTGAACAGACGGTCTTAACAATGGCCCGAGTATTACGGAATCAAGCTCAATATTCAGCATCCCATCCAGTAACGACGGAGCAAAAATTTGGTCATGTTGGGTTACTAGATGATCGCCATGATTCACAGCCCAGCTATCGGGCCTTAATCTATGAAACGAAAATTCGTAATCAAAAATCATCTCAACCGGACTTAAAACGCAAGGTTTATCTTCGGGGACGAATTGATCGGGTGGATGCGGTTCGTGGTGATCAGCAGGATTACCTAACAGTTGTGGACTATAAGTCTGCTAATAAGGAATTTGACTTAGTTGATGCCTACGAAGGGTTAGATCTACAAATGTTAACGTATCTTAATAATTTGCAGGCGAATTTAGATATTGCTAATCCGGATCGACAAAGCGCAATTGCGGGTGCATTATACCTCCATCTATTTGATCCGCATTATCAATATAAGAACATTATTAAAAAGAATCCTGAAATTACAGAACTTCAAAATCATGAATTTAAAGGAATTTTGTTGAATGATGATGCTATCTTGCGTCAAATTGATGAAGGATTGGCAGCGGAAAAACCAAATCCACTTGTCCTTGGGGTTAGCTATACCAAATCTAAGGATCTCATTAAGGCTAAAAAAGGTTCATTGTTAGTTGATCAAGAGCAACTGAAACGACTATTGGCGCGCAATAAGCAGTTAATCATTGCTGCGGCGCAACAAATTTTTAGCGGAAATGTGGAACTCAAGCCATTCCGCCGCGATCAGCGGACGGGACTTGATTATAGTGATTATCTTGATATTTACCATTTCGATAATTTGCTCGATCAAGATAAGTATCGTGAAATCATTCTGACTGATGATGATGTAATGCAGAAACTAAAAGATGAGGGGGCAGACAATGAGTAGTTTTAAACCAACCCCAGAGCAAACGCGGGCGATTAATGACCGAGATCGGGATATTTTAGTTTCAGCTTCCGCTGGTTCCGGGAAAACAGCAGTCTTGGTTGATCGGGTGGTTAAGCTCTTAAAAGAAAATCGCCATTTAAATATTGATGAGATGCTATTGGTAACCTTTACGAAAGAAGCTGCTAAAAATATGCGGGAGCGGATTCGTAAGCGCTTGGTTGCTGATAGTAATGATCAACATATGAAAGCACAAATTAATCGGTTAGCACTAGCTAATATCAGTACAATTCACTCTTTTTGTGAACAGGTAATTAAACGATATTACTACGTGATTGGACTAGATCCACAGTACCGATTGGTTACGGATGCGACCGAGCAGGCCCTTTTAAAAGAACAGGTTTGGAATGATCTACAGGAAAAGCGGTTTAAGGAAGACTATGCAAAGGCGGATCCAAGTGACTGGCATTTTAGCCAGTTAGCGGAAAATTTTGCAGACGCAAAGTCAAATGTTGGCGAGGGTCTGCAGGAAGTGGTTGAAAAGCTTTATCAAGAGGCTAATGCCCAACCTAACCCGGATCAATGGTTAGCACAAACCGTAAGAAACTACCAATTTGGCGATGAACCAATTACCCAAACTGCTTTTTATCAACAAACGTTACTCCCTATTTTGCAGCAGTTCTTTGACCAATTAGTTGTTGATTGGAAGGAATTGGCAACTGAAGCATCCACCAGTGGTTTTGATAATCTTGCTGAGACGCTCGCGGGTGATTTAATTACGGTTAAAGATTTACAAAAATCATTAACAATTGCGACTTGGAATGAGTTGCAAGCCCAAATAACCGGAATCAAATTTGGCAGACTAAAAACGCAACGTTTTAAAGATGATCCAGATGGTAAAGCTCAGTATGATGAATTAAAAGAAGGGCGTAATGAATTCAAAAAGCGTTTGAAAACCTTACAAGATAAATATTTTCAGTATGACGAACGGCAATTGCGTGCCAAAACGGCTGCTGCTCGGGTAATGGTGGAAGAATTGGTCAGCGTCACCAAAGATTTTCGGCAGGATTATCAGGAGGCTAAACTTGCTCGTCATATGCTCGACTTTAGCGATTTAGAGCATTATGCTTACCAGATCCTAACTAATCAGAGTGATGCGGGTAAGCAAGTTTTAAATGAATTACGTCATCATTATCGTGAAATATTGGTTGATGAGTACCAAGATACTAACCGTCTTCAGGATGACTTATTGAATCAACTACATGATCCGCAGCTTAACCACCTTTTTATGGTGGGGGACGTTAAACAGTCAATTTATCGTTTCCGCCAAGCGGATCCAACGTTATTTTTAGATAAGTATGAACGTTATCAATCATCATCTAAAAATGATGAAACTATCATCCTGGCTGAAAACTTCCGGTCTATGAATAATGTGACAGAGTTTACTAATCTGGTCTTTACGCAATTAATGGATCGGACAGTTGGGGAAATGCCATATGATGATCAAGCGCAATTAAAGTTTGCGGCAAAGTGGTATGATCCAAATCAAGTTACTCCGGTGCCAACTGAACTGATGGTTTATGATGCAAATGCTGATAATGAAACGATCGTAGATAAGGAAGAAAATCAGCAAAGGTATATTAAACTACCGGAGGGATCGGATAAGTACGCCGGTGAAGTTTGGATGGTCGCGATGCGCATTCGCCAAATGTTAGATAACCAAGAGCGCATTTATGATCCAGAATTAGGGCATGAACGCCCAATTCAACCGGCAGACATTGTAATTCTTGAGCGAACCAAAAGCCCGAACAACCGGATTGTGGAACAATTTGGCCAGTTAAACATCCCGGTGGTGGTTCAAGACGTACAAAATTATTTCAAAGCGACTGAAGTGCGGACGATGATGTCGTTACTGAAAGTTATTGATAACCCTTATCAAGACATTCCGTTAGTTGCGGTATTACGTTCGCCAATTGTTGGGTTGACGGAACCAGAAATGGCTTACCTGCGGATTAATCATCGTTATGGTAAGTTTTATGAAGCTGTTCAATTTTTTACTCAGCAGGATCCTGAACAATGGTCAGCAACAACGGATGTGGATTTAGAAAAGTTACACGTGAAACTTTCGCAATTTTTGGATCGGTTAACTAAATTTAAAGTTACTGCTCAACAGGAATCGTTAGTGGATCTTATTTGGCAAATTTATCAAACAACAGGTTATCTGGACTATATTGGTGGGATGCCCGGTGGTACCCAACGGCAAGCCAATTTGCACGCGTTGTATGAACGGGCACACACTTACGAACAATCCAGTTTTAAAGGCCTGTATCAATTTATCCATTTTATTGAGCGGATGCAGAAGCGGGATGAAGATTTAGGAGAAGCTCCAGTTGAGCTGGCAACGGATGCCGTCAACGTGATGACCATTCACGGCAGTAAAGGCTTGCAATTTCCAATTGTTTTCGTCATTGATCTGAATCATCATTTTAACTCCCATGATGTTGCAGGAAACTTAGTAATTGAACCACATCTAGGAATTGGGATTCGCTATTTAGGTGATGCCCCAATGAAGGGTGATGACCAATCGTTAACCGCAGAGAACATTAAAGTAACATATGATTTACCACAGCGGACAGTAGTTGCCGATGCAATTACCCGCGCTAACCGAGCGGAAGAAATGCGACTACTATACGTTGCCTTGACCCGGGCTGAACAGCGCTTGATTTTAACGGGATCAGTAAATGAAAAGAATTCAAAAAATAACTTAAAGGCATTGGGTAAACAGTGGTCGAAAGGCCTTCAAGGATTTCAAACGGTCTTGGGTCCACAGTTACGTCTTGATAGTCGTTCAATGCTTGACTGGATTGGTCTGAGCCTAGTTCGAACTCCCCAGTTTGATTCTCAGGTAATGAAAATGGATGCTGGTGAGGAGCCACATCATCATGGTTTACCAAAAGCTGACTACTCTATGCAGTTGTGGACAGCAAATGAGGTCGAGAAAGAACTCACTAAACTGCGGACTGCACATCGGGAAACGATTGTTGGTGATGCAGGAAGCCAGCCATTAACAGCAGATGAGCGACAATTTATCCATCGGGTTTTAACGATGAATTACCCATATCCAGCCGCCACTAAGACGACCGCTTATCAATCTGTATCAGCGATTCGGGATGTTTTTGCAAATCAAGACCCGGATGATGCACAAATGGGCCGGCTCACTTTCAATAAGACGGAAGTTAAAGATGAAGGGCAGTATTTACAAAGTAGTTTTAATCAACCGCGATTTATGCAGACCGGTGATTCATCACCGGTACCAACTGAAGTGGGGACGGCTACGCACCTGGTTTTTCAAATGTTAGATTTGACAACTGGCGAAGTAACAGCAGCCCAAGTTCAACATACGATTGATCAATTAGTTCAGGAACGACTAATTGCGAACCGTCGCATTGCTGCTCAAATTGACGTTACGGGAATTGTGAAATTTTATCAAACAGCAGTTGGGCGGCGAGTTTTACAGCAACCCGCTGCGGTGGTTCGTGAACAACCGTTTTCGATGTTATTGGAAGGGGATCAGTTATTTAAGAATTTAGACCATGATGATGGTCCGATTCTGATCCACGGGATTATTGATGGTTACCTCAAGGGTGATCAGGGAATTGAGCTGTTTGACTACAAGACGGACTATTTGTTACCCCATGATGACCAGCGATTGGCTGAAATTGTGGACCGTTATCAAGGACAGGTCAATTTATATGCGGCTGCCCTGCGGCAGATGACCGGGCTACCCGTTAGCCACCGGTACTTATACTTGGTAAAAACTGGCACTTTATATGAACTATGATGAAAGGGGATTTTCTCAAATGGAATTCAAAAATATTAATACAATGCGGAAACTTAATAATGGGGTCAAAATCCCGTGTGTTGGTTACGGAACGTTCCGAACACCAGAAGACGTTGCGGAACAAGCAGTCACTGATGCTATTGAAGTTGGCTATCGACACATTGATACGGCAGCGGTTTATGGAAATGAAGAAGCCGTTGGTCGGGGGATCAAGGACGCGGGAATTAATCGTAAAGAGCTTTTTGTTACCAGCAAACTCTGGAATACAGAACGTGGCTATGAGTCCACAAAAAAGGCTTTGCAAGATAGCTTAGACCGGCTGGGCCTTGACTACTTAGATTTATACCTAATTCATTGGCCGGCAAATGAAAAACAATTTGGTGCGGACGCTAAACGCCTAAATGCAGAAACATGGCGGGCAATGGAAGAGATGTATCATGAAGGTAAAATTCGCGCCATTGGGTTAAGTAACTTTATGCCTCATCACGTTGCAGAGCTAATGGAGACAGCCGAAATCAAGCCAATGGTGGATCAAATTGAAGTCCATCCAGGTTGGCCACATACTGAAGAAATTAAAAAGTTACAATCAATGGACCTTTTGGTAGAAGCGTGGGCACCACTGGGTGGTCAAGGTTCAACGGTCTTGAAGAATGAAACTTTGCAACAAATTGCCGCACGGCATCATAAGTCGGTTGCACAGGTTTGCTTACGCTGGGTTCTCCAACAAGGGGTTCTGCCATTACCAAAGTCTGTTCACGTTTCACGAATGCAGCAAAATACTGATTTCTTTGATTTTGAACTCACCCCAGATGAAATGAAACAAATCAGTGCACTCCGGGATCTGGGTGGTCAATGCGCCGATCCTGATGAAGTTGATTACTAATGACAAAGCGGTTTTGGAAATGGTGGCAAATTTGCGGAATTGTTATAACGACAGAGGTATTCATTCAAAATGGGGCCTTGACTCTTCTGCGATTAATTAATACGTGGCTCCTTCCTCAGGCGGAAGTTCCCTTTGTTTCGGTAAATAATGTTGGGCGAATTTTAACCCATCATCCATGGATATTTATTGCAGTTGTTAGTGAATTAATAGTTATCTGTGTCCTGTCTTCAGTTCTTTTTATGACGGTCATGCTTGCAATGGAGGAAAGTAATCGGGGAACACTAAGCTGGCGGCACCTTATTCGCCGTGAATTAAAGTTCATTAAAAAATTTAAGTGGTGGATGATGCCATTATTTTTAGTTGAGTTTGTTGCGTTAGCACCACTACTCAGTATTGCGTTTCGCACACCACTACTCAGTAATTTACGAATTCCAGAAGTGATTTTGGATTATGGAACGCGGAACGGTTTGTTATTGGTAATGACCGGGTTAATATATCTGATTTGCTTTATCCTGACCATTCATAATGGTGGAACATTAACAAAAGCTGCAATTACTTCAGATCTGCATTTAATTCACGAGCATCAAACAGCATTGCACTTCTTTCGAACATTGATAATAACGGGAATCCTAAGTTGGTTAATTAATGGTGGTTTGCTATTAATCCAAAAAATTAGTATGAATAATCACCGTGTATTGAGTGTAGTCTGTTTAACACTTGCGCAAATAGCGGCACTTTTTCTGTGTAGTTGGCTACTGATGCGGTGGGGCGAATTGAACGCTGGTGGCCAGCTTACGACTTCACGACCGAATAGGTGGTGGAGCGGGTGGAGTTTCATAATGTTAGTTCTGGTTGTTTGTGAAACAAGCCTGAGTAGTAACAGCTATTTTCAATCAGCACGGTTAACTGCTCCAGTCACGATTTCGCATCGTGGTGTAGCTAACCATAATGGCGTGCAGAATAGTATTGCGGCATTAAAACGGACAAACAAGGACTATCACCCTAATTATGTTGAAATGGATGTTCATGAAACGAAGGATCACCAGTTTGTGGTGATGCATGATGAAAATCTACAAAAATTAACCACTGTGAATCGCCGACCAAATCAATTGACACTGGACCAGTTAACACATTTAACAATGCATGAAAATGGTCAGACAGCGAAAATTGCGAGTTTAGATAATTATTTACGAGTAGCTAATCAATTGCATCAAAAGCTCATTATTGAGTTAAAGACGACCCCCAATGACTCACCAGATGTTGTAGCGCAATTTAATCGTCGGTATGGACAGTTGATTGTCCAGCGTCACTATCTTGTTCATTCGCTGGATTATGGATTAGTGAGCCACTTACAACGGTTAAATCCACGGATGAAGATCCTGTACTTACAAGCGTATAATTTGACTAATCCTCAGCCACAGATTAAGGGATTTAATAACGAGTATTCATCTCTGAACGAACGGTTTATTAATGCGGCACACCGACAACGGAAACCGGTTTATGCCTGGACAGTTAATAATCCAGGGGCAATGAATCAATTAATTAACCAGCATGTGGACGGCATTGTCACGGATGATGTTTCAACTCTCCAACGAACAATTCGGCGAACGTTGGGGAGCCAAACGGATGCTGAACGATATTGGAGTTATTTGAATCCAATTGCCAATTTGCCATAAAAAAACTCGGTAGAGTATGAAGATGAAGCCATGAGCGACTTCTATCGCGTTCTCTACCGAGTTTTTAATTATAATTCTTTTTGTAAAAATTGGGGTAAGGGCATATTTAAAGCTAATACAGCACCAACGATGAGGATGGAGCCTAACCAATCCATACTGGTCATGTGCAAATTGAAAAAAACAACTGACCCGATTGTAGCGGTAATTGGTTCAAAGGCATCCGTCAAACTAAAGTTAGTCGCGCTGATGAATTTCAATGAATTAGTAGCTAGCTGAAAAGGAATCAGGGTTCCAATTATTACTACACCGGCTACGCACCACCAAACAAGCTGGGTATGCGGTAAGCTTGGCTGAGCAGGATGAAAACAAAAGAGGGCAATTCCGGAGACAAAAATACCCCAGCCGGTAATGGTTAGTGAAGAGTAACCTTGTTTAATCAAATTTTGCGGAATGAGCGTATTTGTAGCAACGCCAATTGCTGATAATAGCCCCCAAAAGAGGACGGTCGGGGTAATCGCCAGCTTTATTAAGTGGCCGTTAGTTGCCAGGAGGACAACGCCAATAAAGGCAATTAAGGCCGCAATAATTTGAATCCGTAGTGGTCGTTGATGACGAAAGACGGCGACATAGGCAATGATGAAGAAGGGACCAATGAACTGGAGAACAGTTGCAATCGAAGCGTTCCCTTCTTGAACGGCCATGAAGTAACAGAATTGAACGGGCAACATCCCAAATAACCCATAACAGATCAGGGTCACAATATTGTGACGATTTTCTTTGAAAATTTTGATTGGGTGGCCGCCAACCAGCCCAGAAATAATTAGTAAAATTGGTCCAGCAGTCAGTTGGCGAATTTGCGAGAGCCAAAGCGCATTGATATGCGGGCTGAGCCTAAAGAGAGCAGTTGCAAATAGCGATGAAATCCCCCACATCATACAGGCCGCGATGGCTAATAGGGTCCACAGACGTTCCTTTTTCAAAAAATCACTCCCAATAAAAAGCGGCTGGGGAAATTCCCAGCCTTAAACTATAAATATATCTTAACATGAACTAGTTTTAATGAGCGAGTAATGCAGTTATCACAGTGATAATTCCAAAAATAATTCCAGGGAAATTACCAATAAAAACTGCCCAGTCACGATGCCGCTTATTTAAGGCATAAGCACACCAGAGGAAACCATTAAAAGCGGCTACCGTTGGCTGAAGGATGTTCACTGGATGCCCATTCAGATTAGCAATAATCTGTGGGATATATGATACATACATCATAATGGTAAAGATGGAGGCGATACGGCCAATCATGATCGCCGAATGCTTTTCGCCACTCAGCATTTCTTTACGTACATCTTCTAACTTATTCTTTTGGGCGTCCATGGAACTACCTCACTTTCATTACAAATTTTTACTCTTGATAAGATAGTCCGTTTTTTTAGAGTTGTAAAGATATTTTATTGAAATTAATAGTCACCATTGAGAATTGAATTTTTAACGATGACGTAATCAACTTTCGTAATGGATTCGAGGTCACGACCACCCGCGTATGAAATTGACGATTGGAGGTCTTCTTTCATTTCTTGAAGGGTGTCTTTGATGGAACCACGGAAAGGAACCAACATCTGCTTACCTTCAACGTTGCGGTAAGCACCCTTTTGCACTTCGGATGCTGAACCCCAGTACTGCTTATATTGTTTACCATCAATCGTGATGACGTGACCAGGCGACTCGAGGTGGCCTGCCAGCATGGAGCCAATCATTACCATCGAGGCCCCGAAGCGGACTGACTTAGCGATGTCACCATTATGACGAATCCCACCGTCAGCGATTAACGGCTTCCGGGCAGCTTTGCTGCAGAGACGGAGGGCAGCTAATTGCCAACCACCGGTCCCGAAGCCAGTCTTAAGTTTAGTGATGCAAGCCTTACCAGGACCAACGCCGACTTTAGTAGCATCAGCACCAGCGTTTTCCAAATCACGGACCGCTTCAGGAGTGGCTACATTTCCAGCTGTTACGAAGGCTTCCGGAAGTTGTTTTTTAATGTATTGGATCATTTTGATAACAAAATCAGAATGTCCGTGAGCAACATCAATCGTGATGTATTCCGGGGACAAATGTTCGGATTTTAGCTGATCGATGAAATCATACTCACTATCCTTAATTCCAACGGAAATTGAAGCAAATAGTCCGCGGTCATGCATGCGGCGAACGAAATCGGCCCGCGTTTCTGGAGCAAAACGGTGCATAACGTAGTAGTAATCATTTTGCGCTAACCAGACTGCTAAGTCCTCATCAATTACACTCGCCATATTAGCTGGAACCACGGGAATCTTAAACTTGCGTGGTCCAAACTGCACGCTCGTATCGGCCTCTTTACGACTCTTAATAATACACTTATTAGGAATCAATTGGATGTCATCATAATCAAAAGTTTCCACTTAGGAAAACCACCTTTCGTAAATCCAAATCGGTCTTGAACCATCTGCTAATATATCAGAACTTGAAAAATAGTCAATATAATTTACGGACATTTCTGAAAAATGTTCCGAAAATAGTTCGCTAAATCTCTTGAATTTTATTAAGGGATTATGTAGTATGATTAAGTAACTGTGTGCTTATAAGTTATAAGAAATGAATAATGAGGTGAATACTTAATGGCATCAGTAGTAATTGTTGGTAGTCAATGGGGAGACGAAGGAAAAGGAAAAATGACCGATTACCTGAGTCAAGAAGCGGACGTGGTTGTCCGTTCCCAAGGTGGTAATAATGCCGGCCACTCCATCGTCTTTGATGGTAAAAAATTTGCGTTACGGTTAGTTCCTTCGGGGATTTTCGGTGCTAAGAAGCTTTCCGTAATTGGAAATGGGGTGGTTGTGAACCCGAAAGCGCTGCTAGAAGAATTGCACTATCTTGAAGAGAATGACATTGATGTTTCTGGCTTGCGGATTTCTAATCGGGCGCACGTCACGATGCCTTACCACATCTTATTAGATAAGTGTGAAGAGAATGCGAAGGGTGACCAGAAAGTTGGGACGACCCAAAAGGGAATTGGACCAACGTATATGGATAAGGTGGCCCGAATTGGGATTCGGATGTGTGACTTACTAGAAAAGGACACTTTTGAAAAGAAGTTACGCGAAAACCTCAAAATTAAGAATGAAATGTTCACCAAAATTTACGGTGTTGAACCACTGAAATTTGAAGACATTTTTGATGAATACTATCAATATGGTCAAGAACTAAAGAAGTACGTTACTGACACTTCCCTATTGATCAATGATGAAATGGATGCTAACAAAAAGGTACTCTTTGAAGGGGCCCAAGGGACGATGCTGGATATTGATGACGGAACATATCCATACGTTACCTCATCTAATCCCGCAGCTGGTGGTGCTGCTACTGGTGCCGGGGTTGGCCCAAACCGGATTGACCGTGTCGTAGGGATTTGTAAAGCATATACAACCCGGGTTGGTGAAGGACCATTCCCAACTGAATTAACTGATCAAATTGGTGATCACATTCGTGAGACTGGTCATGAATATGGGGTTGTTACTGGTCGTCCGCGTCGGGTTGGTTGGTTTGATGCAGTTGCATTGCGTCACGCCCACCGGGTAGATGGTCTTGACTACTTGAGTTTGAACCTGTTGGATGTTCTTTCAGGTTTGAAGACCATTAAGATTGCACGGGCCTATGAATTAGACGGTCAAGAAATTAATTACTACCCAGCTAGTTTGGCAGAATTAGACCGGTGTAAGCCAATTTATGATGAATTACCAGGTTGGGATGAAGATATTACCCACGTTACTAAGTTTGATGATTTACCAGAAAAGGCCAAGAATTATTTGAAGCGGATTGAAGAATTGACGGCAACGCCATTAGCAACCGTTTCAGTGGGTCCAGATCGTGAACAAACAATGATTTTGCACGACCCATGGAAAGAATAATTAATTGATGAAGAAGCCACGGTGGATTATTTAAGATCCAGCGGGGCTTTTTTACTTTGTGAAAATATCCGGTTGTAAATTTATTTTTCACAAAGTGTCTTACTGCCAGTAATAAATGGTATGTGTGAATTTATGAGCTATTGAAATTTTTGCTTGTGAAATTATCGGAAACGTTTACAATGTGAAATAAGGACAACAAGGAAAGGTGATTTTTAAAATGGCTTATAAAACAATCAATCCATATACTAATGAAGTGGAGCACGAATACTCCCAAGCAACAAATGATGAAATCGAAAAGACGTTAACGGCTGCACATGCGCTTTATTTAAAGTGGCGCAATGGTGGCGAATTAGCAGAACGGAAACGGATTATCACTCGTTTAGGTGAACTATTGCGCAGTAAGAAGCATGAAATGGCCGAAATTATGACCCGGGATATGGGTAAGTTAATCGGTGAAGCCGAAGGAGAAGTGGAACTTTGTGCATCGTTCTGTGATTATTACGTTGAACGAGCAGATCAATTTTTGGCTCCAACCCCGATTTATACAGAATCAGGGAATGCGTATGTGTTACATCAGGCAACCGGGGTTTTGATGGCGGTAGAGCCATGGAACTTCCCATTCTACCAAATTGCGCGGGTATTCATTCCGAACTTCTTGGCAGGGAATCCAATGATTTTGAAAGACGCTTCTAATTGCCCAACTTCAGCTCAAGCATTTGCAGATTTGGTTAAAGAAGCAGGAGCACCAGAAGGTAGTTTAACTAATATGTTTATTGACTACGACCAAGTTGGTGCGATCATTGCTGATAAGCGAGTACAAGGGGTTTGCTTAACCGGTTCAGAACGGGGCGGCCAAGCAGTTGCAACGGAAGCGGCGAAGAATTTAAAGAAGAGTACGATGGAATTAGGTGGTAATGATGCCTTTATCGTTCTTCCAGATGCCGATATGGATAAGTTAGCAGCCATTATTCCAGCTGCCCGTTTATACAATGCTGGTCAAGTATGTACTTCATCCAAGCGGTTTATCGTTCCTGATAACCTGTATGATGAATTCTTGAAACGGGCGACGGAAATCTTTAGTAATGTCAAGATGGGTGACCCAATGGATCCAGCAACGACTTTGGCACCAATGAATTCAGAAAAGGCGAAGAATAAGCTGCAGAAACAAGTTGATTTGGCAGTAGAAAACGGTGCAAAGGTGGTTTACGGAAATCAACCGGTTGACTTATCCGGTCAATTCTTCATGCCAACGATTTTGACAGACATTAGTCGGGATAATCCGATCTTTGACCAAGAAATGTTCGGTCCAGTCATGTCCGTTTACAAGTACCATGATGTTCAAGAAGCAATTGATTTAGCCAATGATTCTAGCTACGGCTTAGGAAATACGGTCTTTGGCAAGAACGTTTCAGAAGCCCGGAAAGTAGCTGCCCAGATTGATACTGGAATGAGTTGGATTAATTCTGGCTGGGCTTCGCTGCCTGAACTACCATTTGGTGGAGTTAAGCATTCAGGCTATGGACGTGAACTGGCCGAACAAGGCTTTAAGTCATTTGTTAATGACCACTTGGTTTATGAACCAGAGGCCTAAAATTTAACGTAGAAAAGCCGTCCACTGAGAGGTGGGCAGCTTTTTTTGTGGAAGAAGATAGCTCGATTATAAGTACTCGGTTATAATTCAGATGATGACTAATGATGGATATGATTAAAGGAGCGAGCAGCACCATGA
This sequence comes from Candidatus Limosilactobacillus excrementigallinarum, assembly GCA_019117445.1. Classification (GTDB taxonomy): domain Bacteria; phylum Bacillota; class Bacilli; order Lactobacillales; family Lactobacillaceae; genus Limosilactobacillus; species Limosilactobacillus excrementigallinarum. Next base: position 865 of record DWZS01000078.1, on the reverse strand, counting down.
ACAATGCACAGTCAGTTTTAAAAACGGTCTTTGGATTCGATGAATTTCGACCGGGACAACGGGAAGTGATTAGTGCGGTTCTGAGTGGACGCAATACTTTGGCCGTGATGCCAACCGGTGGTGGTAAATCATTGTGCTACCAAATCCCAGCCTTGCTTAATCCAGGGGTAACGATAGTCGTTTCACCATTGATTTCGCTAATGAAAGATCAGGTTGATGCACTGCATCAAAATGGGATTGAAGCAGCTGCCATTAATAGTACTACGCCTCGCAATGAGGTTAATCCAATTCTGCGTCAAGCATATGAAGGAAAACTAAAACTGATCTATGTGACTCCTGAACGGTTAAATATGGACTACTTCCGTTACCAACTTAATTATCTCAATATTAACTTAGTAGCGGTTGATGAAGCCCACTGTATTTCGCAATGGGGTCATGATTTTCGACCGGCGTATCGTCAACTGCGGACTGCGATTGCGGGACTGAAATCGCGTCCGGTAACTTTGGCGCTTACTGCGACAGCGACACCACGGGTTCAACAGGATATTGGTCAACAGCTAGCAATTGATCCGAATAATTTTATTGTGACGAATTTTACTCGGCCCAACATTAGTTTTAAGGTTGTCCAACCACAATCTGACACCAAACGGTATATTGCAGAATATCTCAAGAATCATCAGGATGAAGCAGGGATTATTTATGCTAATACGCGCAAGGGAGTAGAAGCGTTAGCGGAATATTTAAATGCCCGTGGGTTTAATGTTGAACCATATCATGCAGGAATGGATAATCAAACTCGTGCCCAAATTCAAGATGACTTCCAATTCGATCGCATCCCGGTGATTATCGCAACCAATGCTTTTGG
>DWZS01000077.1 GCA_019117445.1 Candidatus Limosilactobacillus excrementigallinarum | reverse complement strand
GACCAATTCATCGGCTACTTACCGCAAAACATTCAAATGGTGCTTAGAGTGGCCGTCTAAAACTAATTTAAGACCAACAAAACCAGAGCTGGCAAGGTCTCTGGTTCTTTGAGGTGCTTTCAAGTTTCAGTCAAGATATCGTTACCGACTGGGAGCTTGCTAATGGCAATGATGACAACGGTAGTTTTGCTAGTGTTGCTAATCCACAAATCAAGGGTTATCACGTCGTAGCAGCAACTGATGATCAAGGCAACGATGTCTTAGATACCACTACTAACCAGGTTAAGGCGCAAACCAGGATCACACATACTTCACCAGATATTCAGGTACTGGTAACCTATGCTGTCGATCCGCAGCCGACTCAACCAACTAAGCCGACAAAACCCGTTAAACCAACTGAACCGACCAAGCCAGTTCAACCGACAAAACCGGTAGAACCAACGCGGCCAACTCAGCCAATCCAACCGACTGAACCAACTGAACCAACTCGACTAGTTACTACTGAACATCCTAAGGAGACGCAACCAGTGATTATCCATGCTCAAGGAACACCAGCTGAAACATCTCACCAGAATGTGACTCAGAACGACTCTGCTCTGCAGCAAAATTCGGCGTCGAAGACGAAAGCTGCTGTAAATCGTCTACCACAAACGGGGAGTAGTAATGTGACAGTAATTGCTGGCTTAGGAATGGCCTCGTTACTCGGAATCTTTGGTTTAGCAAGGCGGAAACGTTCCAGAAAATAATTTCCTGAACAGGAAAATGCGTGAATGTAAAATATGAAAAATGTGAATGAATTAGTTTGATGTCATCATGGTTAATTAATGATATTTGTTATTAATTAACGGATGAAGTAAAAATTGATTTATTATTCAAATTGCCATATGATAGATAAAACACGCTTTTTAACGTGTTTTTCTTTTGAAAAAATTAAGGTGTTAATATGGATGATAAAGCAACCCATCGAAAAATTGAAATTGAAATATTACGAATGATTCGTTGGTTCTTTTTTTGTTGGATCTGGATGTTTGCCTCAATTATAAATAGTTTATCAGCTTTGCGTGGACCCAGCCTCGCAGAACAAAGTGCACCGCTGATTATGATTTTTGCCTTGCTCCTTATGATTCCGTACCTAATCAAGTGGTTACCGGCAGAGATTGTGTTGGTTGCCCAAGCGGTCGTGATTATTTGGCTCGGGTCGACGATGATTGACCAAAGCCAGGTTATCTTTGAAATGGCATGTTTACCGGTTTTGCTCTTTCAGGAATTAACGGTATTAGGGAACTATAAATATCCACCAGTAGTAACAATTTTGTATGTTGTGCCGTTTTTTACTGGCCACAAGGACTGGAATATTTGGTTCTTATTATTAGAAGCGGTCTTAACAGTTGTAGTTTTGACGTATGCGGCCTACTACAGCGTCTATCGGCGCTTTTACCAAGCCGAAGAGCTGACGCAAACCAATCGTAAATTGAACCAGGCCAATGCCAAAATTGCAGAATTAACATCGCAACGGGTGCGACAAGAAATTGCGCGCGATTTGCACGATACATTAACCCAGGACATTGTAGGGATTAACATGCAATTAGCGGTAGTTAAGCACTTGGCTGATCAACAGAATTATCCGAAAATGCGGCAAATGCTGGAGAAAACAGAGGGGATGACGTCATCAGCGATTAAAGAGTCCCGTCAGTTAATCCAACAATATCGAAAAACAGCCGAAGATCAACCGCAGCGATCATTGAAACAGGAAATTGTGCGATTAATCAACGATATGCGAGAGAATTATCAGTTACAAACAAAACTGCGATTTACGCAGGACTTGTTAATTGAGAATGAAAAACTGCATGATATTAGTCAGGTTGTTAGGGAAGCTCTGATGAATGTGGTTAAACATGGTCGTACTACACAAGCGGTGGTTGAAATTCACCATGATCAGAAATGGCTGACGATTGTGATTGTTGATCACGGTCGCCGTTTTGTCCCACCGACAAAATTAACGAATCACTTTGGATTGAAAAATATGAATGAACGCGCTGCTAAACATGGCGGCCAGGTCACGGTTGAATCACTTAATGATGGGGTTAAGGTCGTGGCCCGGTTTAAACTTGAGGAGGAAACTTTATGAAACACACAATTATGATCGTGGATGACCACCCAATTGTTCGAGAAGGGCTTAAACAGGTCATCGAAAGTTACGACGATTTAGCAATTGTCGCGATGGCTTCGGACGGTGAGGATGCTCTGCAGAAGTTGGATAAATTAGATAGTTTTCCAGAATTAGTAATTGTGGATTTATTGATGCCTAAGATGGATGGCGGATCTTTAATCGATCAGTTAGTGGGTAAAACTGAAATCATGATTTTATCAACGGAAATTGACCCACGGATTGCGCGACAAGTAATTAAGAAGGGGATTCGTGGTTATCTACTTAAGGATGAAGATCCTTATAAGATTGCGGACAGCATTGAAGATATTCTCCGGGATCCTAACTACATTGCCATTAGTCGGGAAGTTCTATCGTCAGTTCTCGCGGATGAAGAGCATGGTGGTGATGTCGAGCTTTCTGCTCAACAGATTAAATTACTGAAGCTGATTGCGGATGGTAAAACCAATGCTGAAATTGCGGAGCAACTTTTTGTCACAACCCGGACGGTTAAAAACTACCTTTCTTCAGTTTATGAATTATTGAAGGTTCACAATCGTGCCCAGGCTATCGCCGTAGCAGTAAAAAAGGGTCTGATTTAAAGGCATTGCAGTTCTGATCATTAGTGGTATATTAATAGTTAATCGATAACGAAGAACGGGGGATTATAATGAGTAAGTATGTTGTAGAATTGAGTGCAGAAGACTTGCAAATGCTAAAGGATTGTCATTCTAAAAATCCTTCCATTATGAAGTCATTAAATAACGCAGAAAAGAAAGATTAATGCCAACGACAATTTCCCGGGAAATAACGGGAAATTGCGTTTTTTTATTTGAGGTGAGGAATAATGCGCCGAGTTTTAGCGGTCGCATTAGCTGTTGTTTTAAATTCAATTGGTCACTCTATGACGATCGTTACAAATATGGGAAGTATGCCATGGCCAGCTTCAATCGTTAATATCATGCACACCTTGCAGTGGACCATGACGGAAACGATTTTTACCGAGGGCGTTGTGGTAATCATTTTGAATACGGTTATTACTGGCCGGATTATTTGGGTAAACCTCGGTAAGGAATTTGCTTTTCTGATTCCGTATAGTATTTTAATGCAGTGGTTTGCTGGGTGGTGGCGTCGCTTTGGCATTGATTGCTTCCCAATGGGGTGGCGGTTAGCTTTTGACTTGTTAGGGCTTGTGACGGCCTTTGCCGGTTTCGCTATTTATCAACGTGCCCGGTGCTGTCACCCGCACGATGACTTGTCCGTCACGCTGAAAAAACATTTTAATGTTCATTTTACGATGGGGTTTAACATGGTCTTACCCATTATCATTATTGTAGCCTGTGTGTTACACAATCATGCTTTATACGCAGTTCATGTCGGGACGATCATTGGCTTAGCTATTCAGCCCCGCGTCGTTAATTTCTGTGATGAGCACTTACCAGCCTTTTGCCAATGTTAGGGAGTGAAATCATGATTCCAATGTATGTTGTGGATGCTTTTACTGATGAACTGTTTACGGGGAACCCGGCTGCGGTTTGCTTAGTCAAAAAGTGGCCACGAGAAAAGTTAATGATGAATATTGCCAAGGAAAATCGTTTTTCTGAAACTGCCTTTGCAATTCGTCGAGATGCAAATCACTATGATTTACGGTGGTTTACGCCCGGTGGTGAAATTGACCTGTGTGGACATGCAACTTTAGCGACGGCTTTTGTGATTTTCCGAGAAGCAGCCCCAGTAGATAGCGACACCATTATTTTTCAAACCAAGGAAAGTGGCCAGCTTGCGGTGACTAAAAAAGGTGATCGCTATGAAATGGCGTTTCCATCTTATGATCTTAAGTCTGTCCCAGTCACTGTTGCAATGACGGCTGCTTTTGGTGCCCAGCCACGGGAAGCCTATCTTGGCCGTGATCTGTTGTGCGTATTTGATGATCCAGAAACGGTTATTAAAATGAATCCTGATCAAACGAAACTGGCTCAGTTACCTGGCCTGTTGCAGAATGTGACGGCCCAGGGACAAAAGTATGACTGTGTTTCCCGCTCCTTCGCACCAAAATTAGCGGTGGCAGAAGATCCAGTTTGTGGCAGTGGTCATTGCCACATTATTCCATACTGGGCCCACCAGTTAGGTAAAAATGAACTAGTGGCTTACCAAGCTTCTGCACGGAGTGGTGTTTTATATTGCACGTACGCGGGAAAAACTACGAAACTGGCCGGAAAAGCAGTTTTATATTCTGCAGGTCAGTTAAATTTATCAGAAAAAAGTTAAGGTGGCCCTTTGCTTTTGTAAAACAATTCAGGTAAAGTGGAACTAAAGAATTCAAGCTATGGCAAAGCAAATTGCCGTAGCTTTTTATTTTGAGGAGGGAATTTTTTGTCAACAAATCAAAAAGTAAGTGGGCGAACGTATGGCGCAATTTTTTCGGTTGCCCTACTAAGTTTTATTGGAATTTTAACGGAGACCGCTACCAATGTGACCTATCCAGAACTGTCACGGGTATTTAACATCTCGCTGGATACGACCCAGTGGATTACCGCTGGGTACCTACTGATGGTCACGATTGTGATGGGCACCACCTCTTTTCTACTCAAGCGGGTTCATATTAAACGACTGCACCTGATTGCGGTAGCAGCTTTTATTATCGGCGACATTATTTGTGCAGTGGCGGGCAACTTTCCGGTTTTGCTGTTTGGTCGTTTTGTGCAAGCTGCTGCGACTGGTTTATCAACCCCGATGATGTTTCAACTAATTTTTACTAACATTCCGCGGTCAAAATTAGGTTCGATGACGGGAATTGCTGCGATGGTCATTTCATTTGCACCGGCGCTAGGGCCAACATATGGTGGATTAGTCGCTACGGCGCTTTCGTGGCGGATGATCTTTTGGTTAGTGCTTCCTTTAGCAATTATTTCCTTATTATTAGGACAATGGTTGATTACTAATATTCCGTTGACAGAGACGAAGCCATTTAGTACGGGTAGTTTCATTCTTTTGGCACTGGCAATGATCATCTGGATTTATGCCCTTTCGATTATTGGTAAAACCGGCTTTGATTTCAAGTTCTGGGCATTTTTGTTAGCTGCATTAGTGCTCTTTGCTGGATTTGTGAAGGCCAACGGGAGCGGAGCAACGTCCTTAGTAGATCTGGGGATTTTTAGGAATCTGCCCGTGGCCCTTGATGGTTTGAATTACTTTAATTTACAGTTCATCAATATTGGAATTTCCCTGGTGATTCCAGTTTATGCTCAATACACGTTACACGCATCTGCATTTGTCTCGGGGGTTATTTTGCTACCGGGGGCAATCTGTGGCGCAATTATTTCCCCATTTGCTGGTCATTTGGCAGATCAGTATGGTTTTAAACTGCCAGTGCTATTAGGGAATGTGTTATTCGTGATTGGTGGACTTGGTTTTTGGCTGCTTCAGCCACACCTAACGCCCCTGTTAATGATGGTATTGTTCATTATTCTGCGGACCGGCTTTAACTTTGCCTTCTCAAACACGATTTCAAATGCGACGGTCAATGTGGCTGCGGAGAGTGCTGCGGACGTCAGCTCACTTTTTAACATGATTCAACAATTCGCTGGTGCAACGGGGGTTGTTTTCCTAGCATCGTTAATGGCGATTTTTCAGAACCATGGGTCCGGATCGATGGCCCAACGGACTTATGTTGGTGGACAACTTGATTTTATTATGACCGTGGTTTTGACAATCCTCACGCTAGTGATTTCATTAATCAATTATCACCATCAAGATCAGCATTAATAAGGCTCAATCATGCATTTTGCTTATAGAAATTAATCAGTAATAGGTATTTCACATTTGTTAACTACCGAACTATAATGAAATCAGTAATGTTGATAGCAGTTGATAAATGACTGTGGTTAAACAAAGAAAGGAAGCTCTAATCATGAAGAACGCGATTTTAGCTCAAGCTGGCGAAATGAAGATTATTGATTCACCAAAGCCAACCATTAAAAAGGATGACGACGTGATCTTGAAGGTCGTCCGGGCCTGTTTCTGTGGATCGGACCTGTGGAATTTCCGTGGCATTAACAAAGTTGAACCAAATTCGGAAAACTCTGGGCACGAAGCCTTAGGGATTGTTGAAGAAGTCGGCGATGCCATTACCACCGTTAAACCAGGTGACTTTGTAATTGCACCATTTACTCATGGATGTGGGCATTGTGCAGCTTGCCTTGCTGGTTTTGATGGGGTTTGCCAAGACCACAGTGACAACTTCTCTACTGGGACGCAAGCGGAATATATTCGTTTCCAACACGGTCAATGGGCACTGGTCAAGGTTCCTGGTCAACCAAGCGATTACAGTGAAGGAATGCTGAAGTCATTATTAACATTAGCCGATGTTATGGCCACTGGTTACCATGCTGCACGGGTGGCAAATGTTAAGCCAGGTGACACTGTGGTTGTCATGGGTGACGGGGCCGTTGGCCTTTCCGCAATCATTGCGGCTAAGCTTCGTGGTGCTAGTCGGATTATTTCAACCAGTCGGCACGAAGATCGCCATCAATTAGCGGTTGAATTTGGTGCTACTGATAATGTTGCTTCACGTGGTGATGATGCTGTTAAGGAAATCATGGACCTTACCAATGGTAGTGGTGCAGATGCAGTTCTCGAATGTGTCGGTACTGAACAATCGACTGAAACGGCAATGAAGGTTGCTCGTCCAGGGGCTGCCGTTGGTCGGGTTGGCTTACCACACATGCCAGCAATGGATATGACGCAATCCTTCTATAACAACACCACGATTGCGGGTGGTCCTGCTTCTGTTACTACTTATGATAAGCAAATCTTATTGAAGGCAGTGCTCGATGGTAAGATTAATCCAGGTAAGGTCTTCACGAAGACCTTTACCCTTGATCAAATCAATGATGCTTACCAAGAAATGGCAGACCGGAAAGTCATCAAGTCATACGTTAAAGTTAGTGATTAATTAAATAAGCTCCATTGGCTTTCAGGGTCGCGACAAATCGTGGCCTTGAAAGCCTTTTATGTATTGTGCTATACGAATTATGATCCACACAAAATTTTAGTTTGCGAATTGTTTTTTGCCCCAATCCCGTGTATGCTGATTAAGCATTAGAAAACGAGGAGTAAAAAGTGAGTCGAAAACAAAAATTTGTATTATCAATCATGGTTCTGGGGACCTTCTTTGGAATCATGTGTTCTACGATGATGAACATTGCTTTGCCGACGTTGATGCGGGACTTTGATTTATCATCTGCGCGGGTTCAGTGGGTCAGCAATGGGTATATGTTGGTTAACGCCCTCATGATCCCGGTAAGTGCGTACCTGATTAAAAAGTATTGCTACCGCAACCTGTTCTTAATTTTCACTGCGATTTTTGGGGTTGGAACGGTGATTGGTGCGGTGGCACCGACGTTTAATAGCGTTGTTGCTGGACGGATGATTCAGGCCATTGGTTCTGGAATCATGATGCCGCTGGTAAACGTAATGGCAATGAAGTATGCCACGGACGGCCACCAAGGAGCAGTGATGGGGATCGTCGGCTTAGCGTTTAATTTTTCACCAATTATTGGTCCCTCGGTGGCTGGTTTAATTTTGGATTTCTTTAGCTGGCGTTATTTATTTATTTTAGTGTTACCATTTATCTTGATTACATTAATATTATCGTGGATTGAGATGCCAAGTTTGGCCACAAAAGAAAACCCGCAATTTAACGTTACGGGCTTGATCACTTGTAGTATCAGTTTGTGGTTCTTGTTGAATAGCTTCTCTAATTTTGGTAGTCAGCAATTCTTGAGCTTTGGTGTTGCTGGTGCACTATTCATTGGCCTGTTGGCCCTAGTGATTTTTGTGGGCACCCAGTGGCATAGTCAACACCCGTTCGTTAACTTACGGATTTTTCGTCATACCCAATTTACGTTGGCAGTGATGGTCAACTGCCTCTTGGTTTCAACGATGTACGGGAATACGATCTTACTACCATTGCTGGTGCAAAATGTCATGCACCAGAGTGCCTTTGTTTCGGGGCTAGTGATTTTGCCAGGTGCATTGTCAACCGGTTTGTTGTCCCCAATTAGCGGGAAGCTGTTCGACCGTTACCCAATTCGCTGGATGGTGACCTATGGTTTGGTAGTAGACCTTTTTGGGACTGCCATGCAAGCGTTTATTGGGGTCCATAGTGGAGCAGCTTTTGCGGCGTTCTGGCAATTTGTCCGGCAATTTGGGATCGTAATGTTATTAATCCCACTCCAAACGGAAGCGCTGGCGATTTTACCGAATGACCAATTGCCAGATGGGGTCGCAATGTTTAATACAACCCGGCAAATCGCCGCCAGTTTTGGGATGGCATTTGTGGTCGCGATGGTCAATTTGACAGATCACCATTATCATATTGGAACGTCCGCAGTTGGTATTCAGGTTGGGTTCATCACTTGTTTTGCAATTTTATGTTTTGCACTGGTCATTGCCCAATTTTTCCACACTAACCGGCAGGAGTTTCAACATGCAGAAAGTGGAAGGGAGTAAAGTGATAATGAAAAAAAGATCGATTATTGGTGTTGTTGCAGCTGTAGTTGTACTGCTTGGTGGCGGTGTAGCGTTTGCTAAGCAACAGTCCACGAAGCAGTGGGTCAATTCGACAACGCCAACCATATTCATTCATGGCTATGGTAGTAGTTATCATGCCGAAGAGTCGATGGTCAAGGCGGCGCAAAAGGCTGGAGTAACAAAAAGTGTTGCTCTAGCACGAGTTGATAGAAAAGGGCAAGTCAAAATTTCCGGCGATAAGATCGCGGGACAACGTAACCCAATCGTCGAAGTTAATTTAGCCAATAACAAACAATCTGATATGGCTGAAGGTGCGAAGTACATTCGCAATGTTATTCAAGCATTACAAAAGCGGGATCACATTACGAAATACAATTTTGTGGCACACTCCATGGGCAACATGGACGCCTTCAGTTACTTAAATGACTATGGTACGCAATCTGGAATGCCAGAACTGAAGAAACAAGTGGTTATTGCCGGCGGTGGTTTATCTGGTTGGACACGTTACAGTGCCAACGTTGAAAAGATGCGTTCGCATATGGAAAACTTAAAGAATGTTTACCCGCATGCGGATGTCCTCGTTATTGGAGGGAACACCGGTAATGGGTCAGATGGACGGGTACCAAATGCGGCAACGCGTTCAGTCCGTGAGATGCTCGGTGACCGGCCAGCTTCATTCCGGATTAAGATGTTCCAAGGTAAGCAATACACGCACAGTGGATTGCATGAAAATAAACAAGTCTTTAAGCTGATCAATAATTTCCTTTGGAAAAAGAACTAAAAAAATAAGGGGTCCGAAACCGATATGGCTTCAGACCCCTTTAGTTATTAATTATTTTGGTAATTGATTTAATCGAGTTCGGCTAAAGGCGCGCAGAACAATTAGAACGATTAGACTTTCTATTGGCCAAGTGATGACTTCTTTGGGCAATCGAATTGCGAGTAACGCAGTGAAGGTTCGACTTGTTGAGCCAGCATTTAGGCTCATGATGTAGATCCAGAGCGTGGTAAAAATTACGTTCGTAATCAAAATTTGGAAGAATTCATAAATAAATACCCGCTGCCAGGTTAGCTGCTGCCGATAAAGAAACATTCCGGCAATCACGCCTGAAATAAAGGCCGAAAAAGTAAACCCGGGGAAAAAGAGACTACCAGTATTAAGAACGGTATTACTGATCAAGTCGTTGATGATCATCACCATTCCGCCCATCCAAGGGCCCAGACAGTAACCAACCAACGCGGTGGCAATAAATCCTAGCCCAATTTTAAGAACTGCGGGGTCGCCAACTGATAGTTTACCGAGAATTACTTCCAAAGCTGTTAACATTGCGGCCAGCGTTAAATGACGAGTGGTCCACCGAGGACCAGAAAATGATAGAATTGACATGGTCAAACATCCTCCCTGAAAATTAATTTGTTAGGGAACACATTGACGATTGGTCGAGTGGTGAATGCGGAACCACAAGGCGGCCAAAGCCTTCTTCCACCGTTCACATTCCGTTCCGGTGGACAGTAACCCAGTCGTTCCTACCCCAACACCCGTTAATATATCCTATAAGCAAACATTATGCAATAGTAATTTTATATAATTAACGTTTTCACAATCTTTATTGCCGAATTATAGAGAAATAGTTCTGAAAAAGGAGTAAATGATGCAAATTATTATTTCACCCGCGCGGCGCATGCAGACGGACACGGATTCATTTCCGATTGCTGGCCAGCCGCAGTATTTGAACAAGACAAAGCAAATTCTCGAATACCTTCGACAGTTATCGTATGCCGAAATTCATCAATTGTGGTGGAACTGTAGCGAGCGGATTGCCCGTCCCAATTATGAGTGGGTTCATCAGATGGATCTTCAGGAGAATTTAACTCCAGCCATCATTGCTTTTACCGGGTTGCAGTACCAGTATATGGCCCCCGACGTTTTTACGGACACCGAATTAGAATATGTTCAGGAGCATTTAAAGATCATGTCAGGTTTTTATGGGATGTTGCGACCGTTTGATGGCATTGTTCATTACCGACTGGGGATGGGCGATTGTGCTCGGGTTGCCGGTACCAAAAATTTGTACCAGTTCTGGGGCGCCCAACTTGCGGATGATCTTTACCGCCAGGATCAGTTAGTGATCAATCTGGCATCGCAGGAGTACAGTAAAGCGATCCAACCGTTTGTCATTGAGAAGCGGCAGTTTGTCACTTGTCGGTTTGTGGAACTAATTAATGGTCGACCAAAACAAAAAGCAACTTTAGCTAAAATGGCGCGGGGTAATATGGTTCGCTTTTTAGCCAGACAAAATGTGACAACGCTTGATCAGGTACGTCAGTTCAATCTCGGATATCAGTATGATCCAGCACTGTCGACCACTGATTTAATCACCTTCGTAAAAAATAAATAAAGCTCCTGGTTGAAAATTTTCTAAATTCATTAATAATAAATAAAGATAATTGGGAGGAGTTTTATGAATGAAAAAATTAGGTTTAGGCATTATGACAATTTGTTTAGCCGTTTTATTATCAGGGTGTGGACAACAAAGTTCGCCAACTAACCACCGCAACCCGGCAACTGAAAGCAGTTCGCTAACCCAGGCCAGTCAAAGTTCAGTGACCACCGGTCAAGAGAATGCTAGTGAACAAACGGGGGAGCATCAAAATAGTTCATTGTGGAATGGTGCTAAAGATCGTCAATTAGAAGAGTTTATTAATTCATGGGCCCCCACGATGCACCAGTCATACCAAAAGTATGATGGTAGCAACCAACTACACGTGTCAGTTGGTGGTAATTATCCGAGTGATTTAAAACGCGAAATTACCCCAGATGGTGGGTCAATCGGCTGGGCACCATCTGGTAAGGGACCTTATGACTACAATGTGGTTGCAATTTATAACTATGATGGGACGGAACCACCACTTCCGAATCGGATTACCTATTTCTTTGCCTTTCATCATGGCAAACCAGTGGCGTTAGTGGACCAGAGTCGGGATGGTGATCCACGCTGTCATCCAACTGCCAATACTGATGTGGCTAGCAATTTTGCCCGAATTGCGGATAGTAAGTAACTATTTACAAATTCATGATTTGTAGTAAAATAACGTCAATCTTAGGTATGTGCAGGCGAAACCTATTCCAACTTTGCCGTTGATGGAAAGGAATACTATGAGAATCAACGTTTTGCAGCACACCCCAAATGAAGGGCCAGGTTCCATTCAGGAATGGGCACATGCCCGTGGCCATGAGATGTATGTTTATCATCCAGCTCAGTTTCATAAGTTACCGACGGCGGATCAGACTGACATGCTAATCATTTTAGGTGGACCAATGAGTCCGAATGATGATGACAAATGGATCCACCAAGAACGGACCTTGATTCGTCAATTGCGTGATCAGCATACGCCAATATTCGGAGCATGTTTTGGTGCACAGCAGATTTCTAAGGCGTTTGGTGGCCAGGTTGGTGCGGCACCACATAAGGAAGTGGGCTGGGCACCAGTATACCGGCAGTCGACCGTGATTGAGGGCATTCCAGAGGAGCTTACGGCGCTTCATTGGCATCAGGAAATGTTTTCTATTCCCGATGGAGCAGAGTTACTCTTTTCTAGTGACCTGGTTACTAATCAGGGATTTGTGCTTGATAATATGGTGGGTCTTCAATTCCATTTTGAACCACTGGCGGATAATGTCCGTGAAATTGTGGTTAACGATGGTGAATATGCGCTTGACCATAATGATCTGCATCAAACACCGGCCGAAATTATCGACCATGGGGTGCCAGCTGAGAATCAACGGGTAATGTTTACCATTCTCGATTATCTTTCACATCAATAAAAAAGTGGACCGTGATTAATTGTAAATCATGGTCCATTTTTGTTGTAAAACGCTTTATAATTAGGGTATGAAATCATTAAAGGAGCAATAAAATTATGAGCGGTAACTACCGGAGCGTGTTTGACATTATCGGTCCGATCATGGTTGGTCCTTCTAGTTCGCATACGGCAGGTGCAGTAGCAATTGGTAAGGCGGCGCGGGCAATCTTTCAAGAACTACCAAAAAAGGTGACAGTTCACTATTATGAATCGTTTGCACAAACCCATCGGGGACACGGGACCGATTTTGCGATTGCCGCAGGGATTATGGGCTTTCCACCGGATGATGCCCGAGTTCCGATGGCACCAGAATTAGCTAAAAAGGCTGGCATAGATATTCGCTTTGTTGAAGAGCAGGGGCCGAGCCCCATCCAGCACCCAAATACTGCGATTCTCGATCTTTCCGATGGCGCACATCACAACACTCAGGTTGGTGGTTGTTCAGTTGGTGGCGGTGCAATTGAAATTCGCTCAATTAAAGTTCAAGGCGTCGAACTACATCCTACCGGTCCGCTACCGATTGTGTTATATCTTGATCGGGATAAAAATAAGCCATTAGTGAATGGTCTGGCTAAGATGCTGGACCGGAGTGCCAAACTCAAAAAAAGGCAGACTAAGCTGGTTCATGATGGCGAGCTGTACGAATTTGACATGTTTAAGTATCTGAAACCGCAACAAATTGCCGAACTAAAGGAAAAGTTCAAGGGCATTGTTTGTCTAAAGTAGGAGCAATGTGATGTTTGATAGTATTAAAGAAATGGTTAATGCGGCCAACGAAAGTGGTAAGCCGCTGTCTGAGTTAGTGATTGAAGCAGAAGTTGCTAATTCGGGTGTGCCACGGGATCAAGTTTGGGACAAAATGAAGCGCAATTTAAATACGATGCGCCAGGCGGTCACAAAGGGCGAAACCGGCGAAGGAGTTCATTCGCCAACGGGATTGACCGGTGGTGAAGCAGTCAAGATTCGTGAATACCGAAAGCACCATCGGACCCTATCTGGAGATACGATGATGGGGGCGGTTCAGGCTGCCATGGCCACCAGTGAAGTCAATGCGTCACTGGGCGTCATTTGTGCGACACCGACGGCCGGGTCAGCTGGAACCTTACCTGGTGTAATTGAAGCATTACAGGAACGGCTCGATTTAGATGAAACGGCCTTGATTCGGTTTTTATTTACCGCTGGGGGTCTTGGCTTGGTAATTGCTAACCACGCCGGTATTGCCGGAGCAACAGGTGGTTGCCAAGCAGAAGTGGGCAGTGCGTCAGCAATGGGAGCCGCCGCCGCTGTGGAAGCAGCGGGAGGCACTCCCCAGCAGAGCGCAGAGGCCCTTTCAATTGCGATTAGTAATTTACTTGGCTTAGTGTGTGATCCAATTGCAGGACTTGTTGAAATTCCGTGTGTAAAGCGGAATGCGATTGGAACTGCCAATGCACTGGTTGCCGCCGATCTAGCCCTGGCCGGGTGCGTTAGTAAAATTCCCGCGGACGAGTGTATCATGGCGTTGGATAAAGTTGGTAAGCAAATGCCAACATCACTGCGCGAAACAGGATTAGGTGGCCTAGCTGGAACCCCAACTGGTCAAGCAATTAAGGCCAAGATCTTTGGCCACGATGCTTAATGGTGGTTGGGATGCGAACACCAGAAATTATTAAAAACGATATTGTAGCGGAATTAGCCACCGTCATTGATCCTGAACTAGGAATGGACATTGTCAACATGGGCTTTGTTTACCGGATTGATTTGGATGATGACGGGATTTGTTTGGTGGAATTAACGCTCGAAATTTTGGGCTGCCCGTTAACTGGGATCTTAGCGAAGTTAGTTAAGGAAGCCGTGATGCGAGTCCCGGAAGTAAAGAACGTGGATGTCGAGTTTATCACGACTCCGCGGTGGACGCGGGACCGAATGACGGATTATGCAAAATTAACGTTAGGCGTATATTAAGGGAGTTGGGCGTAAGATGCCCAACTCCCTTTAAAGTTGCTGTAATACACGATCTAGCAGACTGACTGCTTGGACCGCGTCATTCAATTTAACATTTTCGTTCGCACCGTGGGCCCGTGAATTAGCATTCCCAATTCCAAAGCCAAGTACCGGGAGTCCCAAAAGGCGACCGAAGGCATATGCGGGACCAGCGCCGGCACTATTCAAGACATATTCAACGCCATCATCACCATAGATCGCCTTGGCGCTCTCGTTAACGAGTTTAACAAATGGGTGAGTAACATCACTCCGGTATCCCGGTTGACCAACTAGATAGGTGACTTTGACATCATCAAAACCATTTTTAGCAAGTTGTTTATGAACTAGGTCAGGAATTCTGGTTGGATCTTGACTAGGCGCTAAGCGGAAATCTAATTTAGCGGTTGCTAGCCGTGGCAGAACAGTCTTAACACCGGCTTCTTGGTAGCCCGCAGTAATCCCTTCGATATTGATGGTGGGTTCATTAGCGAGAGCTTGCTTGGGCTTTGCTGTTAGGAGGGGCCGTGTTAACCCCTCTGCTTGTGTTACTTGTGCAGTATCAAAAGCCAGTTGCTCGACAAAGGTATTCTCGGTAGCAGTTAAAGCGGTAACGTCATCATAGAGACCCTCAATCTTAATTTGTCCAGTCGTGTCGTCCCGAAGAGATGCTAACGCCTTGGTTAACCGCCATGGCGCTGATTCAGCGTAAGCAGCCTTTGATGAGTGAAGATCAGCGTTAGCGGTCGTGACGGCTAGTTCAATACAAGAGATGCCCTTAAGGCCACCGGTAATGGCCAGTTGACCGGCGGCGTTTTTCGCGCCTCCTTCCCAGATAACCGCGTCGGCTTGGAGTTGTTGCTGGTGGGCTTTAGTGTATTTGATCACGTGGCGGCTGCCAATTTCTTCTTCGCCTTCAACGTAAAATTTTACATTAACCGGTAAACCGCCGTGTTCTTGATAATATTTGAGCAGCGTGAGCCGGAAAATGAGTTCACCCTTATCATCGTCGACGCCGCGAGCAAATAAGGTACCATCTTTGACCGTGGGTTCAAATGGATCCGTTGCCCATTGGTCCAGTGGTTCTGCCGGTTGGGTATCATAGTGGTTGTAAAAAAGGACCGTCTGATCACTTTTACCGTTAAAATCGGCGAAGATGACCGGGTTGCCACCTTGATCGGTCCACTTTTCAACGTGGTCCGCGCCTAATTGTTTAAATTGCTGGAAAATCCAATCGCTAGTTTCTGCAATACCGATATCTTGTGCGGCAATGGTTTTGAAACGTAAGAGATCGCTGAAGTCTTGCCAATGGTTAAGGGTATATTCTTTTAATGATTCTGTCATGCTGATTTCCTCCTTGAAATAAAAAAGCGCCCCGCAAACTGCAGCTGCAATTTGCGGGACGTTAATTGACAACGTGTTACCACCCGAATTTAAGACGACTTCACAATCGTCTTCTTACTGAGTACCCAACTGGAGACTCGGCCGCGTTAACGGGCGGACCCGTGCTTAGTTAATAATTCGCTAGGCAACAATTACCAGACCATCTTCGTTAAGGCTGATTGACCGCTTTTCATCAACCGCGGCTCGCTGGGCAATCAGACCATTAATTACTCTTCTAGAAAATTTAGGATTTAAATTGTCATCATAATATTAAAAAAAGATGAGAAAGTCAACCATTATTTTTAATTTACATCAAATATTTTTCGTAATTGATTGACGCACCAGTCACGGTGTCTGGGCCACCTTGAAACTTAAAAGTGAGACCGGCATCCGGTGAATAATCGATGTGGGTTTCTAAATTGGAGAAAAACCAGTCGTCGTCAAAGTTAACATGGTAATTAATCCCGTCTTTTTGAACTTCATAAATCGGCCGATCGGGATGGTTGTCTTTAGCAAACCCCTGCTTTGGGCCATGTTCAGCCGGAATCTTGGTGGAAGCGGCGAAAAACTTAACACCGTCACCAGGCTTGAGAGCGAGCTCTTTAATTAACCATTGACTGGCAGCATCAGAAATTTTGATAATCATGAAAATCCTCCTTCCATAATTAAAATGAATGGTAAAAAATACTCAACAAGTATTTCACAACAAGTGCTTAATCTGGCTATAATATTAGCATATGAAAAGTAAATTGAGAGGGTGATTATATGGGAAAAACAAAGAAGTTTTCACTTATCATTACGGTTTTGGTAATTATCGTGGCGGCTTTGGCCGGTGTTCAAGCACATCAACGCCAGGTACGAGCGGCCAAATACGTAGATAATCGGACCACCACGTTCTTCTTCCATGGTTGGGGAAGCAGCTACCGGGCAGAACGCCAAATGGCCAATGCTGCGAAGTCGGCTGGAGCCACCAATACCATCATTCGGGCGAACGTGGATAAGAATGGTAAAACCACTTTGCAAGGTCAAATCACCAAGCAATCACGCAATCCGATTGTGGAAGTTAATTTTGCGGACAACCGCAGTATGAACTATGCCAAATGGGGTGACTACGCTGAATCAGCGGTGAAGGCCGTCCAAAAGAAGTACCAAATTAAAAATATTAACTTAGTGGGCCATTCGATGGGAAACATTGCGATTATGTACTACCTAGTTAACAATGCCCAAAAGACTAACATGCCAACGGTTCGGCACCAGGTCGCTATTGCTGGTCACTTTGATGGTGGGATTGGCTTTGGCTATAACAAGAAAACGACGCTGGATAGCCAAGGTAAACCGTCCATTATGGAAAAGCACTACCGTGACTTTTTACCACTCCGGAACACATACCCAACAACTGCACGGGTGCTAAATATCGCCGGTGATTTGGATGATGGTTCCAAGTCAGATAGTCAAATTCCGCTCAACTCTGCATTCTCCTTGAAGTATTTGGTTGCTAACCGGGCCCGGTCTTATCAAGAAAAAACGATTCATGGTAAGATGGCGCAACACAGTAAACTACATGAAAACAAGCAAGTTGATAAGCTTTTAATTAACTTCTTGTGGGGAAAAGCGCAAAATAATTAATTGATCCAGATCCCGGATTTTCTGTTAAGGAAAGTACGGGATCTGCTTTTCATTAACTAAGATTTCCCGTACAATGGGTTGAGTGACTTTAAAAGAAAGGACGTCAGGGACGAGGAATTCGTCAGGCGAGGGCGAGAAAATGTCGAAATATCGAATGCAAGCAATCTTGTTTGTCTTTGTGGCTTTTATGCTGGGATGTAATGAATATATGATTGTCGGGGTGCTTCCCGATGTGGCCAGTGAATACCATAGTTCATTATCATCACTTGGTTACTTAGTCACAATGTTTGCAATTATTTATGCAGTGTTTACACCGATCATCACTTCATTGGCCAACCGGTGGCAACGCCACCATGTGTTGCTAACGCTGATGGTAATCTTCTTCATCGGCAATACGTGGACGGCGATGGCCACTAATTATACTTCACTCCTGTTGTCACGAATGTTGACGGCATCGGTCGCCGGGGCCATCATTTCGATTGTCTTGGTGCTGGCCAGTTATGTGGCACCGCGTGAAAAACGGGCCAGCTTGGTATCATGGGTTTTTGCTGGGTTCAGTATTGCCTCCGTTATCGGGGTGCCGTTAGGAACCGTTATTAGTCAACGACTCACATGGCACGATAGTTTCTGGATGATTACTGTACTGACTATTGTGGTCTTCGGCCTCTTAGTTTGGTTAGTGCCACACAATACTCCGCAAGTGGCAGGCCACCTGAGCGATCAATTTTCCCTTTTTCGGGATAAGCGCGTGGTGGTTGGATCGTTATTTGTAATTACGGTTTGTGCGGCTGACTATACCTTTTATACTTATATTCGGCCGTTAATTACTAATTTGATGGGCTTTGATGATACGTGGTTGAACTGGTTGTTATTTATGATGGGGATTTTCTTCATTGTTGGTAATAAGTTTGGTGGTTATTTGGCAGATAATGGTGGGGTTCACCGTTTGCCATGGGTGTACGTCGTTATGACGGTATTGCTACTGGGCTTGGCTCCCGCATTTCACATGAAATGGCTGGCGATTGCAATTGTAGCGGTGCTATGTATTACTTTTGCCAGTTATGGGGCATCTACTCAACTGATGTTCCTTGACATTGCAGAAAAAAATTACCCGCAATCCCTTGATTTGGCCTCCTCATTAAACTCGATTTTTGCCAATATCGGGATTTCACTAGGTTCATTGGCGGCCGCAGAAACCGTTCGCTTTTCTTCGCTAGGCAACGTTGGTAACGTGGGGGCCATCTTTGGAATTTTAGCAATCCTATTAATTACTTTTGTTGGTCGCCATTATCAAACAGAGCGACGTTAATAAATGAGACTGGAAATTAGTCCAACCTAAAAGATAAGAATGTCACAACGCAGTAGCTGGCTGGCAGTTCAAACGCTGATGAATCAGCATTTGACCAACCCCAATAGGCTAGCTACGCGTCGTAGCCATCCTTGCGGGGTGGGAAGACGAACTAGACAAGCTAGTTCTGTCCCACTCCCTTTTTTAGTAGTGTGGCCTATGCTAAAATGATTACTCAAACACAAATTATTGGAGGAAGAGTTCATGAAAACAACAGTCACTTTGGCTGGCAAGCAATACGTTGATGTTACGGCAAACGAGACGATTGCTCCAGTGCGGGCTTACATTCAATGCTCATGGTTTAGCCCGGAAGAAATTAAGTTTATGGAGGAAGGATTAACTGCTTTAGGAAAAAACCCGACCGTCTCTTTAAAATATAGTCACCACCCGCTCAGTCACCAATTTAATGATATTAACGTGAATGAGCATCCAGAAGTGATGGATGATTTAACCTGGCAGCAAAATACTTACCAAATGGACATGCACGCAATGTACGGTAATGACATGGGGATTGGCTTCTTTATGCCAAGTAAGCCCGATGTTGGTCAAGCCTATGAACAAGGGGTCCTATATGCGCTGCACAAACCAAATGTGGTGGTGGTTCCGGATGATGAGATGACCATCCCCTTGAACTTAATGGTGGGGTGTGGGAATACCCAGATTATTAAAATGAGTGAAGTGGCTGAATTTGATTTTCATGATGTTGTCTTTAAGCCATACCAAGGAAAAGTTTTTTAGAAAAAGGCTTGCCTTTTGTAAAAAATGGTTTATAGTATTTACTAACAAGTTAATTAAAAAACGATTAGAAAGACGAGTAAATATTAACATTCGTTTAGTGAGCTAAGGATAGTGCAAACTTAGCCGACCCTGTGATATTGAAAAACCCTTTCCAAGTTGCTAACCCAAATGGTCACCAAAGTAGGCTTAGTCGTCTCCAGCACGTTACCGCTGGTTGAGTATGTTAGTACTCGAATGAAGTGGTCTAGTACAAACTAGATAACTTGGGTGGCACCGCGGAAAGAAGCCTTTCGTCCCATGATTGCAGGGACGGAAGGCTTTTTATTTGCGCCCCGATATAGCAATATGAAGGAGTGCATAATAATGACAGAGTTAATTATTCCTAAGGACTATGATCCACGGTTATCCATTCGCGAAACTGAGGCAGCGATTCGCTACATTCGGGAAACGTTCCAAGATGAATTTGGTAAGGAGCTGAATCTGCAACGGATGTCGGCGCCAATGTTTGTGGAAAAGAGCACGGGCTTGAACGATAACCTGAACGGAGTAGAAAAGCCGGTTTCGTTTACAATGAGGTCATTACCGGATGAAACCATTGAAATTGTTCATTCTTTAGCCAAGTGGAAACGACTGGTGTTGAAACGGTACGGATTCGGTATGCATGAAGGGCTTTATACTAACATGAATGCCATTCGCAAGGACGAAGATCTAGATAACTTCCATTCTATTTACGTTGACCAATGGGACTGGGAAAAGGTCATTGCGAAGGAAGAACGGACTGAAGAAACGCTCAAGGCAACGGTAAGAAAAATCTTCAAAGTGATCAAGCATATGGAACACGAAGTCTGGTATAAATTCCCCCAAGCGGTATACCACTTGCCAGATGAAATTCATTTTGTGACGACCCAGGAGTTGGAAGACTGCTGGCCAGACTTAACTCCAATGGAACGCGAAGACCGGATTGCCAAAGAATTAGGTTGTGTCTTCGTGATGAAAATTGGTGATAAATTAAAGCGGTCTGGAAAGCCGCATGATGGCCGGGCCCCAGATTACGATGATTGGGCATTGAACGGTGACATCATTTTCTGGTATGAACCTTTGCAACGGAAACTAGAAATTTCCAGTATGGGGATTCGGGTGAGTCCTGAATCAATGAAGTATCAGCTGGAACAAGCGGGAGCATTGGACCGGGAACAATTACCATTTCATAAGATGCTTTTAAACGGGGAACTGCCATACACGATTGGTGGTGGAATTGGTCAGTCCCGGCTATGCATGTTATTACTTGGTAAGGCCCACGTTGGCGAAGTTCAAGCAAGTATTTGGCCAGAAGAGATGCGCGAAAAATGTGCGGCGACTGGTATCCAATTACTGTAAAACAGTGGTTGGGCGGTCGGGTTTGAATTTTTATTAATAACAATGACTGCTAACGGTTTTGTCACAATTCCTACTTCACACTTTTAGTTAGCAGCATCGGAATAAATGAGTAATGGGATTCTAGAGTTTGACTTTGTCGAACACTGGGGTCCCATTTATGCGTATTTGGGATGTTTAAACATTTGCCAACCGCAAAAATTAGAGTATAATGATAAAAATTAAAAAAATCTAATTAAGTAGGTGGTGCTATGTTTAGCAAAGTTGGACAACTAATATTTCAAAATGAAGCGGTCGCGCAAACTGCCGACTTTACAATGGGGATCGAGATTGAAATGGACCGGATTGATAGTCAGGGGAATCTGAGTCAAGAGCCTTATCCAGCCAGCATCGGTGATGAAAAGACCAACCCATGGATGACCAATGACTTTTTGGAAGTGATGTCTGAAACGGTTACTCCAGCAGCCGATTATGCGCTGGAAGCGATGCACTATCTCTATGCGTTAAACACCACGCTCCGAAATGCGTTAGCGCCTGGAGAACTATTGTGGCCCCTTTCCATGCCACCTCGGTTGCCAAAAGACAAATCAAAGTTAGTGTTAGCGAAGATGGGACCAAAAAAGGAAGCCTATTTACATGAGTGGGCTAAACGCCATGGCTATTCACAAGGAACTCCGTGTGGTGTCCACATTAATTTGAGTATCAAGCCACACATTGTGGACTTGGTCCGCAAGCAACTACCAGATCGTTTTCCAGATGAACGTTCCGCGATGAATTATCTCTATACGGTGGTGGCTCAAGGCTTTGTGCGCTATCGATGGTTATTGACGTACTTATTTGGTGCGAGTCCAGTTGCGGAGGCTAATTATTTGGAACCCAATCAGAAACTAGCCCACCCAATGCGGAGTATGCGGCAAAGTTCATACGGATTTGGCACCAAATTCCGGGGTGATTTTACTAATCTCGACCGCTATGTTGCGCGGATCGAAGAAGGGGTTAAGGAAGGGATCTTGACCTCGGATTATGAATTTCACGGTCCAGTCCGTTTTAAAGGTAACGCAGAGTTGAAACGGCTGCATAAAGAGGGAATTAAGTATGTTGAACTGCGGATGCTGGATCTTGATCCCACGACTGCGGTCGGGGTGAAGACGGTGACGTTACGCTTTATTCGGTTATTAGCTAGTTATTTCATCATGCATCCAGCGATGCCGGAAGCAGAAGTAGACGATGTTTTGAAACAGGCTGATGAACGAAACCGGATCGTGGCGGAGGAAGATCCGCGTAAAAAGACTCAGTATCAAGCAACGGCCCTGGCAATGATTAAGCGGTTGGCGCAATATGCTAACCAAATTCAATTAGGACCGGAATATACGGAAATTCTGGATGAACTAGAAGATCGGATCTTGAATCCATTAATGACTCCTAGTGGTCAGTTAATGAACTATGTTCAGGACGGTTCGCTGGAGGCGTACGCATTGCAACGGGCCAAACGATACCAAGAGGCAGCGTTAGAAAGTCTTCACCCATTCCATGGATTTGAGGATGGTAAGATTTATACGACGAAGGA
This sequence comes from Candidatus Limosilactobacillus excrementigallinarum, assembly GCA_019117445.1. Taxonomy (GTDB): domain Bacteria; phylum Bacillota; class Bacilli; order Lactobacillales; family Lactobacillaceae; genus Limosilactobacillus; species Limosilactobacillus excrementigallinarum. The sequence goes on along the minus strand of DWZS01000077.1, from coordinate 10,543 downwards.
ATTAAAAGCAGCCTTAGACGCATTATAATTAGAAAATCGGCAGCCCAGTTTGGACCGCCGATTTTTACTATTCAAATAAAGCTTTTATTTCATCATCGGAAAGGTGAAATTGTTGCCTGATTTTTTGTTGTAATTGTTTTTCGGGAATACCTAACTGGCGTGTGATCGTGATCATTTGCTGGATAGCTTGGGTCTTTCCCTTTTTGATCCCTGATTCTTCACCGATTTGGATGCCTTCTTGGCGTCCTTCTTGGCGTCCTTCTTCACGAATGTCTTCATCATGAAACATCATATGCGTTTTGTTATCCATATATTCATTCCTCCATCTACGATTTTGACTGAGTTGGTGAATATAATCCCGTAGTTCATCGACATACTGATCATCTTGAACATCTTTATTATCTACGTAATGGAGGAAATTTTGCAAGGCTTTGGAGACATCATTTTTAATTCCTTTAGTATTGAGAAAATAGTGGTTCGACCATCTTGTCATCACCCCTAATAATAAAAGACGTAAGAAATGACAAAATTGAATCAAAAAAACGGACAAAAAATAATTCGTCCGCTTAGGAATATTAGTTTCGTTCGGCCACCTTTGTAGCCCGGGCCACAAGGTCGTGGAAAATATTTTGGGCCACTTGATCGTGCTTGTACATGTTTTCCGGATGCCATTGAACCGCTAGAATTTGGTCGCTATCAACGGATTCCACTGCTTCAATTACTTGGTCGTCTGCCGTTGCCGTAACCTTTAATGATGGAGCCAGTTGATTCAGACTTTGGTGGTGACGTGAATTAACGTAAAGACGGTCACCAGCCAGTTGCTGAATCCGGCTGCCAGCAACTGTTGTAACGTGGTGGGTTGGCAGGTTACCAGGGGCCTTTTGTGAATGCAGCAGCTCAGCGTGCGGATTTTCCGTCATATCTTGGTAGACGGTACCGCCTAAACCAATATTAATCAGTTGCATTCCCCGGCAAATTCCCATCACAGCCTTGCCCGCTTTAACGGCTTCCTTTAATAATTGGAGTTCAGATAGGTCCCGCTTACGGTAGGTCATCCCCAGACCAGGGTGGGGCTCTTCGCCATAAAAGGTTGGGTCGATATCCTCACCACCTGCAAAAATGATGCCATCAAACTGATCAACGTAATGCTTCGCTAATTCTGGTGGTACACTAGGGACGATGATCGGCAGAGCGTGTGATTTAATGAGGGCTTCAATAATGGGACGGGGTGCAAACGAGGCATCCCGTTCGTTAATGATATTAGTGGCCTCAGTTAATGTGTCAGCAGAAATCGCAATTCGTGGAATCATACGCCTCATCCTCTCATCTAAATTTAATAATAATAAAATACCATAAATTACCAGACTTTGTATAGAATCAATACTCAAATTCCGGAAACTTTGGTACACTAATGAAGTTACGGTAAAGGTGGTGGAATGATGCAACCGCAATTAACGATTAGCTGGCTATTGCAACTACTGATAGCGGGACTAATCTTTGTCTGCTTATGCTGGGGAATTCGTTATTCGCCGCATTTTAGTTTAGTTGAAGAACGACTACAGCATCGGATTATTCGGCAGCAAAATAATTGGTGGTGGCAGCTAGTTGCCTGTGTTTTTGATCCCAAGGCGTTGGTCATGTGGGATTTTTTACTTGCGGGATTGTTGATGGTACAGGGACGCTGGCTAAGGGCAATTTATGTTTTAGCCATGCTGGCCTCTGTTGATGCATTTGGTATTTGGGTAAAACACCACCTCAAACGACAGCGACCAGCAACATTTGGTCAGGCCACTCCCACGTACAGTTTTCCTAGTGGCCATACGCTAGGAACCACCATGATGGCACTGATGATCGGAATGCTATTTCCACACTTACTGATTCGCAGTTTAGTGTTATTGGGATGGCTTTTGGTCATTGGTTGCCGGTTAACTCTCCATGCTCATTATCCATCAGACGTATTTGGCGCAATTGTCTTAGCTTATGGCTGGTGGATTGGCGGCGAGTTGTTATACATATTGATAACGAGGTAAAAATGATGGAAGCACGTTTAATTCAATTTCACATTAGCCCACAGGTTAAACAGCCTGCTGATCAAACGAAGCAGCAGCCCACGCAAAATGGGTTTAATCTCGAATTTGTGGCTAAAAATAAATATATTTCAGAAGATATGCGGGGTGTTCCGCAGTTTCGTCGGGAATTACGACATAAGATGCAACACATTGTCGATCAATTTAATGAATACTATCAGTGGAACATTGATAAGACTTCTGAAATGGAAGCAAATACGGAAAACTTTGGGGCGTTAGAAAATCTGAATGATGCTGCCAAGTATTTGGTGAGTCTGCTCAAAAATGATTTCTTGGTACCGGACGAATTGGAACTAACCGCAATCCATTTGGTGGGGGATTTCAACGTATATAACCCGGGAAATAATACGAAATTAAAAAAGGACGCGGCGAAGATTCGCCAAGAGTCACTCGAACGGTTTCGGGCGAACCAGCAACCCCGGCCAATGCCAGCACCCATGAACATGGGGCCGCAAAAGTAAGAGGAGGATTATCTTGAAGAAACGATTAATGCAGTTAGGGTTACTGCTTACAACATTCGTGATGGTTTTAAGCTGCTTCACAATGACTTTTACTTCGACGGCCAAGGCTGACCAAACTAAGTTAGAAGCCAAAGCGGCCATTACGATGGATGCGCAAACTGGTCAGATCCTGTTTCAACAAAATGCTAATCAGAAATTAGCGGTAGCATCATGTACCAAAATCTTAACTCTAGCGGTGATCGAGCAAGACATTGCGGATGGAAAGCTGAGCTGGAACCAAAAAATTAAGATCAATCGTAAGGTTGCCAAAACGTCAACGGACTGGCACTTTTCCAATGTTGAATTAAAGGCGGGACATCGCTATACGGTTCGCTCATTGTGTGAATCAATGATGATTGTGTCGGCGGATGGCAGTGCGGAAGCCTTGGCATTATCTTCAGCGGGTAGTACTGCGGCCTTTAATAAAAAAATGCAGGCAGTGGCCCAAAAGGCCGGTGTTCACGATGCTAAAATCTATAATATGATTGGGCTATCAAATGGTGAGCTCGGTTCGAATGGAATTAAGGGAGTTTCTAAGAAAGCGGAGAATGCCTTTTCAGCTAAGGATATGGCGTTGATTAGTCGTTATTTGGTCAATAAGTATCCGGATGCATTAAATATTACTAAGGCCACGAACGTTGAATTTAAAGTTGATGATAAGCAAAGCTATAATATGCTGAACATCAACGGAATGTTGCCCAATAACGGGAATGCACCCAAAAATGGGACGATGGATGGTTTGAAGACGGGATCAACGGATAAGGCCGGTAACTGTTTTGTGGGGACTGGAATCTTTAATAATCGCCGTCTAATTACGGTGGTATTAGGAACCGATATTCATGATTATAGTAAGCAGTTTAAAGAAACTAATAAGATGTTGGAAGCCGTTCAAGGTGCTTACCAACCAGTGACTTTGCAACAACCTAGTGATTTGAAGAAGTTAACTAATCAAGTGCGGGTTGCGCATGGTAAACGAAAGGCGGTTAAGGTTGGTTTGAAACAAACAGCAGCATTGTGGTTACCAAAGGGAACCAAGATCAAGCAAGTTAGTGGGCAATTAACTTTGTTAAAGGGTAAGCGGACAATTAGCCAGCATAAGCTTCGTGCCCCATTGAAGAAGGGCGCAACAGTTGGTCAAATTAAGGTGACCCCAATTAAGGGACAACCAAGTTTGCAGCTGCCGGTTGTGAGCCAACAAAATATCGCTAAAAAATCATTAATGAATTAATTTTAAGGGAGGCCAGATGAATTGGTCTCCTTTTTACGTCTTTAAATAGTAGGCAGCATATTCTGTACTAATTATTTGGAGGACACTTAATGAAGCGAGAGACGCAGTTAACGCAGTATGAACAGTTACGGAAGAAATGGGAATCACTTGGAATTGCGAGTGATGTGATGTTCGGAATGGTGATGCAGAAAAAAGAGTTATGTTTGGAACTAATTCAACGTGCCGTTCCTGAACTGAAGGTTCAGAAAATTGAATTTCACCAACACCAGTATACGATAGATGGGCCCTTAGACTCACGAGGATCACGATTTGATATTTATGCCCGTGATGATCAAGGGCGGATTTTCATGATTGAAATGCAGGTGGCAAATCATCATAATTTACCGTATCGGTTACGGTATTATTTGCGGCAATCTGATTTTGATATTTTGAATCCAGGGGACGGTTTTGAAAAACTGGCGGCCTATCCCACGTATGTTATTATTTTTTGCGACTTTGATTATTATGGAAAGGGGCGAGCCCGTTACCAATTTGAAAATCGGGATTCTGTAGACCATGATTTGAAGGCTGGAGACGGTCTTCATGAAATTATTTTTAATGCCAAAGCTGCAGTGATTCATGATAAGATGAAAATAAAGAGTTTTCTTCAGTTGATGGAAAATAAGGTTAATTCAAGAGATCCATTTGTGGTTAAAATTATGGAAACGATGCGAGAAATTAAAGCGGATCCAGAAAGGAGAAGGAGCTTTATGACATATGAGATGAATCTAGCAGATGCGCGAGCTGCGGGTCGTGAACGAGGACTTGAAGAAGGTATGGCAGAAGGTCGCAGAGAAGGCATGGTAGAAGGTCATAAGCAAGGCATGGCAGAAGGCCATAAACAAGGAATTGCAGAAGGTCGCAAAGAAGGGTTAACGGAAGCGGCGAAGAAGGCAGCAGTAATATTGAAAAAGTATGAACCTAATCATGATGAAGCAGTTCAGACATTGATGGATCAATTTGATCTATCTACCGCGGAAGCTGAAGCCTACCTTAAATAATTAAAATAACGTCCTGAATGCAATATCATTCGGGACGTTTTTTAGATTGCTGATCATTCTTGATGACGGTTAACCAAATCAGTTATACTAACAGTGCCATCTTAGCTCAGCTAGGTAGAGCACATCCATGGTAAGGATGAGGTCGTCGGTTCGAACCCGATAGATGGCTTAATATTAAGATGATAAAAGTTGTTCAACGTTGATTGAGATCAATGCTAGGAAATCAAACCTTTGATTATGGAAAAAAACATGCTGGTTCAATTACTACGGAAGAAGGAGATAACCGATTTAAGTATGCAGGATTAAAAGCGATGAATGAATCCATCGCATTATTGGGATTATCTAACGTTAACACCAAATTTATGCATCATGAATATGAGGAAAATCTTAAAAAATTGGTAGCAAGTCACTATAAAGATGTTAATGTGCGGGATCAGGCTGCATACCGGTTATCTTTGATTGAAAAATACAAGGGGAAGAGTAGTGGCAATGGATAAAGTGACAGTGATTGTACCGGCGTACAACCTTCAAGATTATTTAGGCGATTGTTTGAAAAGTATCGTCAATCAGACATACTTAAATTTAGAAATAATCGTGATTGACGACGGTTCGACAGATAATACCGCTCAGTTTAGACTTCAGTTTGCTCATCAAGACTCGAGAATAAAAGTGATTACGCAAAAGCATCAAGGAGTTGCCAGTGCGCGTAATAATGGTCTTCAAAATGCAACTGGTGAATTCATAACATTTGTTGACGGGGATGACTTTATTGAATCAGCTTATATTGCGAATTTAGTAGCGCAGCTCAGGGAGTATCATTCTGAAATTGCGAGTTCTTTTTACAAAATCCGTGATGTTGCAACTAATCAATTCTTTATTTTGACCAGTCTGTCACCTGAAGATACGAGATTTAATGGAGTTTATTCGACTGCCGAGTGGTTGCAAAAGATTGGTCCGTCCTTAAACGCAGTGAATGATTGTGTTTGGGGTAAACTTTATCGCCGCCGCCTTTTTGAACAATTACGTTTTCCCGAAAATTATTCTTATTATGAAGACACGATGGTATTATGGCAGGCATGTCTCGGAGCAGATCGGATCTCGTTTGCTAATCAAATTGATTACAATCTAACGATTAATCGGCCGGAGTTAGTACAAACACGTTTCCAAGAAATGGTTAAAGCTTATGAAAAAGTTCATTGTTTACAAGAGCAAATCAGCACAATGGATTTAATTGACATCAATTATCATTATTTAGATAAAAATTTGCGAGTGGCATTAATTGATTTAAGGGATAAAGCACAACGGGTTAGTGATTATGATTACTACCAAAGAGCAACGGGGGCACTAACGGTGCTGGATGCATTATCAAAGGAGCAAGAATCTAATGGGAACTAAAAAAGCGATTGTCCTATCTGGTGACAATCATTATACGGAACAAATTACCACGACAATTAAGTCGATCGTGTACCATTTGCGACGGGTTAAAATTTATTTAATTAATTCAGATATTCCTCAAGAATACTTTTTAAACTTAAATCATCGATTAAAACAGTTTGGCAGTGAACTAGTCGATTTAAAGATTAATCCAGAATTATTTAGTAATGCTGAATCACCTAAAGCTCACATTAGTAAGATTACTTACGGACGCTTGATGATTCCGCGGCTAGTTGCTGAAGATCGTGCACTGTATATTGATAGTGATGCGATTGTTGATCAAAATATTAGCGAATTGTGGACAATGAACCTTGATGATTATCCGATTGCGGCAGTGCATGATGTCTTTTTGGCGGACATTTTCAATGCCGGAATTATCTTGTTTAACAACCAAAAGTTGCGCGAAAATCCCGACTTGGTCGATAATATGCTGGCCGCGGCACAACAAAAGGGAATCTCAGATGCCGATCAGACGGTTTTAAATCAATTTTTTAATCATCGGTATTTAAAATTAGGCTTGGAATATAACTATGTGATTGGTTATGATCGGGATGTTTCCTTAGCTCCTGGAAATGCGCCAGGGTATTTTGAAAAAATGCTTAATTGTCCTGAACCAAAGATTATTCATTATGCTTCTCCCGACAAGCCGTGGAATTTACAGTCCGCTGGTCGAATGCGGGAAAAGTGGTGGCAATATCATAGTTTAGAATGGGAAACCATTGCCAAACATGGTCAATTGCCACAGCTGACTAAGCCGGTTAAGGGCAAGTTTTTCACCTTGACCGCGTCCGATTCAATGATTCATTTAGCCGAATTGGCAAAGGCACTGCCAGATTACGAATTCCATGTGGCGGCCTTCTCATTAGTTAGTCCAACTCTTTTGCACTACATGCGTTTCCACAATGTCCATGTTTACGCTAGCATTTCGCAACCACGGGTTGAGGAGTTAATGCAGAATTGTACGGCCTATCTTGATATTAATCGGGAAACTAAGTATCAAGATTTGATTGAACGCTTCGCCAAGAATGGTCGCCCGGTGTATTCATTTGCTAGCGATGCTGCAACATTGAATGATCAAGTTCATCAGGAGATTTTTGCTGATGACGATTATCAAAAAATGGTGCAAAGAATTCAGGAAAACGGGTAAGCGAAAGCCGCCCAGTTGTATTTTCGCAACTGGACGACTTTTTCTATATAATTATTTCTAATCAGTTTATAATGTTAACAGGAGGTGTCGAGGATGAATACAAATTTACAGCCAACAATTACATTAAATAATGGTGTGAAAATTCCGCAGCTTGGCTTAGGGGTTTGGAAAACGCCGTTAGATGAAACACGGACAATGGTCAAAACGGCCTTAGCCAATGGGTACGTCTTGCTTGATACGGCCAAGCAATATGGAAATGAAGCCGGTGTTGGTGCCGGAATTCAAGATGCCATCACGGCGGGAATCGTTAACCGTGAGCAAATCTTTCTCACCACTAAGATTTTTAACGGTGATCAGGGAGATTATGATCGAGTTCGTCGCGGTTTTGAAGGCCAACTCAAGGATTTGCAAACGGACCATGTTGATCTGTTGTTGGAGCACTGGCCAGTTAATGGCAAGTTTAATGAAACGTGGCGGGCCATGGAAGCCATCTTGAAGGATGGTCAAGTACGCGCCATTGGGGTCTGCAATTTCGATAATGGGCGGATGATTAACCTGATTGATCACGCAACGGTAATGCCAGCCATTAACCAGATTGAATTTAATCCAGGCATTTTGCAACGCCCAATTGTGGACTTTTGTCAGCAACAAGGCATCCAGCTCGAAGCCTGGTCACCACTAGGTAACGGAAAGTTGCTTCAAAATGAACGAATTCAAGAAATTGCGAAGCGGCATGGCAAGACGACTGCCCAAGTAGAATTACGCTGGAGCCTACAACACGGCTTTGTGGTCATCCCAAAGACGACGCATGAGCAACGAATGCAAGAAAATGCGGATATTTTTGATTTCACTTTGAGCACCAACGAAATGTTAATGATTGACGCCTTAGACCAGCAGCAACACGCTATTTGGTATGACAAATTCAAATGGTCCGGTAATCCGGACGGCGTTGATGACTACGTCGCGACACCAAGCAATTGGTAGCCACTAAATCACGGAGGATTTTATGAACTTTATTGCAACGTTAGCCATTATTTTGTTAGTTACGCAGGTTGTTTCACACTTTAGTATGCGGATGGGCATTCCTGATGTGATCGGGCAGATTCTAGTCGGCATTGTGATGGGTCCTGCAGTTTTTGGTTGGATTACCCAGACCCACATGATCAATGAATTCCAAGAAATTGGGGTCATTATTTTAATGTTCATTGCTGGTTTGGAAAGCGATTTGAGTCTCCTCAAAAAGTATCTGAAACCGGCGGTGGTCGTGGCCTTGATGGGAATGCTTCTCCCAATTGTCGTAATGGGCGTGGCTGCTGACCTGTACGGAATGCAGTGGTTTGAGTCGCTCTTTATCGGGGTGATCTTTTCTGCAACCTCAGTCAGCATTTCTGTGGCGGTCCTACGGGACTACAACCAGCTCGGTAGTAAAGAAGGAGCCACGATCCTAGGGGCGGCCGTTGCTGATGATATCGGTGGTGTTTTCCTTTTAAGTATTCTGATTAGTATGATGAATGGCCAATCAGGACAACGGATGAGTCTACCATTAGTCATCCTGTTACAAGTCATTTTCTTCGGTGGCACCTATCTCTTGGTACGGTGGCTGGCACCATACTTAATGGAAATCAGTTCGGACTTGTTGACGACCGCGGCACCGAGCGTTGTGGCGATGATTTTGTGTCTTGGAATGGCTGCCTTAGCGGATGCCGTTCACTTGAGTGGGGCCGTGGGTTCATTCTTCGCGGGAATTGCCATTGCGAATACGAAGAAAAAAGAGGTTATTAACCGCAGTTTTGTTCCAATTGGTTATGCAATGTTTATTCCGATCTTTTTCGTGAACGTGGGGTTAAGTATGCGTTTTGATCACTTCCTGGATTCATTGTGGTTTATCATCATGATGACTGTGTTGGCTTGTTTGACGAAGCTTCTTGGTTGTGGTGGTGGGGCCAAGTTAACTGGCTTTGACCTCAATAGCAGTTACATTATCGGGAGCGGAATGATTGCCCGAGGTGAAATGTCATTAATTACGGCCCAAATTGGTTTTCAAGCCCATTTACTTTCTGAGAAATACTACTCGGACATCATTACCGTCATTGTCTTAGCAACGATTTTGGCACCATTTATTTTGAAACATTCGCTTCACCGGATGCATGGTGCCCAGGAGGATTAGGATGAAGAAACGATGGTGGTGGCTACTGGTGATTCTAGTAGTTACCGGATTAGGCTTTAGTTATTACTCTGGCCGTTTATTTGCTAAAACTGTTTCGTATCACCCCGTTAGCGGGCGAACAACAATTGGTACACCCACGCTGTTTTTCCATGGGTATGGAAGCAGTTACCATGCTGAAGAATATATGGTAAATGGGGCGGTGAAAGAAGGAATTACGAGCAAGAATGCCGTGATCCGGGCCAACGTCCGTCCAAATGGCAGTGTGAAGTTAACGGGTAAAATTAAGGCCAAGAGCGAGAATCCAATTGTCGAAGTGAACTTTGATAATCCACGGAACGGTAACTATCGAACAGATGGCCGCTGGTCCCGAAACGTGATCGTTACGTTACAAAATCAGTACCGTTTTAAGCGGATCAACTTAGTAGGTCATTCGATGGGAAATATGGCAATCATGTATTATCTCCGACAATATGGCGATGATCGACGACTGCCAATTTTGAACAAACAGGTGGCGATTGCTGGTCACTTTAATGGCTTGGTGATGGCTGATACCAACAAGAATCATGATCGACTAGCAAAAAATGGCCGGCCCTTGAATAACGTTACAAAACAATATCGCTATCTAGAAGGGTTACGCAAAATGTATCCACGTTCGGCGATGGTGCTGAATATTTATGGAGATAAGGGTTCAGGAACGGATGGCGATCTCACCATCCAGTCGGCGCAATCAATGCGCTACTTGGTTGCCTCTCGTGCAAAGTCCTATCAAGAACAGGAGATGAAGGGCAAGCAGGCATCGCACAGTCGATTGCATTCCAATCCAGACGTGAATGCGTTATTAAACAGTTTCTTGTGGAATCGGACAGTATAAAAAAACAACCGTAGCAGGATTAATTTCCCGTTACGGTTATTTTTTTAAAGTCATTACTTTGGTTGAATG
>DWZS01000076.1 GCA_019117445.1 Candidatus Limosilactobacillus excrementigallinarum | reverse complement strand
CTAACCACCGCACTCAGTGTTCGGGTACTCCGCGAAAAGTATCCTAACGTCGTTACAAACCCGTCTGGATCTAACATGGAACAAGGCATCGTGACGGCCTTCATTACAGCTCCTCGAGCCAAAAAGAAGGGCCTAGCAGTCCTTGAAGTGGATGAAGCAAACGTGCGGATGGTCACCAAACACATTCAGCCAATTGCTATCGTAATGACCAACCTTTTCCGGGACCAAATGGATAGGTATGGTGAAATCTATACGACTTACGACAAGATCTTGGCGGGAGTTAAGTTAGCACCGCAGGCAACGATTATCGCTAACGGTGATGAACAGATCTTTAACACAAAAGACCTCCCAAATCCCGTTATTTATTATGGATTTGATAATGACCATCAAAATGATTTACGAGCCCCTGCAAATACGGATGGCCTGCTATGCCCAAAGTGTCAACATATTCTTCACTTCCATAATATTACGTATGCTAGCCTTGGTGAATATTTCTGTCCTCACTGTGGCTTTCATCGTCCTGAATTAACGTACCGGGTCACTGAATTAGGTCAGATGACCCCCACCTCTTCAAAATTCTCGATTGATGGTCACCAATTTAAAATTGGTGTAGGTGGTTTATACAACATTTACAATGCTCTGGCTGCTTATTCGCTTGGTCGTTTCTTAGGTGTTTCTCCTGAACAGATCCAAAACGCTTTTCAAGCTGATGAACACGTTTTTGGTCGTCAAGAAATTATCAACGTCGATGGCAAGGAAGTAACTCTAGTCTTAGTGAAGAATCCAGTCGGACTCAATCAGGTCATTGACATGGTCCTAACTGATCCAGAACCATTTAGCTTTGGCTTTCTACTAAACGCCAACTACGCGGATGGAATTGATACCAGTTGGATCTGGGATGGCAACTTTGAGAAACTCAATTTACCACGGATTACTCACTTCTTTACTGGAGGAGAACGTTACAAAGATATTTCGACCCGTCTGCGGATGGCTGGCATCGAACATATTCAAGAGGAACCAGACCTTACCAAAGTAATCGATGCCATTAAAAAAATGCCTACGAAGCACGTTTACTTACTTTCCAGTTACACTGCCATGCTCCAACTACGTAAAGAATTAGCTGAACGAAAATATATTCAAGGAGGGATGAACTAATGGCAAAGTATCAACTACATGTTGCCCATTTCTATGGTGACCTAATGAACACTTATGGCGATATTGGTAACATTATTGCCCTTAAATATTATGGCAAACAAATGGACACCGACATCACTTCCGAAATCGTCAGCATCGGTGATGATTTTGATCCAGCCAAGTTTGATCTTGCTGTTTTTGGTGGTGGTCAAGATTATGAACAATCTGTAATTTCCAAAGACATTCCACAAAAAAAAGCTGGGATGGCGAAATTTATTAACGATGGTAAACCATTTCTCGCGATTTGCGGTGGCTTTCAATTACTCGGTCAATACTATGTGGATGCCAATGGTGATAAAATCCCGGGAGCAGGGATCCTTAGCCATTACACCATTACTCAAAGTCAGCAACGATCCGCAATGCAAAATCAAACCCGGTTTATTGGTGATATTGAAATCAAAAATGAGGAAACTGGTGAAATGTACCACGGTTTTGAAAACCATAATGGACGTACTTTCCTAGGATCAGATGAAAAACCGCTCGGTATTGTCCAATCCGGTCATGGTAATAACGGCGAAGACCATACCGAAGGTGCCATTTATAAGCACACTTACTGCTCCTACTTCCACGGACCAATCTTAACCCGAAATGGTATGCTGGCTAAGCGAATGCTCCTGGAAGCACTCCATAATAAGTACCCAGATGCTGACCTGAGCGAACAAGCAGCACTAGAGATTAAACCAACCTTTTAAGGGGGATACCATGTCAACAATCTTCGTGACCTTAATGACCATTATCTTTATTGGTGAATCATTTTGGGAATTCCGCCTCTTTACCTTTTTAACCAGCCAGCTACCCATGATTCGTAGCGAGCATGAACGGCAGCAACTATCCAAGGCCCTCAAACTGGATCGGCGGTGGAATTGGGGATCATGGATTTTAATCTTCATCATCTTCGTAACCCCGTCTTCGGTTTACCTACCATTAGTATCACTCTTATGTTTATTCGAGACCCTCATGGTAATGCGGATGGATCAACTGAAACGAAAATATTTTAATTAACAAACAGGCGGCTCTAAAGCACTGTTCTAACAGTGTTCTAGAGCCGCCTTTCTTTAGCGATTCTTTTCATCAAGGTGGGTAGCCATAATTAAACCACGATAATTCAAATAATCATCATTATTCGCACTTGGATGGACTCGATTTGATAAAACAATCATTCCTTGATCATCTTGTCGATCTAAAATTAACCATGTCCCCGTAAAGCCAGTATGGCTGATGATGGAATGATGATCTGCTGTATGGGCATGTAATAACTTCCAACCGAGTCCCCGATTATGATCACCAGTTAGCGGGGTCTGATCATGGAACATCAACGAGACTGTGCGGTCAGTCAAAATCCCGTCTAAATTAGTTTCTAGCAAGGCGTGACTATATTTCAACAAATCATCTAATGTTGAGAAAAGCCCTGCACTCCCGCAATGACGTTGCAGGATGAAGCCCTTCGGATCATGAACACATCCTCGAATTAGGCCGCGTTGCTTCTGAATTTCCGTTGGGACACAATCTTGCCAATGAGGTGTGTAAGTAGTCCGCGTCATTCCCAAAGGTTGAAAAATATGACGTTGACTCAACACCTGAATTGGTTGTCCCCAAATTCGTTCAGCGATGAGACCTAAATAGATAAAACCAATATCTGTATATAGAATGTTCTTTCCTAAATTGGGCCCAATCCGTTCCATTGTCAATAGGCCGTCCAGTAACTGATCAGCTGGGAGCTCATTCCTGTGAGGAATATAACCTTCGATGGCCGCCGTATGCGTTATCAAGTGACGCACTTTAACCGCTGCATTATTGATCTCAGGAAGAAATTTTCGCACAGGATCATCCAAATGTAGGGCGCCAGCCTGCAGAAACAATGCAATTACCGGGACGGTTCCCACCACCTTCGTTAACGAAGCTAAATCATACTGCATCCCATCCCGAAGCGGAATTGATCGCGGTGTCACCTCTGCCATCCCCATGACTTTACGAATGGTTTTTGAACCATCAAAAATTGCATAGCTTACTCCTGGCACAACCTTTTTAGTGACCATCTCTGCTAATAATTGTTGCGTACGCGCATATTTTGTTTGCATTTTTACCCTTCCTAATTAGCCAACTGATTCCCGGCAAATTGGCTATTGTAGAGATCAGCATAGAAACCATTTTGGGCCATCAGTGATTCATGATTACCAGTTTCAATAATCTGCCCGTGATTCATCACAATAATTTGATTAGCATCGCGGATAGTAGAAAGACGGTGAGCAACAACAAAGCTGGTCCGCCCCTTCTGAATATCATTCATGGCATTTTGGATTAATGCTTCTGTTCGAGTATCAACTGAACTGGTAGCTTCGTCCAAGATTAAAATGTCAGGATCTGCCAAAAAGGCCCGGGCAATCGTCAGCAATTGCCGTTGTCCTTGGGAAATATTGGATGCTGTTTCATCTAAAATCGTATCATATCCATTCGGTAATTCACGAATAAATGAGTCTGCATATGCTAAGCGCGCGGCCTCATAGACCTCTTCATCCGTTGCGTCGTTACGTCCATATTTGATATTTTCGAAAATGGTCCCCGTAAAGAGCCAAGTATCTTGTAAAACCATCCCCACGTGCTTACGCAGGTCTTCCCGCGTCATTGATCGTGTATCTTGACCATTATAGTAAATATGACCGCCATCAACGTCGTAGAAACGTTCTAGCAAATTAATAATCGTTGTTTTCCCCGCTCCGGTAGGACCAACAATTGCCACCATTTTATTCCGGGGTGCAGATAAATTAAAATCCTTAATTAAAGGCTCATCTGGTTGATAAGCAAACTTGACGTGGTCAAACTCAATTGCTGGTTGGTCGCCAGATTTGGTGGGAGTCGTAGCGAGTTCATTATCCATTTCAGGTTGATCAATCACCTCAAAAATCCGTTCCGCGGATGCAATTGTCTGTTGAATGGTACTGGAAAGGTTCGCAATCTGTGTAATGGGTTGTGAAAATTGATTGGAATATTGGAGGAAGGCCTGCACGTTACCAAGGGTAATTTGACCATGAGCAACCTGAATTGCCCCAACAACTGCCACCAATAAGTAACCAACATTTCTCACAAAGTTCATACATGGAAAAATCAAGATCGAAAAGAATTGTGCCTTCCAAGCAGCTTGATAATATTGCTGATTTTTCTTGGAAAACTGTTGTTGTTCATCTTGTTCGTGGTTAAAAACCCGGACGATCGTGTGGCCCGCATAAGTTTCTTCAACTTGATCGTTGATTTCACCCAAAGTAGCTTGTTGTCGAGCAAACAGCTTTTGTGCTGTCGGGGCCACAAAGCCAACCACTAACAGACTGAGGGGAATGATAACTAATGCCACCAACGTCAGTTTCCAACTGATTGAAATCATCAGGGCAAGGACACCAACAAAAGTAATAGTACTGGTAATAATTTGGATCATCCCTTGTTGGAGGGTCCCGGCGATATTATCCATATCATTCACCATTCGACTCATAATGTCCCCATTAGAATGGGTATCGTAATATTTAATTGGCACCCGCGCCATTTTAGCTTTCAAATCTTGACGAAGATTATAAACAACCCGTTGAGAGATCCGCGTCATCATAACTTGTTGAACAAAGCTGAATAGGCCTGAAAAAACGTACAACAAGACAACAACAATCGCAATCCGCATAATCTTGGAATAATCAATCGGGAGTGAATGAAGCTTCATCCCCGCCTTCATTTCTTGGTAACCACGAACCACCCCATCATAAATCGTGGTTGTCGCTTCACCCAAGATCTTTGGTGCCATGATCGATAGAATTACAGAAATGATTGCCATGATGACCGAAACAATAACACCCCATTTCCACGGACCTAAGTATGAAATTAAACGTTTGGTGGTGGGCCAAAAATGCGTGGCCTTCGCTGGCTTCCCCCGTCGTGGTCCATTATGCATGGTGATGCGCCTCCTTTTGAATTTGTGAATTCAGAATTTGCTGGTAAGTTTTATTTTCGGCAACTAATTGTTGGTGAGTTCCTTGGCCAACCACCTTACCGTCATCTAGAACCAGAATTAAGTCAGCATCGGCCACCGTCGAAATCCGTTGTGCAACAATCACGGTTACGGCCTTCTGCAATTCCGCATCCTGATGGAGAGCCATTCTTAACTGAGCATCCGTCTTAAAATCTAGCGCGGAGAATGAATCATCAAAGATGTAGACTGAGGCTGGTTTAATAATTGTCCGGGCAATTGCGAGCCGTTGCCGCTGTCCACCAGAGAAGTTCCCCCCGTTTTGTTCGACCACAGCATCCAAGCCACCCGCTTCTTTAACAAAATCAGTTGCTTGAGCAATCTTCAGCGCATGCCATATTTGTTCATCAGTTGCGTTTGGCAGTCCAAATTGCATGTTGGAACGAATCGTTCCAGTAAAGAGGACGGCCTTTTGTTGCGTAATTGAGATTAACCTATGTAAGTCATGTTGCGAAAGCTCATTCACTGGATAACCATCCACTTTAATTTGTCCGTTTTCAATATCAAACAAACGAGGAATCAAATTGACTAATGATGACTTTCCTGAACCAGTTCCACCGATAATGGCCAACGTTTGCCCGGCCTTGATATTAAAATTCAAATCAGACAGTGCCAATTGTTCTGCTCCGGTATAGCGAAAATCAACGTGATCAAAAGCTAAGGAAGCTGTTGGTGAACCACTAAAGGCCTGTGGTTTAACTGGGTCGGCAATAACAAGTGGTTGTTCTAACACCTCATTAACCCGCTTAGCAGATGCCGAGGCCCGTGGTACAAATACGAAGACCATTGAAAGCATCATAAAGCTAATCAAGATTTGAGTTGAATAAGTCATAAAAGCAATTAGATTACCAACTTGCATGCTCATTTGACCAATCAAATGAGCGCCTAGCCAAATAATCCCAATATTAGTTAGGCTTAGCACTAACGTCATGATCGGAAAGAGAAATGATACCAATGTGTAAGCCTTAATCCCCGTCTTGGTATAGTCCTCATTCGCAGCTTTAAAACGATTTTGCTCACGCGCTTCCTGATTAAAAGCCCGAATCACCCGCACGCCAGTCAAACCTTCCCGGAAAACAAGGTTAATCCGGTCAGTTTTTTGCTGAATGCTTTTAAATAGCGGAATAGCAAAGTACATAATGACAATCACAGCAATTGCCAACACCGGTAAGGAAATTAAGAAAACCTTAGTTAAACGTGGTTCACGATAATATGCCAGGACACAAGCAGCGACTAACATAATCGGTGATTGAAGCATCATCCGTAAAACTTGCACCATTACATTTTGAATTTGAACAATGTCGTTAGTTGAACGGGTAATGAGTGAGGAATCACCAAACTTGCTCATTTCCTGACTAGAAAACTTTAGGACCGTCCGGTAAACCTGCTCCCGAAGCTTTTGCCCCACCTTCATTGATTGCGTTGAGGCAAAGTAAACGTTCAAACTAGCAGCAACTAGCCCAATTGCAGCTACCAAAAGCATCTTGCCGCCCTCATTCCAAATGTAATGAATATCGCGTTGTAAAACCCCTTTATCAATTAAATCCGAGGTAATGGTCGGCAAATACAAATCAGCTGCAACTTGGAAAAAAAGAAATAGGACGGCTAGCGTAGTTGGTAACCATTCTAAATTTCGTTTAGCAATTTTGATCATTTACTCTCCACCATCCTTTTGATATTTATTCTGTAGGCCCGTCACCATAAGGCTGCCAATCCGAATCAACTCTTTACAATCATCGATGCTCAGTCGGTCAAGTAGGGCATCGACAAACTCTTCGCGTTCAGCTTCCAGCTCCTTATTCTTCTCTAGCCCTTTTTGAGTCAAGCTAACGACAATTTGGCGCCGATCTTGTGAATCACGCTTTCGTGTAATTAGCTGATCCTGTTCTAAACGACTCAAAACTTGAGATAACGAGCTCGGCCTTACATGAACTTGCTTGGCTAACTCATTTTGATAAAATTGGTTCCCGTGTTGGCCGAGAACCGCAATAATCTGACCACCACCTTGAAAATGACCGATATGTTTGCGATTACGCAAGGCAATTTCGTGAATCACACGGGTGTTTTTCATTAATTGGTGGAACAGTGCGTGTTTTTCATCCATTTTACTGTCCTTTACTTTCAATAATTTCGTGGTGCCTAATCATTAGGTACCTAATAGTTTACTATGTTACTCTTTTTAATGACAAACACAAGGGAAAATGGCATGATAGTAAAAAACATCTAAGGAGATTGATATGGAAACTTGGTTATTTCTCGTACTAGTTTTAATAATTGCAATGGTAGGAAAAAATAGTTCATTAGTGATTGCGACTTTGGTTGTCATGCTGATTAAAGCACTCCCTTTTACTCAAAAATGGCTTCCCATCATTCAAAGTAAAGGAATCAACTGGGGAGTAACAATCATTTCTGTAGCAATTCTGATTCCAATTGCTACAGGTGAAATTACTTTTCATGATTTAATGCGGGTCTTTAGAACACCAGCAGGTTGGATCGCAATTGCAATGGGAATTGCCGTCGCAGTTTTATCGCGGTTGGGCGTCAATCAACTCTCGACCTCACCACAGGTGACCGTGGCTCTCGTATTCGGAACCATTATGGGTGTTGTACTCTTCAAAGGAATCGCAGCTGGTCCAGTCATTGCCAGCGGTTTAACCTACTGTATTGTGACGATGTTAAATTTACATTTTTAATAACAAAAGGAGCGACCGAATTTATCAGTCGCTCCTTTACCTTTAAGTTGGAAACAGTTGATTTACTTAGTTAAATTGACCTGTGATTGGGTCCATCTTTTGAACTTGATTGTTATTGGCGTTGTAGTTGTATAGACCAGTCAAGTTAGCAACATTTTGGTCTTGATTCTTTCCTGTGTTCCGTACTTCAACCCGGTACTGACCGTTACCTTGGCTTTGAACAAAGTAGTGGTTTCCTTCACGTTGTTGAAGGCCACTAGCCGCGATAAAACTATTCAAAACATCCGCATCAGAACGGTTTGGCGTTGCTGTTGATGAACTCTTTTGGTGGCTAGCAACAGCAGAACTTGAAGTTGGCAATGCTTGTTGGCTAACGGATGAACTAGCAGCTGTCACCGTTGAGTTAGAACTTGAATTATTAGTAGCTGGGGTAGCAACAAATGCAACATTCTTATTTGCTGAATTTTGTTTAGCACTCTTTTCGCTAGTCTTGTTACTCTTCTTAACAACCTTCGCAGAAGTCGCCTTGTGACTAGATGTTGAGGTTGTACTAGTGGATGCGCAGCCTCCTAGTAAGAATGCTGACATCAATAGAACTGTCCCCGTCAATACTTTTTGTTGTGCGCTTTTCATAACCGTAACCCCCTCAACAAATTTTTAAGTTACTTTATTAA
>DWZS01000075.1 GCA_019117445.1 Candidatus Limosilactobacillus excrementigallinarum | reverse complement strand
CATCAATTACTACTCAGGATGGCAAGACCATCAACTATAGAAAGCATGGTAGACGTGCAATGAGCAAAGCGACAGCATACATGATTACCTACATGCTCAAAGGTGTCATTGACAGTTCCGATGGTACTGGGACCGCCGCCCGCATTAGCGGTGTCCACCAAGCCGGCAAGACTGGGACCACAAACTATCCTTCTGGTCACAGTCAATCAGGGGTCATGGATTCATGGATGGCTGGGTATACAAAGAATTACTCAGTAGCCATCTGGACTGGTTATGATCAACCAATGAAGAATTCGATTTCGAGTGCTTATGAAAAGTCCGCAATCCTACTTTACCGAGCAATTATGGAATACTTAGACGGTAAGAATCACGCCAGTGATTGGCGAATGCCCGATACCGTTGAAGCAGTTCGTTATCGTGGGCGGCGCGGCCTAGTAGTTAAAGACTCTAAGTGGGCGCTTGAATATACCGCCATCGACGATAACGATAGTTCATCTAGTTCTTCTAGTAATGAAAGTTCTAGTTCGAGTTTATCCTCTTCCGTCAGCTCATACTTTGAGAGCAGCAGTAATAATTCCTCAAGTGCTGCTAGTTCATCTGCTACCGATGGCAATAACAATGGTAACAGTGGAAGCACAACTGAATCTTCAAATGCTACTCAAACTCCACCTACAGGTGGTCAATAACTGATAAAAGCATCCGTTAATATTGTAATGATATTAACGGATGCTTTTTAATTAACCAATTTTTTTACCTGTGGAATCATTAGTTTAGCAATTTCTTGACCGCCCGCTGGCGACCAGTGTAAATGATCACCAAAATCGTACTTAGCTGTTAAATTATCGTGGGCATCGCGGAGTTGACGTGCCCCATCGACAATCCATGACTGCTGGCGCAACCATGCATTAATCGTTCGTCGCTGACTAGTAATAATTTGTTCTGCCGGCAAGGGATCCGGTAAATCAAACAAGCGTAACGGTGCAATGGTGGTTGTCAATAATTTACTTTCCCGAGTATGACAAAGTGCAGCCAGCTCCTGATACCCACTAATAATTTCTTGTGGAGTTACGTTTTGTTCTGCCATCGTTTTACTATAAAACGGCAAAATCAGATCGTTTGTCCCAACGATGGCGATAGTCATATTAGGCCGCAATGTTGACTTCTGAAGACGTTTTAAAAGGCTGCGCCCAAAAGTTTCATATAATGGTTCTTCCATTGGTGCATCATGACAGAGTTGATTACCAGAAATTCCAGTTTGTAACCAGCAAAGTTGATTTGGATTAAATTGATTGAAATAGCGAATAAGTTCGGCGACCACCATCCCACTTTCAACCAGCGAGTCACCGGTAATCTCAACGTATACAGGGGTAGTTAGCGAAGATACCTCCAAGCTTTCTAAACTGAACCACCCTTTCCGGTTCCGCCACCGCTCCGTGAGCGGCGGAATGAAATCAATTTGTCGTGAAAGGGCAGCATTAGTAAGCGTGGTTTGATAAGTCGAAGCAAAATCAACATACTTCTGCGGATGGTTAGCAATCATCTTAATATAGACTGGTTGACCAACCTTGATCGAAAAGTCTACTGGATCTGTCCAAATGACGCTATATTCTGGAATTTTAATTTGCTGTTGGTGATGAAGGGTTAATTGCTTTCCAACTGTAAAACGCGGTGTCCTTGCAACCTGAACATGGTCAAATAATAACATGTGCCGACCAAAACGATTGGTTAATTTCAGGCGCATTTGGGTCCCACTAATTGTCGGTGTTATCTTAACCACTTGGCATAGTGCATCATAATGAAACGGCAACGCACTCATATCATGTGTTGCTTGATAATGACTTGGCACCCACTGCATTTCTCACCCCTCCATTCATTATTACATCAATGGGCTCCAGTGTCTGGCAAAACCAAACTCTAGAGCCCGTAAGTTTATTATTAATGCTGTTCAGCAATTAAATCAATCACATCCGCTTGGGGAATTCCCATAAAGTACTTATTTAAATCAAACTGGTTTAACGCTGCTCGGATAGCTGCAGGGTCATACCGCAAGCCTTTGATCGCCTCTTCCAAATCTTGGACATTGGCAGTCCCAAAGAAATCACCATAAATTTTTAGGTTTTTAACTAAACCATCTTCAATTAAGAAGCGGGCATCGATCGTACCACTCGTAAAGTGGTGGCGTTTCTTAACCGTAAATTCAGGTGATTTACCGTAGACCCAATCCCAATTTTTATACAATTGCTGTTCAATTTTATCAATTGCAGCGTTATCTTCGTTGGTCAAATGATATTCATTTGCCTGGGCCGCTTTCAAGGTATCAGTATGGTAAATGTGCTTAATTAATTCATCCCGAAATTCCATTGTCGTTAAATTCTGATATTCTGGTTTCAGATACTGCATGATATTGGTAACTCGTGAACGAACTGACTTAATGCCCTTTGAAGCAATTTTATCCTTTGGGACCCGAAGTGCATGCGCAACTGAATCAGTATTTACGTTATACATCAAAGTTCCGTGAGAAAAAGTCTTCCCACCACGGGTATACATCGCATTGCCAGAGAATTTTTTACCGTCCACCACGATGTCATTACGACCCGTGACTTCTGCTCCAGTACATCCCATTTCATGCAAAGCGTCAACAACTGGTTTAACTAGATCTTTAAAATCACCAAACCGGATTTCATCCGCGGGTACCACAAAACTAAAACATAAATTACCAAGGTCTTGGTACATTGCTCCCCCACCGGAAAGTCGTCGAGTAACTGTTACCCCATGTTCTTCACAATATTGTTGATTAATTTCTTCGAGGGTATTTTGATTCCGCCCAACAATAATACAATCCTGCTCGATGTAGAACAACATAAATGGCGGTTTAATCTGGTCACTATTCATTAAATATTGTTCAGTAGCTAGATTACGACGAATGTCATGACTTTTCATTGCTAAATATTGCATTACTTTAATTCTCTTTCCATTCTATTAAATATTCGTTGGCATCCCAAGACCAACATCTGCACTATCCATAATTGCTTCAGAAAGTGACGGGTGGGGGTGGACAGTTAAAGCCACATCTTCAACCGTTGCACCAGATTCAATTGCCAGTGTGAGTTCACTAATCAAATCCGAGGCATCCGCACCGACAATTTGAGCGCCCACAATTTGCGATTGGTCTTTGGTAAAGACAAGTCGAACAAAGCCATCTGGTGCGTGCATAGAAACTGCCCGGCCATTTGCAGAGAACGGGAACTTAGCTGATTTAACATCCAAGCCCTGATCCTTAGCTTCAGCAACGGTTAATCCAGTTGTCGCAATTTCTGGATCTACATAGCAAACCGCTGGCATCGATCGATAATCAACCACTGATTTTTGACCGGCAATTGCTTCTGCAGCAACCTTCCCTTCATAACTAGCCTTGTGAGCAAGTGCGGCCCCAGCAACAATATCACCAATCGCATAAATATTATTAATATTGGTCCGTCCTTGTGCATCAACATTAATTAATCCCCGTTGATCCGTTTTAATGCCAACTTGCTCTAAACCGACGTCCTTAGTATTTGGTCGCCGACCAACTGCAACACAGACATTATCGGCATTAACGGTTTCTTCCTGGTCATTTAAGGTATAGGTTACAGTAACCCCATTGCCATTATCAACCGCTGATTTTGCCATAGCATTAGTAACAATGGTGACGCCTCGCTTTTCAAGGTTCGTTTGCGCAACCTTAACAACATCCTTTTCATAATTTCGCAGGATGGCGTCAGTTCCTTCTAAGATGGTAACGTGAGTACCAAAGTTAGCATATGCTGATGCTAATTCACAACCGATATATCCACCACCAATGATTACTAACTCTTTTGGTTGTTGTTGAAGCTCTAACAAACCTGTCGAATCGATTACCCGGCCGTTAAACTTGAATCCTGGAATTTCAATTGGATGGCTCCCCGTCGCAATAATTAAGTTCTTGAAGGTATAGGTTTGTGCACTATCACCTTTCATTACCCGTAAACTATGTTGATCTTTCAAAAAGGCCCGTCCATGAACTACATCAATCTTATTCTTCTTAAAGAGGTATGCCACCCCATTGGTCATTCGTTGGACAACCGAACCACGATATCCTTGGACCTTTGACCAATCCAAATTAACATCACTAGCAGCGACTCCTTCATCTGCAGAATGCAACGTCGTTTGATAATCATGGGAAACTTGAATTAGCGCCTTTGAAGGAATACAACCAACCCGGAGACAAACCCCACCTAGCTGATCATTTTCTTCAATTACTGTTACCTTTTGGCCTAATTCGGCAGCATGAACCGCAGCAACGTAACCACCAGGGCCAGAACCAATTACAACCGTATCTAAATCAATTGGAAAATCACCTACAACCATTATTCAATCATCCTTCCATCAACAGCAGTTCTGGGTCTGCTAATAATTCCTTCAACCGGTTCATTGCCCGTTGTGCAGTTCCACCATCAATGATGCGGTGATCCACTGCCAGTGAAAGTTTAAGCACTTTGGCAATCTTAACTTGATTATTTTCGACAATTGGTTCTGGAGAAATCTTCCCCATCCCTAAAATCGCTACTTCGGGCCAATTAATCAATGGGGTAAAGAAGCCACCACCAATAGAGCCAATATTGGTAATTGACATTCCAGTGTGCCCCATGTCATCGGCACTTAATTTACCATCCTTAGCCTTTGCGGTGTTCGCTGAAATTTGCTTGGCGATCGCAAATAAGCTGCGTGAATCAGCATGCTTAACATTTGGTACAAACAGCCCGCGATCAGTATCCGTGGCAATCCCCACATTGATATAGTCACGGTAGTTGATAGCATGATTATCCATGTCAACAGTAGCGTTAAAGACTGGGAATTCCTTCATAATTACCGCTAATGCCTTGGTCATATAAGCCATAAAGGTTAAATGAACACCATGTTCCTTCGCCAATTCCTTGTACTTCTTACGGTGATCCCAGAGTTTATCCACATTAACTTCATCAAAGAGATGAATCATTGGAATTTCTGATGCTGACTTAATCATTGCCTTCGCCGTTGCTTTCCGCACTGGTGTCATCTTCTCCGCGTGTGTTGGCCATGCGCTATCTACACTTGCGGGTGCAGGTTTAGCTGACGCTGTTTCGTTGGAAGCGGTTGATGAGACAGTAGCTGATGATGGTGCCTTCATGAATGCTTCAACGTCACTCTTCAAAATTTGGCCATGGCGACCGGTTCCCTTGACAGCCGTTAATTGAACGTCATTATCACGGGCAAACTTACGAACTGCAGGCATTGCCAAAACTGGCACGGAGTGGTCTGCCTGAGCTGGTGCGGAAGCTTCAGTAGTATCATTCGTTGAAGTAACAGGTGCTTGCGGCGCTGGAGTACTCGTAGTATCAGATCCACTGACGTTTCCCAACCCCTTAGCTACCGAAAGCTTAACAAGTGGTTGACCAACTTCAGCTGTTTCATCTGGTTGAACCAAAATTTCCAGCACTGTTCCGTCAACTGGTGATGGTAATTCTTCGACAGATTTATCGTTTTCAATTTGAACGAGATCGTCGTCCTTTTTAATGGCATCACCAACTTTGACGTGCCACTCACCGACAGTTCCTTCAGCCATTCCTTCACCAATGTCGGGTAATTTAAATTCATAAACGTCCTGACCACTGGCAGTGGTATCGTTTTGCTTTGGAGTTGTGGCTTCTTTAGCTGGTGTCGTAGTTGCATCAACATTGCCGAGTCCATCAGCAACCGTCATTTCCACTAATGGCTGGCCAACTTCAGCTGTCTCATCTGCTGGGACGAGAATTTTATCGATCGTTCCGTCAACGGGTGATGGCAGTTCTTCGACGGACTTATCATTTTCAATTTGAACGAGATCATCGTCCTTCTTAATGGCATCGCCTTCTTGGACATGCCATTCGCCGACAGTCCCTTCGGCCATCCCTTCACCAATATCTGGCAATTTAAACTGGTATTTTTCACTCATGCTTTATTCACCTCATTAAAAATTAACGGTTTCTTTAACGGCATCAACAATATCTTGCGTATTTGGCAACCATGCCGTTTCACCTTGACTAAATGGATATGGCGTATCTGGAGCTGCTACCCGCTTAATTGGGGCATCTAATGATAAAATTCCCTTTTCCGCAATTAAGGCAGCTACTTGAGCACTAACGCCGGCTTGACGTTGCGCTTCTTGAACCAGAACCGCTTTACCAGTCTTTTTCACGGAGGCAAGAATTGTGTCTTCATCTAATGGGGCGATTGTCCGCAAATCTACAACTTCCGCATTAATACCTTCCTTGGCCAGTTGATCGGCAGCCTTAAGACTTGCTTGAACCATGTAACCATAAGTAATAATTGAAACATCGGTTCCTTCCCGCTTTACAGCCGCTTTATCCAACGGTACTGTATAGGCATCCTCCGGAACTTCTTCCTTCACAGAACGATATAACTTCATATGTTCCAAGTAAATGACCGGATCGTCAGAACGAATGGAGGCAATCAAAAGCCCTTTGGCATCATATGGTCCACTTGGGACAACCACCCGTAATCCAGGAACTTGTGCAACCAACCCTTCAAAACTGTCGGAGTGCAGTTCTGGAGTGTGCACACCACCACCAAATGGTGTTCGAATGGTGACTGGATACTTCCGTGATCCGCCCATCCGGAACCGTTCACGAGCTAATTGACCAGCAATTTGGTCAAATGCTTCAAAAACAAAGCCCATAAATTGAATTTCGGGAACGGGACGAAAGCCTTGCATTGCCAAACCATTGGCTAACCCAATAATGCCGGATTCAGCCAACGGCGTATCATAAACCCGATCTTTACCATACTTTGCTTGCAGACCATCGGTAGCTCTGAAAACACCACCATTTTTACCAACATCTTCACCAAAAATTTGTACCTGATCATCATGGGCCAATTCTTCATCTAGGGCGTTGGTAATTGCTTTAATCATTGTTAATTTAGCCATGGTTACTTGCCCTCCTTTGCTGTATATTCATCAATTTGTTTTTGAATTGCTGGTGGTGTTTCCACAAATTCATTCTTAAGATATTCAGTTACTGATTCCGCTGGTTGAGATTCAACTTCATGAATTGCGTCATCAATTTCTGCTTCAACTTCTTTTTCGTAGGCTGTTTCTTGTTCTTCACTCCAGATTCCCTTGGTAGTTAAGAATTTCCGCATCCTAGTTAATGGATCCTTAGCATGCCAAGCATCTTCCTCTTCCTTAGTTCGGTAGCGCTTTGGATCATCGCCTGATAAAGTGTGCGGGCCATACCGGTAGGTCAATGTTTCTAGCATAACTGGACCATTTCCAGCAACGATGTAATCACGCGCCTGCTTAGCTGCAGTATAAACCGCCAGAGCATCCATTCCGTCAACAACTACGCCAGGAATTCCAACAGCCACTGCTTTTTGTGCCAACACCGGCGCGGCAGTTTGTAATTCCCGTGGTACAGAAATTGCATAGAGGTTGTTTTGAACCACGAAGAGGGCTGGGGCTTTAAATGCTCCCGCAAAGTTCATTCCTTCGTAAAAGTCACCTTGCGAAGTTCCACCATCACCAGTATAGGTATAGGCAAGCGCCTTGCTGCCCTTCTTCTTTAAGCCAAGGGCAACCCCGGCAGTTTGTACATACTGGGCACCGATAATAATTTGTGGTGGCATCGCATTCAAGTCTGCCTCATACTTGTTACCATTAACCATTCCTTTGGACCACATAAAGGCCTTGGCAAGGGGCAAACCATGTTTAACTAATTCCGGAACATCACGATAACCACCAAGCAGGTAATCGTCCTTCGTCATGGCGTAGTTTGAAGCCATCTGACTGGCCTCTTCACCAGCAGTGGGGGCGAAGAAGCCGAGCCGACCTTGGCGGTTGAGCTTGGTCGTCCGATCATCAACAATCCGTGACCAAATCATTTGTTTAAATAGGTCCACCAGTTGATCATCTGTTAAATCAGGCATCATTTCTGAGTTCACAACTTCCCCATTCTCATTTAACACTTGTAGTGTTTGATATTGCGGGGTGTGCTTTAATTTTTCAAAATCTAATTGAGCCATTTGTTTGCACTTCCTTAATAATTGTCCAAGTTGATAACGCTTACATATAGTATTCTACATCTTTTTTTATATTATTCAATTTTGTGTACATTTACACGGTCATTACTATGCACACTACCCTTCCACGTTGTTGTTAAACCAACGAATTCCAGATGAATTAATTTTGTAATTAGTGACTTTGCTCAATTGTGAACTTCTGGACCAATTGCCGATTTGATTTAACAAAGGATAAAAAAAGCGGTCTGGAAATCCAGAACGCTAAGATAAGTTGATTTTAATAGTGCAGATCAGCCTCATCATCATTTAGTTCAGGGGCGACAGCAGTGTTTTCTCGCCGACCACGTTGAAGAATGTAGATTGCAACAATCACAATCAAGATTCCACCTGCTTCGACCCAGTTCATATTTAAGTGGAAGAAAATAACACTCAAAATACTGGTGGTAATCGGCTGTGCAGCATCCATAATACTAATTACGTCAGATGGAGCAATTCGCGAAGCATACAGTAACATTCCAAAGGGAATAATGGTCCCAAAAAGCATCACCGTGGCAACCGAAGAAACCAGAGTAACTGTCAAGTGAGGTGGATTGGCCCAAAATGGTCGGAAGCAATTAAAGAAGATTCCTGCAATCATTGTTCCCCAACCGAGGACTACTAATGGTGGATTCTTGGCAGCCGCTTTCTTGGGTAAAACGACATAGAAAGCAGCAGTAATACCTGAACCGAGTCCCCACATCAAAGAAATAAATGGTACTGCTAAGTGAGAAAAATCTCCCCGGGTGATACAAAGGAAAACCCCCAATAATGCCAGGATGAACGCAATTAAATCACTGCGCATTGGCATTTTACGTTGAAAAATGACCGAACCAAGCACAATGAACAACGGTGATAGGTACTGCAAAATCGTTGCAGTAGATGCGTTCCCGGTTTGAATCGCATAGTAGAAGGTTAACAAATTAAACGCTAACCCAAAAATTGCGTAGGTGAATACAGAAATCAAACTGGTTCGATCCTTAAAGAAGTTGAAAATTTGTCCTCGGTATAGGAAGGCACTAATCAGTAGTAAAATCAATCCGGTAAAGAATGTCCGGGTCGATAGCATCCATGAGGCCGGAATGGCCAAGTTTTGTGAAATCAACTGTAGAACCGTTCCCGAAATCCCCCAACTAAATGACGCCATGGCCGCCCAGAGGATTCCTTTTCTGACTTGGTTATGATTTGTCAATTGTCTTTCTCCTTATTCAAAATAAGTAATATCATATCATGAATTAAGAAGTTACTTGATTTTTTAGGAAAAATACTCATAAAAAAAGCTTTGTCTCTAATTTGACAAAGCTTTTTTAAATAATAATGTTCAATTACTTAATTAAAGAAAGAACGAACCCAGTTTACCAACCGTTGGAACCAGTTTGAAGCTTGCTGCTCAGCTTGCTTAGCAGAATCACTATTCGCCCACTGTTTAGCCTTATTCATCAAATCACCACTTGAGTTTTTAACATTATTAATCGTATTAGTAACGTTATTAACGTATGTCTTACTTGAGGAAATCGGTGAATTTTGGAAAGTAACTAAGGAATTAGCAATCTTATTTTGTTGGCGCGTTGACGTTTGATCTTCAATTCCCCGCTTTTCCAAAGCGTCATTCAACATCTTTTGAATATCCTGTTTAGTAGCTAACTCCCCACTATTCTGTTTCTTTTGGGCAATCTGTTTAGAAACATCACCAACGGCGGCCATTAATTTACCAGCATAGTTTTTATCATCAGAATTGGCATCAATGGCCCCTTGTGTGGCATCCATAACTGAGTTAGCTGCACTAGTATTTTGGGTATTTAGTTGGTGACCATCCGCAGCAAATGCTTTGTAAACACCTGTCAATGCCGACTCACCAGAAACAGGACGGTTAGCGGTAACATTAATTGTAATATCCGTTACCCCGGCCATTTGTGCAACCATTGCATACTGTTGCGCAGTGACTTTGGTAATGTTTGATTTGCCATTGTACTTACGAATATTAACTTTAACACCTGAACCTGGATCTGTCGGTGCAATCGCTACTGATGAAATCATTGCGGCATTAGTCGTTGATGAATCATTGCCAATATACTGTTGATAATCAGCCGCTGTTGCCGTTAATTTTTTAAAAGACGAATCGACATCCATCGTATCATTTAAGTCACTATAAACACTTTGGGGTGCCCCAGCACCATAAACAACATAAGATGATGAGAGAGTGGATGTATTTGACTGACTACTTGCGCTCGCCGATTGCTGGTCAGCCATTACCGCTTGTGTCGGTAAGCTGGTAATCCCCACCATCGTAGTGGCTAATAACGCTAATGAAATAATTTTAGTTGTGGTTTTCATGATTTATCCTCCACATTTTTTATTAAGCTAATTATACAACGTTGCCCGGTAAAAACACCGAAAGCTACTAATTCTTAAAAATTTTTGGTGGAATTTATGAATTTTCTGAATCCGGTTGATTTAATTTGAAAATCGGAATTTTTTGTCCCGATGGCTGGACCCCGCGCTGAGCATTACCACTTGAATAGTGGTGTTGTTCATCAAATTGTTTCATTGCCACTTTCACGGCTTGCGGAGTTTTCAAATTTTGCCGCGCCCAGTTGCTCAAAATGCGATCCATATATTTAAAATTATACTTCCCATTTAAGACGGTCTCCCGTAAAGCTAACTTAATAACTTCAATATCATAATGATCCTGGTCCAGCCAGTCGTTCACCAAGCTCATTTCAATCGGGTTTAACAAACGCCCAAATTCCGTCTCCAAAGTTGCAAATAATTCTTGACGTTGATTCTTCGTTTGTTGCTGGTGAGCAGTTGTCGTTTGTTGCTCAATTAAGCGCTGTAATTTATGTAATAATGGAGCAAAATTATATTCCATACTCTCTTTACCATCAGCACTTTTAACCATTTTTTGGACCATCAAATGATCCTTGATCATTTGATTGATTAGATCATAAACTTTATCTTCCTTCGTCCCTAAATGACGGGCAATTTGGCTGATCGCTGGATCACCTTGGCCACGATCAATGTATGAACGCAATTCAATGTAAACCATTAATTCCGCCGTCGTCATCCCAATTTCATGGTAATGGTGAAGAAGCAAGTTACTAACTGCCGTCGTACCTGCGGTAACATACTTTTCCATGAAGGATTGTTGATCCATTATAAAACT
>DWZS01000074.1 GCA_019117445.1 Candidatus Limosilactobacillus excrementigallinarum | reverse complement strand
GCTGATTTAACGGGGCTGAGCGACAATTTAATAACATTGAGTTGATCAATAAGTTCGGCTTTGTTACAAAAGTTTACAGAAATGCGGAAGTTTGATAATTCGTGGTAATTGGTCCGTAACTGACAGCATGTATTATATAAACCGTTGATAAGTTATTGATTTGTAACTACAGAATTTAAAAGAAAAGGATGTTTTAATTTATATGAAGTTCAATAAGAAAGCTATCAAAGTTGCTGCTACTGTTACTGGTGCCCTTGCTTTGGGTACTGTTGCTACTGCTACTACTGCCAATGCTGACTCAGTTTACACTGTCCAAGCAGGGGACACGCTTTCTGGCATTTCCTACAAGTTAGGACACGACTTAACTTTTGTTGACACTTTAGCAAGTAACAATAACATCGCTAACAAGAATTTAATCTACGTTGGTCAAAAGTTGTTAATTAAGGATGATGGTGAAGTTACTACAGCCACTGCGCAACAAGCTGCTTCGTTACCATCTGCTAATAACTCAGCTAACACTAACACTAATAATAATACCCAAAGCAGCCAAAGTACTAACACGGCCGCTACTGCTAACACTGGTGCATCTAATTACACTTCAAGTGTTGCTGGTAACGATGCCGCAGCCAAGGCATGGATTGCCGCTCGTGAATCTGGTGGCAGCTACTCCGCGCGGAACGGTCAATACATTGGTAAGTATCAATTATCTGCATCTTACTTAAATGGTGATTACTCCGCCGCTAACCAGGAACGGGTTGCTGACCAGTACGTATCTAGCCGTTACGGTTCTTGGAGTGCTGCTCAATCATTCTGGCAATCACATGGTTGGTACTAAAATTAAATTTTAATTGCTAAGAACGGGAGCCTCCCGTTCTTTTTTTATTCTACACATGACAAATCGTTCATATATAGAAATTTAATTTAAAATTATGGAGATATACTAGGACCCTCAATCGCCTTTATATCAGCATTGGTCAAGCTTGGTTAAACTTTTTAGCACTCTAAACGATAGAGTGCTAAAAAGTGCTTGTATTCACCAAAATTTAGGTTAGGATAATAAGTGTAAAGAGAAATAAGAATAAAAAAACGAAGAAAGGAAGCTTTATTATGGCTAATGATTTACAACGTCGTGATGGTTTGTTTGATAACTTGATGAACATGCGGAATTTCTTTGATGATGGCTTTTTCCCATCTACTAACTCTGACTATATGAAGAGTGATATTGCGGAAACAAACGATGGTTATCAAGTTAAGATTGACATGCCTGGCTTTGATAAGAAGGATATCCATGTTAACTATGCGGATGGTATTTTAACGGTTAGTGGCCATCGGGATACCTTTGATGATCACACTAACAAGAATGGTGACATTGTTCAAAGTGAACGGCGGTATGGACAAATGAGTCGGTCATACCGGTTACCAGATGTTGATTTGGATAAGGTTAGTGCAAAGTACAATGATGGTGTTCTGGCACTTGATTTGCCAAAGCTAACGGTTGAAAACCAAAATGGGACGCACATTGATATTGAGTAATTTAGAGAAATAGGAAAAGGATCGTGTTAGAAATCATTACGACTTCTAACACGATCCTTTTTTTAATCAACTAGCGTCCTGGATGTTCAGCAATGCCATCTGGAAAATCTTTATCAAATTCCTTGAGAATAGGTAATAACACGTTAACGTACTCATGATAAGCATCGACTGGACTATTAAATTCTTTCTTACTCAATAAAGCAATGGCAATTTCATGCGCACGCTGTTCATTACTAATCATTAATTAAGCTCCTCTTTATTTCCGTTGAGTCCTAACTTGTATTGACAGTCGGGACAGATTCCATGGACCTCGACATCACTACGGGTAACTAAATAATTTGTATTTTTTCTAGTTACTCGCGCTAATTCTTTAGCAATATCATAGAATTCATCATCCATCACATCAGTAATCTTACCACAGTTATCACACACAACGTGATAGTGGGGGTGACCAAAGTAATCATAATGGGTGGACCCATCGCCGTTTTTTAATTCAATCACAAGATTATAATTTACCAATAGTTTAACGGTATTGTACACTGTCGCTAAGCTGATGCTGTCATCATGTTTTTGCAAATCATCTAGAATCATCTCAACCGTTGGATGGGTGTGATGGGTGATTAGATAGTTTAGAATTATTTTGCGTTGAGGGGTTAATCGAACACGATTTTCCTTTAAACGGTTTAGTGCACGATCAAATTCTGCTTCAGCCATCTTAATCACTCCTTCATCTCAAATTAACTAATGTCTAGTATACCATTTACAAATGAATCTGGACTAACTATAATACTAATTGTTTATTTAATAATCATTCTAAACAAGGAGAGAGAAGAATGCAAGAGAGTATTGATCAAAATGGTAAGGCTTATAGTCGATTTTGGTTTATTTTAACCTTATTGTTGGGGACTTTTACAATGTCCATCAGTCAGTCTTCACTATCAACGGCTTACCCAACTTTAATGCAGAATTTTGGGATTTCAGCGGATACAGTCCAATGGCTGACAACCGGATTTATGTTGGTAATGTGTGTGAGCATGCCAATTAGTCCTTGGATGCTTAATAATCTAAGTTTCCGTCAAATGTTTATTGGTGCGCTTGCCCTATTTGATGTTGGTTCTTTGATGATCGTTTTTACCCCGGCTTCATGGGGCGTCAACGGTTTTTGGTTTATGATGATCGGTCGGGTCATGGAAGCCTTTGCGGTCGGGGTTCTTTTTCCATCCTATCAGACGGTTTTGCTGGAAATCACGCCGAAAGATGAGCGGGGAACCACAATGGGAATTGCCGGATTAGTAATGGGCTCAGCCCTTGCGTGTGGCCCGATTATTTCGGGAATTGTTTTAAAATTCTTTGACTGGAAGAGTTTATTCATCCTGTTTATGATCATTATTACAGCTGTGATTATTATGGCAGGTAGCGGCTTAATTAGAAATGTAATGGATCGTCACGAAACTTCCTTGGATTGGCTGTCAGTCTTTCTATCAATTGGTTTAATTGGAATTATGTACGTGGTTAATCAGATCGGCAAACACCACGTTAACTGGGCGTTCAATTGGGGATTACTCATTATTAGCTTAATTGCAGTTGTTCTTTTTTGCGTTCGTCAATTTAAACTGAAAACACCACTATTGGAATTGCGGGTCATGAAGACTTTTAATTACGATATGGCAATTTTACTGACGGGGATTTCGTATGTTGCTCTAATTGTAGTTACGATTATTTTTCCTTTGTACTACCAAGGAGTTTTGCACGTTAGCCCATTTATTTCGGGAATGTCTTTAGTTCCTGGCGCGGTCTTTTTGAGTATTTTAAATCCGTTTACTGGTAAGCTGGCGGATATGATTGGCTTCAAGCCAACCATGATTATCGGAATGCTGATGATTGTTGCTGGTTGGTTCTTGACGTTAGCAATGGCTGATGTGCAAAATCTCTTGGGAATGATTCTTTGTGCCATGGTTATCGAAGGTGGAAATGCCTTTGTTATGATGCCGGCGGTGACCCTCGGTGCAAACTCCCTGCCTAATGACTTAGTTTCACATGGGACTGCAGTCATCACAACGGTGCGGCAAATTCTTGGTTCTGCTGGGGTAGCAATGGCAACCATGATTTTAACTACGGCAACTGCTAATCGGTTGAGTACGGGAGCTAATAAACTAGCCGCTTCACTTCATGGTTACCATGTTGTTTTCATTACAATGATTGTAATTGAAGTCATTGGTTTAGGATTAGCGCTAATTCTTCGTGATACTAAAAAGAAAACGAATTAAAATACGTATCTTAATAGTGAGCAAACTATTAAGAGGAGTTGATAGTAATGACTAGTAAATACCCGAAATGGGCGAATTCTGCTGTGATGCGTGATTATTATGATCATCACTGGGGAATACCAGTGCATGATGAACGTGAACTTTTTAAAATGTTAACTTTAGAAACATTTCAAGCAGGTTTGAGTTGGACGACAATTTGGCAACGGCAAGCAGCTTTTTCAGCAGCGTTTGCTGAATTTGATGTGGATAAAATCGCTAATTTTGATCAGAACCAGGTGGAGCAATTAATGAAAAACTCCCAAATTATCCGTAACCGCCGTAAAATTATGGCAACTATTAATAATGCTCAACGATTGCAGCAAATCCATCAGGATGGTAAAACACTTGATCATTTTCTCTGGTCGTTTGTTAATGGCCAACCACTACGAATACATGTTGATGATCAGTTATTGCCAAGTGCAACTCCACTATCAACGGAAATTTCGCGGCAGTTAAAACATGCTGGGTTTCAATTTGTTGGACCAACAACCATTTTTTCGTTAATGTGCGCTGTTGGTATTGTTAACGCTCGTCTCTAAAATTAAAATAACTCCCCCACGTTTAGTTTAGATTAAACGTGGGGGAGTTATTTTGTTATGACCAATAAACCAATACAATAACGACCATTTGTGCTAAGCAATAAAGAATCAATGATTGTTGTTGCCGTGCTTTGGCAATCATCACAAACCAAGTGGCAATTATGGTGGCAATCGCAAGATAGATTGTCAAATGAAGGGGCCGGCTAAGAATAAAGATTAACAAGATTAGGGCGAGAATGGTTACTTTTAATTTATACTGGCGAACATTTTGCAAAAAGAATGGTGCTAAATAAAACCAGGTGCTGGCCATTACCGGTAGTAAGTAACTGATAATCTCCCATGAAATGAAGTGAAGGCTGGCATAGGCACAAGCGACGGAAACGGTAAACATTAATAATAAGCCGAAGGTAATTAAACCAAACGTATTTTGAAAGTCCATGGAAGGCATTTGGATAATCAGTAAAAAGAGTGGTAATAGCAATAATAAGGCTAACAAAATTAAATTTTTACTAAAACCCATGATCGCAAAACACGCGCTTGCTGCGAGTGGAATCAGAGAAAGGGTGGAACCAAAGCGATGGTAGATCAGCATTGGTACCACTAGGCCGATACAAACTTCATACATCAAAAGCATTCCCATATTAGTTGTAAAGTGCGAACCTTGAACCCCAATGGTATAGGTAAACGGGGCGTCTGACCAACTAATTAGAAGAATAAAAGTAGTTGGTACCAAATCTTTCCAGTTAATTTCGTGAAATTGTCGCTTGATTAAACCCCACATGCTAAACCGTCCTTCTTTTTGTTCATAATGTTTATAAGTATAACAGAGTTTCCCATCTTTTGATTGAATACGAAGCAGAAAATATGCTAAGATGGTTCTCGTTATGAAGCAAATTCCCGATGGGAGGAGACGGTCGTCTTCGCTGCCTTGTAACCGCAAAAGACACTTTTTAAGTTTATGGGGGAATTAATACAATGGGAGAACGCCATTTATTTACATCTGAATCCGTTTCAGAAGGACATCCAGATAAAATTGCTGATCAAATTAGTGACGCAATTTTAGACGCAATGC
This sequence comes from Candidatus Limosilactobacillus excrementigallinarum, assembly GCA_019117445.1. GTDB lineage: Bacteria > Bacillota > Bacilli > Lactobacillales > Lactobacillaceae > Limosilactobacillus > Limosilactobacillus excrementigallinarum. Next base: position 1,186 of record DWZS01000074.1, on the reverse strand, counting down.
TTGAACAAGACCCAGATGCGCGGGTCGCGGTCGAAACCTCAGTTACGACTGGTTTAGTACTAGTATTTGGGGAAGTTTCGACATCCGCATACGTTAATATTCAGAAGGTAGTCCGCCACACAATTAAGGAAATTGGCTATACAGATGGTCAATACGGCTTTGATGCTGACAACTGTGCCGTGATTACCGCAATTGACGAACAGTCACCAGATATTGCTCAAGGGGTTGATGACTCGCTGGAAACTCGTGAAGGTGAAGGTGATCCGCTCGATCAAATTGGTGCTGGGGATCAAGGGTTAATGTTTGGTTATGCTACTGACGAGACGCCAGAATATATGCCATTGACGTTAATGCTTAGCCACAAGCTGATGCAACGGATCGCAAAGTTGCGTAAGGAAGGCACAATTGAATACTTACGGCCAGATGCGAAGGCCGAAGTAACGGTTGAATACGATGAAAATGATCAGCCATTGCGGGTTGATACGGTTGTACTTAGTACCCAACATGATCCTGACGTTTCATTAGATCAAATCCGTCAAGATGTTAAGGAACAAGTTATTAAAGCCGTCATTCCAGCCAACTTGTTGGATGATCAGACGAAGTACTTTATTAACCCAACTGGACGCTTTGTAATTGGTGGTCCTCAAGGGGATGCTGGTTTAACTGGTCGAAAGATTATCGTTGATACGTATGGTGGGGCAGCCCACCATGGTGGCGGGGCCTTCTCTGGTAAAGATGCTACGAAAGTTGACCGCTCAGCTTCCTATGCAGCCCGTTACATTGCGAAAAACTTAGTTGCGGCTGGTTACGCTAAGAAAGCGGAAATCCAAGTGGCCTATGCAATTGGGGTTGCTAAACCAGTTTCCATTGCAATTGATACTTTTGGTACTGGCACTAAGTCTGAAGAAGAATTGATTGCTGCTGTCCGGAAGGTATTTGATCTTCGGCCAGCCGGGATTATTAAGATGTTGGATCTAAAGCGACCAATTTATAAGCAAACTGCGGCTTATGGTCACTTTGGCCGAACCGATGTTGACTTGCCATGGGAACACCTTGACAAGGTTGATGAATTAAAGCAGATTTTAGGTTAGTATAAAAAGAGCCAGCAGATGGTTTTGATATGCTCCCCTTAGAGTAGACAACGAAATATATAAAATATTTCAAAGTTACTCTAGGGGGAGCTTTT
>DWZS01000073.1 GCA_019117445.1 Candidatus Limosilactobacillus excrementigallinarum | reverse complement strand
AGTTTAAGGGTAATTTTACCGGGTAGTGAGCTACCGCCATGAAAAACATTGTGTAAAAACCAGTAGCTGGAGCGACCGGCAAATTCTGCAAATGAGCTTTGAATTGACATTTGAAAGTTGTCCTTCCCACTTATTATTTATAACGATTAATTTTAACCGTTCTGATGCGAAAATGAAAGGGAAGCGAATTTCTTTAATGAAAAATAAGCAACATTTTGTGGTACATCCAATAAATTTGTCAACGTTAATTAATCCAGACATGATCAAATTAAAACTTGATGGTGGTTAACTAAGTGACAGAGTGTGGGGAATGGATTTACTATTCAAAAACGCCGGGCTTTCCGTTATAATTGAACAGTACTATTGAGATAGAAAAGGTGAATACTGTGGCGCAGTTATTTTTTAAATATGGCGCAATGAATTCTGGAAAGTCGATTGATATTCTTAAAGTTGCCCATAACTATGAGGAACAGGGCAAACCGGTGGAGTTGTTAACGAGCGGTGTTGATACTCGTTCCGGAAGGGGTATGATCGCTAGCCGGATTGGTTTAAAGCGACGGGTCACGCCAATCATGAATGATACTGACATAGTGGGGTTAGTGAAGGAAAAGCTAACTAAACAAAAGGTTTATTGTGTATTGATTGATGAAGCCCAGTTTTTAACTAAACGGCATGTTCTACAGTTAACTAAAATTGTTGATGAACTGAACATTCCCGTGATGGCATTTGGTTTAAAAAATGATTTTCGTAATGAATTATTTGAAGGTTCCAAGTATTTACTAATCTATGCTGATAAAATTGAAGAAATGAAGACGATTTGTTGGTTTTGCCCGCACAAGGCAACGATGAATTTGCGGATCCATAATGGCCAACCAGTCTATGAAGGGGACCAAGTTCAAATTGGTGGTAATGAATCTTACTATCCAGTTTGTCGGAAGCATTATTTCCACCCCGAATTAAATCGTGAACAGGAGAATGACTAATGGAAATGGAAGAAATTTTTGATAAATTACAAGCGGTTGCTGATCGCTATGATGAATTAAATGAATTAATCAGTGATCCAGAAGTCATTGCCGATAGTCAGCGCTTTATGAAGCTCTCAAAGGAGGAAGGAAGCTTACGGGAAACCGTTGAAAAGTATCACCAGTATCAAAAGGTCACTCAGACAATTAAAGATGATGAGGAATTACTCCGGGATACGAAAGACGATGAGCTCATCGAAATGACCAAAGAAGAGTTGGCTAGTTCTAGAGAAGAACAGGATCAACTAGCTCATGAATTGGAAGTATTGCTGATTCCTAAAGATCCAAATGATGACAAAAACATTATCATGGAAATTCGGGGTGCTGCTGGTGGAGACGAAGCTAGCCTCTTTGCCGGTGATCTTTATAATATGTACCTACACTATGCTGAAAAGCAGGGCTGGAATGTTGAAATCGTTGATAAGACGGAAACCGAAGTCGGTGGCTTTAAAGAAATCGTGTTAATGATTTCTGGTGACAAGGTCTACTCAAAATTAAAGTTTGAAAATGGGGCGCACCGGGTACAAAGAATTCCAGTAACGGAATCTGCTGGTCGGGTACATACTTCTACCGCCACGGTTGGGGTAATGCCTGAAGCTGAAGACGTCCAAATTGACTTGGATCCAAAGGATATTCGGGTAGACGTTTACCGGTCCTCTGGGGCTGGTGGTCAACACATTAACAAGACATCGTCTGCGGTTCGGATGACTCACTTGCCAACGGGAATTGTTGTGGCAATGCAGGATGAACGTTCGCAACAACAAAATCGGGCTAAGGCCATGCGAATTCTGAAAGCGCGGGTTTACGATTACTATCAACAAAAAGAGCAAAGTGCTTACGACCAAAAGCGGAAGGATGCCATTGGTACTGGTGATCGTTCAGAACGGATTCGAACTTATAATTATCCACAAAACCGGGTTACCGATCACCGAATTGGTTTGACTCTAAATAAGCTGGATAAAATTATGGACGGCGATTTAGACGAAATCATCGAAGCGTTGATTATTGCTGACCAGACTAAGAAGTTGGAGCAATTACGGAATGAGTAATTGGACATATTTTCAATCCCAGCGATGGGCTTCTTCTTTTTTAAAGAAACTAAATAAGGATCCTTATGCGCCTGAATTTGTTTTAAAGATGATTCATGGATGGTCGGATGCCGATTTATTAATGCATAATCGCGAAGTAATGTCGGATGATGAAAAAAAACGGTATCAGACGGCAATTTTACGAATCGCTAAGGATGAGCCAACACAGTATGTTGTTGGTAAGGCACCATTCTTTGGCCGAACTTTTGTGGTGAATCAGGACGTTTTAATTCCGGAAAGTGAAACGGAAGATTTAATTGAATGGGTATTGCAAGAAATGCCTCAAGACCAACCGTTAAGGGTGCTGGATCTGGGAACTGGCAGTGGAGTTATCGGAATTACGCTTTCGCTGGAGTGCCCACGGTGGCGGGTCACCTTGAGTGACATTTCAGCTGGCGCTTTACGAGTAGCGACGGCTAACCAGCGACTGCACGGTACTAATCTCAGAACGGTCGAGAGTGATTTATTTACCCATTTGCAAGGGGAACGTTTTGATTTAATCGTTACTAACCCGCCATATATTTCGCCGAATGCGACTGAGCTGATTGATCGGGCAGTCATTAAGTATGAACCGCCGTTAGCTCTTTTTGCTTCGGAAAACGGTTTAGGATTTTATCACCGGTTATTTGATCAGGTCCAGGATCATTTGACCGAACAGGGAGTTTTATTTGGGGAAACTGGCTTTGATCAAGAAGAATCCATCCAGCGACTCTTTACTAAGATGCAGCCAGGGGCGACAATTGAAACTAAACATGATATTGCCGACCGGATGCGAATGATTAAAGCCTGGGATTTTAATTAAGGAACAAAGGTGATCAACATGGAAACAATAATTTATAATCTCGATCAAATTGATGAAGCTGCCCAAGCTTTACGGTCTGGTCAGCTAGTAGCTTTTCCGACAGAAACGGTTTATGGGTTAGGAGCTGACGCGACGAACGAGGAAGCGGTAAAAAAGGTCTATCAAGCCAAAGGGCGGCCAAGTGATAATCCGCTCATTGTTCATGTGGCCTCAGTTGCGATGGTGGAGAAGTATGCTGCTGAGATTCCAGAAAAAGCCCGTCAATTAATGACGGCTTTTTGGCCTGGTTCGCTAACAATTATTTTGAAAATAAAACCAGGATCATTATCTAAAACCGTTACTGGCGGTCTTTCAACTGTGGCGTTCCGTTTTCCAAAGTGTCAGCCAACTTTAGACTTAATTGAAAAAGCAGGGGTACCAATGGTAGGACCATCTGCCAACACTTCTGGTAAACCCAGCCCAACAACTGCCCAACATGTTTATCACGACCTCCATGGTAAAATTTGTGGAATTTTAAATGATGGTCCAACCAAAGTTGGGGTTGAATCGACGGTTCTTGATATGTCGACCGATCACCCAGTAATTTTACGACCAGGCGCTGTGACGAAAGCGGATATCGAAGGAGTAATCGGTTCGATTGATCTCAACCATCATCATGTCGGTAAAGGTGAGACACCGAAAGCACCTGGTATGAAATATAAGCATTACGCCCCAAACGCGCAGGTTTATATTGTTGATCCCGAAGAAGATTGGGTAAACGTTATGAAATGGGTTGAACAACAGCCATTTGCGGTTGGAGTAATGGCTGAAGATGCGATCCTAAAACAATTGACGCTGCCGAAGAATGCGCAAGCATTTTCTTTGGGAAACGGGGTAATAGACGCTAGTGCCCGCTTGTTTGATGGATTACGGATGTATGATGACGAAAAACAAGTTCAAGCGATTGTGACCCAAGCTTTTCCAGCTCATGATTTAGGGCTTGCTTATATGAATCGGTTGAATAAGTCTGCTGGTGGTCAACACTTCCGCGATGAATTTTTAAAATAAATTTTTAAATTAAATGCCGGAAAGGTCTAACAAATGACATGGTTTTTGGTACAATAATTGAGAAACAAAAAGGAGTGTATTAACCATGGGAAAGTTTGAAGTTTTAGATCATCCGCTGATCCAACATAAATTGACGATGATTCGTGACAAGAATGTTGGTACGAAGGTGTTCCGCGAAACGGTCAAGGAATTGGCGACGTTGATGGCATATGAAGTTGCTCGTTCGATGCCACTTAAGGATGTCGAAGTGGAAACCCCAATTGCCAAAACCACTAAAAAAGAATTGGCTGGTAAAAAAGTAGCGATTGTGCCGATTTTACGGGCTGGTTTAGGAATGGTAGATGGAATGACTGAATTAATTCCAGCTGCTAAGATTGGTTTTATCGGGATGTATCGGGATGAAGAAACTTTAAAGCCTCATGAATACTTTGTGAAGTTGCCCAACGACATTACAGAACGCCAATTATTTGTGGTTGACCCAATGTTAGCCACTGGTGGCTCAGCAATTATGGCAATTGAAGCCTTGAAGAAGCGTGGATGTTCCGAAAAGAACATCAAGTTTGCTTGCTTGGTAGCTGCACCAGAGGGTGTTCAAGCTGTTCGTGAAAAGTTCCCTGACGTTGATTTATACACTTGTGGTTTAGATGACCACTTAAATGATGATGGTTACATTGTTCCCGGACTGGGTGATGCTGGGGACCGGCTATTCGGTACAAAGTAAATAAAAAGAGGCTGGGAAAAAACTCTCAGTCCAAAATGAAAGCCGGACGATGAATCAAATCTTGGTTCATCGTCCGGCTTCTTATGTACACAGGAAATCGTTCCTGATATGATGTAA
>DWZS01000006.1 GCA_019117445.1 Candidatus Limosilactobacillus excrementigallinarum | reverse complement strand
ATGGAATGTTGTGACGACACCATTAAAGACCTTTATGGGTTTTTCTGTCCACTAAAATGTTCAACTTAAATTTTACAATCTGCCATATTTAAAATAATATTGATGTTTTTACTCATCGTATTTCACTAAATATAGTGGACAAAATCAACTAATGCTGATATACTTCAAGAAGTTGCTAAAGTCCACCATTTTGGAGGGAAGAATGTTATCAAAAAATGAAATTGAAAATATACGAGCATTCAATCGTCAATATACACAGGTATTAGGAGTCTTAAATAAACGGACCTTTGACACTGATCTTACATGGCCAGAGGGAAGAATTTTAATTGAAGTTGGAGTGAATCACCTTGATACTCCAATGGCTGTAGCAAAAGCTTTAAAACTGGATAAAAGTTATGCTAGCAGAACAATTAAGAAATTAGTCGATAAGAAAATTCTAAAGAAAACACCATCGACAACTGACTCGCGATCAATTAATATTTCACTAACGAAGTATGGAGAAAAAGTTTTTTATGACATTAACCAAAAGTCAAATGACCTTATTAAAAAAATGATTGAAGATCTATCACCGGCAGAGCAAGACAAATATTTTGAAAGTATCCAAACAATTAATAGCTTACTTTTCAAGAAAGGAAGAGATGATTAATGGTATGGCGAGTGAAAAACTTTAACGAATTAACAGTTTCTGAACTCTATCAAATTATGCTACTGCGAGCCAAAGTTTTTGTGGTCGATCAAAAACGAATCTATCAGGATCCAGATAACCGGGATCAACAAGCTATCCATATTTTTAAGCAGGATCAAGATGGTGAAGTTGTTGCCTATGCGCGAGTATTTTTGGCTGACGAACAGACGGTTACTTTTGGCCGGGTAGTCACTAGTAATAAAGTTCGAGGTCAAGGTATTGGTGGGCAACTTCTTGATAAAATTATGGAAGTTATTCAGAAAAATTATCCCGGTAAATTAATTGAGATTGAGGCACAGGAACAAGTGCAGGGCTTTTATGAGCCTGCTGGTTTTGTTAGCGAAGGGGAACCATTTATCTATAAGTCAACACCGCATATTAAGATGGTTCATCAACCGCTTTAGAATTGGTGAGTAGATTTCTTACTTTAATTTAATCCTTGAGCGGTTTTTTATTGAAGAACAGATAATGTTGGAAGAGTTTTAACAGCTTAAATCAGAACTTCCTTCAAAAAATCAGGTGTCTTCTGGTATTCAAACTCGCTTAATTTTTCTAATGAAACGTTCAAGTCGTCATAGAGCAGTTCCTTAAATAGCGCCATTGTTCCATAGATGTGGTATTTGACCGCGATAAGCAGGCTGGTGGTAAGTTTATCTTGGTGGAAATGCTTTTTTATTTGCTCTGTAGCAAGGCGAATGTTGAATTCATAGATGTAGTTGTTGATCGAGTTTTGTGAATGATCACGATAGACTTTTTGATAGAAAGATTTATGTTTTAATAATTCTTTAGTTACTTTTAAAACTACTTCACTAGAGTATTTATGAAAGCCACAGATACCTTTTTGAAAATCCTGCTCGAACATCCACGCGACTAAATCGTATTTATCACGAAAATGATTATAGAAAGTTTGTGGTGCAGCATTACAATTTTTGCAAAGCGTAGTAATGCGAATTTTATCAAAAGGTGTTGTGAGTAGCATTTCTTCTAATGTTTTTGCAAATAGTTGCTTGGTATTGTTTTTCATAATATTCTCCATTTTGATATTTATCCTATTTTATAAAATTAGTGGATAAAAAGGCACTTTTATCTATTATAATCTTGCCAGGACTTCTTATAATTTAAATAACAATATTATTTAATCAGGAGGCCGTTTTAATGAGGATTATGGTAACCGGTGCAAGTGGTGGCTATGGTCATTACGCAATTAACTATTTACAAAACTTTGCACCAGCGGGAACAGAGATTTATGGCTTGGTACGTAGTCAGGAAAAAGCAGACAAGTTAAGTGCTTCCGGTGTTATGCCACGAATTGCCGACTATGGTGATTTAGAATCGTTGGTTGCAGCCTTTGCGGGAATTGATCGATTACTATTTGTTTCAGTTCCCAATACTGCCTTGCAGCGAAATATTGTCAAAGCAATTGAACAAAGCGAGATTAGTTACGTTGCCTATACCAGTTTGTATGGGTTGGATCACGAAAAGTTCGGGTTGGAGCAAAACCACCGGACAACGGAAAAAATGATCAGTCAGCTAAAGGTTCGGCACACCTTTTTACGGAACAACTGGTACTTAGAAATTGCAGCCCCTCAACTAAAAGCAGCAGTTAAGACGGGAAAGTTTGACTATTTATCTGAAAATGGCATGCTTGCTTGGGCACTCAAACGAGAATATGCCGAAGCAGGTGCTCGGGTGATTTTAAGTGACCAGTATGGTGAAGTCCTCAACTTGGTTGGGAAGCCAGTAACTTATCCCGATCTAGCATCGGCAGTTGCAAGGGCGACAGGGAAGCAGATTAAGACTGAATTAGTAAGTCCTCAAGGATTAATGAATTCATTAAGTGCGAGTGGACTTAGCTCAATGGATGTCCAACTCAGCTACCTTTATCAGGACTATGCCCGGAAAGGCAATAATGGTGAAGCGCAGGCTGACCTAACGGAATTTGAAAAAGTACTAGGACATTCTTTAACCTCTTTGCCTGAAGCTGTTAAAGAAGTAATTAATGAATAATCATAAAAGTCAGTGGAATTAGGGCATTCCGCTGGCTTTTTAGCTGTGGTAAGATAATCTAAATTTATCAAACAATTCTGTAGGGAGACAGTTAATGCAAATCAAAGAACTATCCACCATCACAGATCAGGAAATGGATCAGTTAGTCAACGTTTGGGAAAGTGCCGTTACTGCAACCCACCATTTTCTGACTAAAAAAGAAATACAAACGATCAAGCAATATGTTCCGCAAGCCTTCCGTGGGGTTGACCACCTATTAGTTGCCACTCAGGATAATCAAATTAAGGGACTGATGGGGATTAATGGGATGAAACTTGAAATGCTGTTTGTCGACAGTGGCGAACGAGGTTGTGGGATCGGGACAAAATTACTTAGCTTAGGAATTGACAAGTATCATGTCAATGAATTAGCAGTGAATGAGCAAAATCCTGCTGCCCGAGGTTTTTATGAACATATGGGATTTAAAGTTGTTTCCCGCTCACCAATTGATGATCAGGGGAATCCGTATCCGATTTTAAAAATGAACCGAGTTGATTAAAATTGACAGTATAAAAATGGATCGGATTTGTAAATATTCATTCTTTACGAAATTGAAAAGGGGTTAGGTTAGTTTTAGCCTTGAAATACTTACCAAATTGACTAGCTTGACCAAAACCAACCTGATTAGCAATTACACTTATTGGCAATTCTGTCTTTTTCAATAGTTCAGCGCCTTTTGACAATCGATATTCCAGTAGATACTTATAAGGTGAAGTTTGCAAAATATTATGAAAGCACCGATTGCATTCTGCTTTGCTAATGTTGGCACTTTTTGCTAATTCTGCTAGTGTAATTTTTTGTGGGTAATTTTCCTGAATATAATTTAACATTTCTGTTATTCTAATCTTAGAGATGGAGTCTTGCTGCTGTTGAGGCAGTGAGACCCTTTTTTGTAGTTCTAAGAAAATATTAACTAAAGTTGTTAAAACTTCGTAAGGGTATAAGCGCTGATGGCGATCATTTACAAATAGTAGGGATAATCTATTTAATTCTTTACATATGGTTGACCACTTACCTGCTGGCTTAAATTTAATTAGTTCCAGGTTAGAATTTAATGTTAATTCTTCAACTAGTCGCTGAGTTGGTCCACCGAAATAAAACTCTAAGAAATATGCTGAAAAAATAAACGAACGATAATGAGAGTTATTTTGATGAATTACCTGGTGAACAACATTTTGATTGATAAAAGCGCCATCTCCAGCTGAGAGATCTTTAGTTTTTTCTAGCACTTTAATCTGAACCGTTCCTTTCAATACGTAAATAAATTGTAGATCATTATGCCAGTGCATAACGTTAAATCCAGGGTTAATCGGGTTCGCACGGTGGTTAATGACGTCTAGTACTAAATACGGGAAGTCGGACTGGGCGTTAACATTTTTGGAGTTAATATACTTATTCATAAACATTCCTTTTGATAATATTTAGATAATTCTTGGACATATTAGCATAATATATAGCTTTTTGTGAAGATATAATCGTAATAGTGAAAGAAAGGGACGCAGATTTATGCAATATACTACTAGCTATCAATCACAATATGGAAAACTATTACTGGCAAGTGATCATCGGGCATTAACTGGACTCTGGTTTGAAAATGATAAGTATTATGAGGACTGTCTAGGCCCACAGAACATGCCGATGGAAACAACATTTTTAAAGCAAACTAAACAATGGTTAGACGAATACTTTTCACAGTGCCAACCCTCATTTACGCCTCCTCTTCATTTAATGGGGACTGCTTTTCAGAAGATGATTTGGCGAATTTTGCTAACCATCCCCTATGGACAAATAATGACTTACCGAGAAATTGCCGACATCGCTGTTGCTAGGCTCTATAAAGAGCATATGTCAGCGCAGGCAGTTGGCGGGGCGGTTGGTCGTAATCATATTGAAATTATTGTCCCCTGTCACCGGGTGGTGGGGTCTAATGGGAGCCTAACCGGTTACGCTGCAGGATTATCAACTAAGAAGAAATTATTGCAGCTAGAAAAGATTGATGTAAGTAAATTTAAAATCCCCAAAGGAAGTGAGAATTAGTTTGAAAGTATCGAAGTATATTTACAGTCTATCCCTGGGACATTTATTTGTTGATTTCAGCCAGGGAGCGTTAGCGGCCTTATTACCGACCCTGATTGCGCAACACCATTATAACTATGCTGTCGCAGCAACCTTAGTTTTTGCAATGAACTTGGTATCTTCCGTTGTTCAGCCCTTATTTGGCTTTCTGTCGGATAAGTATAATACTGGTTGGATTATTATTTTAGCGATTTTGATTACGGGAATTGGTTTTAGTTCTTTGGGCTATGTACCAACATACGCATTATTAGTGATCGGATGTTTAGTTTGCGGGATTGGAATAGCAGCCTACCACCCAGATGCAGCTAAACTCGTCAATGGTCTTGCTGAGTATAATCCTGGACAAGGGATGAGTATCTTTTCATTTGGTGGAAATATCGGCTTTGCCATTGGGCCGATTACGTTAACTTTGATTGTTAATCGTTTAGGTATTCATGGAATTGGTATTTTCTTGATAATTGCGATTATTATCACGTTAATTTTGTTGAAACTTTACCCAATTATGCATCGTCAATCGGTCGCCTTTTGGTCGAGTTCAAAAAAGGACCACAATGCCAAAATAGCTTTACATGGTCATAATGATTGGTTGCATTTTTTGCTGCTTTCAATGGTGTTATTTGGACGTTCAATTATTTTCTATGGATTAAATACCTTTTTGGTCCTGTATTGGATGCACATCCTAAAGCAAAGCAACACGAACGGTAGTATTGCATTGAGTGTTCTCTTTGTCATTGGCTCTTTAGGGACGTTACTTGGTGGTCACTTAGCCGACAATATTGGTTCAATTAAAGTAATTCGGCTTACCTTTTGTATTTTGCCATTCCTGATTTTAGCTCTTTCTTTAACTAAAAGTGTTTTAATCGGGTCTTTACTTCTGCTACCAATTGGTTTACTAATCTTTTTGCCGTATAGTGCCATTGTTATTTTGGGGCAACGTTATTTACCAAATAATATGGGTTTTGCCTCAGGGGTAACGTTAGGACTAGCCATTAGTATTGGGGGAATTGCCACACCGCTTTTAGGATACATTGGGGATGCCACAAGCTTAGTCACTGTCTTCCAAATATTAGCAGGAATCGGTTTGATTCCACTTACTTTCTCGTTTCTTATTCGTGAACCAGAATAATTAAGCATGTTTATCAGTTGTCTACTTCTTCATAAATTAGGTTGAAATGTGTGACGAGTCGTTCTCACTTAACGCAAAGATAACCATCCCATCGAATCTTTGCAAATCATATGTATATTTTTACATCACAGCATTTAATTACTTTAGCTGGGTTCTCGTGGCTGGCTTAGATGGCCTATTAGGGGGAATAATCCAGTTAAAGCTATCGGGGATAGATTTTGTTATGACGTCCTTATTTATTGTCCTCTTTGTCGAACAATTGACTAATTCCCGGTCTAAATGGAACGCTTTTATTGGGATACTAACCGCCATCGTCTGCCTGATATTTTGTGGCCAAGACCTATTTTTAATTATTGCGCTAGTTGTTTTAGTAGGTATCTTCTCATTAAATTATTTTAGAAAAGCGGGGAGGTCACTCAATTGACGGTAACTCAACAAATAATCTCAATCTTGATTGTAGCAAGGGTAACCATGGCACCCGTTTCCTTTCATTTATATTTTTTAATAGTTCCGGAAAGTTATCATCTTACTTAGAACAATTAGATCATTTCTTTCCGGCGGCAATTATGGGCGTCCTCGTAATTTATTGTTACCGACATTTATCGTTTGCGGTTCCTAACAAGGCATTAATTGCTATTGTGGTTGGCTTGCTAACCCTGATTATTCATCTATGGAAGAGAAACATGCCGCTATCAATTATTGCTGGAACTGGATTTTACATGTTAATGCTAAATTTCATTGCCTGAGAATGGATTGTTTACTTAACTTTATAGCAAGTGACCCAGCTGGTACAATTTCTAGTGATATATTTTCGGCTAGCTCTTTAATCGTGGTAAGATAATTTAAAATTTATCAAATAATTCTGTCCGGTTCGTCCATGTTTAGAGAGTGTGATCAACGAATTGGCGGTAAACGAGCAGAACTCGGCTGACCGAGGCTTTTATGAATATATGAGGTTTAAAGTTGTTTCCCGCTCACCAATTGATGATCAGGGAACCCGTATCCAATATTAAATATGCAGCGAATTTGAGGTTTATATTTAGAAGGTGTAAGAGCGATGAAAATTTCAGGATATGAAGATTTACGCGTGCAGCGAACCATTAAATCAATTTATGAAGCATTTGAAGAATTGATTGTGGAGAAGGACTACGAAAAAATCACAGTTACCGAGTTAGCTAAACGTGCCATGATCAATAAAAAGACGTTTTATCGATACTACCCGACGCTGGATGATCTTTTAGCTGAAATCCAAGCCCATTATTCTCAGGAATACCTCAAGCAGATCGAAAATTTCCAGTATCCGCGTGACCTTGCTAAAAGTGTGCGGGCGTTTTTCACTTATTCGGCGGCTCAGGATAAGGCATATGAACGGATTACAATTAGCTCTGCTGATTCAGCATATGCTGGAATTCGTCAGCAGATGATTAACCAGGTGATGAATAAGACCTGGGGAACCTCGCCAGCCTTCAACCGCTTGAATGACTGGCAAAAACGCATATTGTTTAATTTTATTCAAAATACTGGACTACAAGTTTATATTCAGTGGGTTAAGAATGATAAAAAAGAGCCGCTTGAAGATGTCATTAATGAAGCAGTTGCCTTAATGGAAGGTGGCGTTAATGCTTATCTCCATCTTAATTAAAATCAGCCGTCAAGAATTTTGTATTCTTGGCGATTTTTTAACAGGAACAAAAATGGCTTCATAAGTCCTAATGATTCAATATATGTATCAAAGATCATTTTTTAATAAGTATGTAACATTGTTAACGACATAGCTTATTCTTGTTTTAAATTAAGTTCTACCAAGGAGTACTAAATATGGAATCAGTGAAACTAAATAATGATGTTTCCATGCCTTTGCTAGGCTTTGGTGTTTTTCAAGTTGATGATTTAGAGGTTTGTGAACGGACAGTAACAGATGCAATCAATGCTGGTTATCGTTTGTTTGATACGGCAGCAATTTATGGTAATGAAGAAGCAGTGGGGCGCGCTATTAAGAAGAGTGATATTCCACGTGATCAATTCTTTATTACTTCAAAAATGTGGGTTACAGATACAACTGGAGACCGGCCAGCTAAGGCAATCGAGACAACTTTAAAAAAATTAGGAACAGATTACCTCAATTTGTATCTGCTACATATGCCATTTGGTGACACCCTTAATGCCTGGCGAGCAATGGAAAAAGCTAATAAGGCAGGTGACATTCGGGCCATTGGTGTATCAAAGCTTTATGTCTGACATAAATCAGTAGTTGATTTTTACAGAAAAGAAAATGTTCAGCCCGAAGCCTTTTCACCATTAGCAGAAGGTTTACACAATATTTTCAATAATCCAGTTTTAACTAAAGTTGCACAGTCTCATGGTAAAGCTACTGGTCAGGTTATGCTCCGTTGGTTAACCCAACAGCAAATTGTTACTATTCCAAAGAGTGTTCACAAGAACCGCATCATTGAGAATTTTAATTCGCTAGATTTTGATTTAACTGCGGATGAAATGGCTGCAATTAAACAACTGGATCTTGGCAAGGGATTACTATGGAGCCCACGGAACCCGACTGACATTAAGTCGATTTGTGGCAGTGGTCGTCCTGATTCATTGAAATAATAGTTTCCTATTCTCATAACCAAAAGGCGCAGAAAGACGGTTAACGACCGCAATTCTGCGCCTTTACATTTTAAGCTTTAATATTTAGTTCCTTTAGAATTTCTAAGAATCTTTTTACACGTGGATTGACACTGTGAGAATAGGAGAAAGATAGATCAAGATGGTATGGCCAGTTTACCGGAATAGGCTTTAGTAATGGATGGGGGATAACCCATTGCTTAGGTGTTAATAATAGATTTTTAGTGTTGGCACACTGATTTAATAAAGATAGGTCATAGCTTTTAGTAGGGATCCAATTAATATTAATTTTTTGCTTTGCCAAATCAGATTGCAGCGCACTACAAACTCGAGAGTCACCAGGCCATGGTGCATAAATGTTTTGGCCTCCTAAATCGGATGGTTCTAGTTTTACATGATTAGCAAGTTTATTATTACGGTTCATTGCGATACATAAAGGCGTTTCTTTGAGGTAAACGGTTGCTGCTAACTTGTCACTCCAGCTTGCTAAGCCATTAATATTGGCGATTAAGTCCAGCCCACTATCAAGGTTGCTAAGGGCACTGACATAACCCGAGTGTTGATCATCAAAGGTAACAATTGAAAAGTTAAAACTAGGGTCCTCCTTTTGGACCGCTTGCAAAACTTGGTTAAAGAAATCATCTTGATTCATTATCGAGGTTGCAATTCTCAAAGTATACCGTTGATGGTCCTGAATTTGACGAGCATTATTGATGCTTTCATTTGCTGAACGTATTAAAAACTTGGCATCGTCGTAAAAGCTACGACCAGCTTCCGTTAATTCTAGCCCCTTATGAGAACGAATGAACAAGGTGAATCCTAGATCTTTTTCTAGTTGATTTAACTGTTTCATAACGCCGGTTGGTGATATGTACATACTCTTTGATGCAGCTGTTATACTGCCAACTTCAGCCACTCGGATAAACGCTTTCAAATAATCGTTAAACATAGGTAATTTCCTCCTGAAATCACTCTAAACTACCAGTTAATAGTTGTCAATTAACCGAATATTCCGTTTTATTGTGAAAAGTTGAATAAAAAGATTGTAAGGAGGAAAGATAATGCTTAGATCCACTTTTACAGTTGCAGCTAAGCCTGGAACTACTGATGAAGATATTAATACTTTTATCCAAAAATACGTGAAGTTATTGACGGGAAAATTCCTGGAATGACCAACTTCCACGTTAACCGTAACTTGGGGTGGCTTGATAAGAAAGCACCCATTGTTGTCACAGCTGATTTTGAAGATAGACAATCATTAACATACCGGTACACCCTTGAAGTCGGTCAGAAGTATGGTTAATGGTTTGATCGACTAACAATATAAACACAGATTTCATTAGATGATTAGCGGAGACTTTTATCATGAAATACGGAACCTATTGTCCAAGTCATATCTTATATTGAATTAAAAGTGTATGCCACTCTTAACTAGCAGTTAACAGTTCTGAACTAATTGAAGATTCATATCTAAAGGGAAAGAACAAATAATTAAGGTATCTAATAATATGTTTTCTAGTTTGTTCATGCAAACCAGTGAGTATCTTATTAGTAGCCAATGGAGAAAAGGGGATGATTTATTGTGAGCAAAGCATTAGTCGTATACTACTCCTGGTCCGGGCAAACTAAAAAATTAGCCCAACGGATCCATCAGTTCTTGCCTAATTCAGACTTATTGGAACTAAAAGTAGCTCCTGATACGTTTTCTAGTGATATGTATGAAACTGCAGCAATTGCTGAACAACAATTAAAGAATAATAGCCTGCCGCAGATAGTTACAGAACTGCCTAATTTTTCAGAATATGATTCAATTTTGGTTGGGGGTCCAGTATGGTCATACACTCCTTCGACGCCAGTTTTGAGTTTCTTAGATAATTTGGAGAAGTTCCCGGGAAAAGTGGCCCCGTTCTACACAAGTATTGGTAATAATGGTGACTATGAAAAGAAGTTTGCTAATGAAAATAGGGCATTAAACGTATTGCCAGGCAATGCCAATGGTTATCAATTAAAAGAGTGGATCCAACAATTTGAATAATATAAGTACTAAAGGTTTCATGTAAAGGAGAGACAGTATGAAATCAGGAATATTTATTGAACCAGGCAAAATGGAAGTTAGAAATGTTCCTAAGCCAACTATCCAAGAACCAACGGACGCTATCATTCGAGTTATCCGGGCTTGTGTCTGCGGGTCTGATTTATGGTGGTTTAGGGGAATTAACCCAGCTAAGTCTGGAACAGCAGAGGGTCATGAGTCGATTGGAGTAGTAGAAGAAGTCGGTTCTGCCGTTACGGATATTAAACCTGGAGATTTCGTGATTGCGCCATTCACTCATGGTTGTGGTCATTGTGCTGCATGCAAAGCTGGTTTTGATGGAAACTGCTTAGAACATCAAGATAACTTCTCTGTTGCTAACCAGTCAGAGTATGTCCGCTATCCATATGCCAACTGGGCACTAGTTAAGGTTCCCGGCAAGCCTGAAGATTATACCGATGAACAACTAAATTCTTTATTAACATTAGCTGATGTGATGGCGACTGGCTACCATGCTGCGGTAAGTTCAGAAATTAAGAAGGGCGATACTGTTGCGGTAATTGGTGATGGAGCGGTTGGCCTTTGTGGTGTCATCGGTGCAAAACTTTTAGGTGCTGGCCGTATAATTTCGCTTAGTCACCATGAAGACCGTGCAAAATTAGCCCGGGAATTTGGTGCAACAGATATTGTCGCGGAAAAAGGTGAGAAAGCAGTAGAAAAGGTATTAGCTTTAACCAATGGAGCAGGAGCTGATGCCGTCCTTGAATGTGTTGGTGCTACTTCTGCAATCGAACAGGCAGGACAAATTGCACGACCGGGAGCTGTAATTGGACGAGTTGGTGTTCCTCAGGCCGAACCAAAATCAAATCAATTATTTTGGCAAAACAAGGGATTGCGTGGCGGTGTTGCCCCGGTGACGACATATGATAAAAATGTTCTCTTGGATGCTGTTCTTAAAGGTAAGATAAATCCAGGCAAAGTTTTCACTAAGCGTTTTGATCTAGACCATTTGCAGGATGCATATGAAGCAATGAGTAACCGAGAGGCAATAAAATCCTTAATTGTTGTTGCAAATCAGTGATAGTTAATCACATATAGAATGAAAAACCGTCGGACTTATAAGAATCTGGCGGTTTTTTGCTACTCATTTTTCAAAAGTGTGGCATAAGTCTCTGAACTAAAAAGATTGCCCATTTTTTTAGTTGCGATTCTCCCTAATAATATAAATAACATCTCAAGGGAGGAAATACTATGAAGGTGAAACAACTAAATGCAGAACAGCAGGTTGCTAAAGTAGTTCGCCAACAGGTTAAAGGAATGATCAATGATGACCAAGAACTGCTCAGCCAGGTAATTGCACCAGATGCGCAATTTATCCATATTACCGGAAAAGTTCAGAGCCGTGATGAATGGCTTGAGCAAATTAAACGTGGCCGGATGCATTATTACGACAGTAAAGAGATCTTTTTTCAGGCAAGTGTTGAAGAAGATAGGTCACTGGTGATTATGCGTAATGAATTGGATGCGCGAATTTATGGTTTTCGGAATGTCTGGCAACTTCAGTCACGGGTTGAACTGCAGAAAAGAAATGATCAGTGGCTAATTACTAGGTCTGAAGCATCAATGTATTAAGGAGGTCGAAGATGACAAAACGACAACTTATAGTTTCGACAATTGCGTTACTACTAGCTAACTTCATGGGTGGATTGGATGCGACAATAGTTAATACCGCATTACCAGCTATTACTAGTTCTCTAAATGGAATTCGCCTGATTGGCTGGATTAGTTCAATCTTTTTACTTGGCACTGCGGTAACTACTATTCTGTGGGGACGCTTAGGAGAAATTGTTGGTAATAAGCGAACTTTTCAGACTGCAATGTTTATCTTTATTATTAGTTCCTTAGTTGGCGGGCTTTCGACGAGCATGGTGATGCTAATTATTGCGCGGGCATTCATGGGAATTGGTGCCGGAGGAATGATTTCGATTCCGTTTGTTATTTATGCCCATATTTATCCTAATCCTGCTCAACGTGCGCGAGCCCTTGGTTGGGTTACAGCATCGTATACGCTTTCAACGGTTGTTGGACCACTAATTGGTGGTTGGTTAGTTGATACTTTTTCGTGGCATTGGGTATTCCTGATTAATTTACCAATCGGAATCCTAACAATTTTGATGTTGCAGTATTCTTACCATGAAGATTTTGAAAGAACGTCAACTTCGTTCGATTACCATGGGGCCTTAATGTTAATTATTACCTTAACAATTTTACTTTTTGCCAGTGATGCACTTGCCACCAGTTTATTGAGGACAGTTATCTTACTAGTAATTGGTCTTGCCTGTGCAGTTCTCTTTTACCAAATTGAAAAGCATAAAGGGATGAGTGCAATGATCCCAACTAACCTACTAAAAAACTGGTCGATCCAATCGCAAAACATCATCATGTTCTTATTAAATGGTTTCTTTATTGGTTACAGTATTTATGCGCCAATGTGGGCTCAAGGTTTACTAGGCACCAATGCTACTTGGGGTGGACTGACACAAATTGCTTCATCAATTCTGTTGCTAATTGGTACCCGGTGGACAGCTCATCTAATGATTAACATTCCGTACCGGCGCATCATCATGGTTGGTAGCACCAGTGTTTTAATCTCAGCTCTGGCATTAGTATTAGCGACTAAGAATGCACCATATTGGTGGCTAATTGTCAGTGGTGGTTTTGAAGGCTTAGGGGTTGGATTATCGTTCACACCAATGCAAGTATCAATTCAAGATGGCGTGGAAGAAAACTTAATTAGTATCTCAACAACTTGGGGATTACTAGTAAGAACTCTTGGTCAAACTTTTATGTCAGCGATTTTTGGGGCCGTCTTAAGTCTAACAACCGTGAGTCAAATTAAAGCCCCAATTACGAATCGGATGGTTAATCAGTTGTCAGATGCTAGTACGGCAAGAAACTTACCGCAAGAATTACTTCCGCAGCTAAGAACTATCTTGTTTAATGGCATTCACGTGATTATGATAATTGGTTTAATTCTAGTCATTCTAGCGCTAGTCCTTAACTGGCGGCGTCCACAGGTGATTAAGCAGCCTAGATAAAAATAAGTAACGATTTATCGCAAACCATTACTTATGTCATTAAGTGAAAAACATTGCCCATTTTTTAGCTGAGGTCAATATTTAATAATGAGGATAATGAATTAAAAGGAGAAGATTATTATGGCAAAACAAACTTACGTAACATTAAATAATGGTACAAAGATTCCCCAAGTCGGTTTAGGAGTTTACATGATTAACGGTGATGCAGCGACTGAAAAGGCAGTTAGTGAAGCGCTAAAGGTTGGCTACCGTCATATCGACACCGCTCATGCTTACCAAAATGAACGCGGAGTGGGTGCGGCGATCAAACAAAGTGGCATTTCCCGTGATGAAATTTGGATTACTTCAAAGCTTTGGCCGAGTGATTATGGAAAGGACATCACTCCTGGTGCAATTGATAAGATGCTTAATCGTCTACAAACTGACTATATTGATTTGTTACTTTTACACCAACAATTTGGTGACTATGTTGGTGCTTGGCAGGCAATGGAAGATGCTGTAAAAAATGGTAAAGTGCGGGCAATTGGATTGAGTAATTTTGACGGCGAACGGCTTAATAATTTATTAGCGAATGCCACCGTTAAACCAGCGGTCATGCAAGTTGAATTGCATCCCTATTACCAACAAAAAGCACTAAAGGATAAGATGTCGCAATATGGTACTAAATTTGAATCGTGGTATCCGCTCGGTCATGGAGATGCTGGTTTGATTAATGAACCTATCTTTAGTCAATTAGCCAAGAAATACAATAAATCCAATGTTCAAATTATCATGCGTTGGCATATTCAAAAGGGTCACATTGTTTTTCCAAAGACGACTAACCCGCAACACATGGTCGACAATTTTAATGTTTTTGATTTTGACCTAACAAGTGATGAGATGAAGCAGATTGATGCCTTAAATAAAGATAAGCGTTACTTTAACGTTCCATTATCACAGCAAAAGCAAATGTTTGAGAGCTTTACCCCTGCAGATTAAGGAGAGTGAAACTAATGAAAGTATTAATAATTGGTGCGACTGGTTCGATTGGTCGCGTTGTTTCAGCGGAATTACTTAAAAATACAGATGCTGAATTGGTATTAGCCGCTCGACACATCAGTCCGACAATGATCAGTGATACATCGCGAGAAACAGCAATTAATTTAGATGTAACTAATGATCAAGGATTAGTCACGGCCTTGGATGGCATTGATTTTGTTTTTGCTGCACTTTCAGGACGGATGAATACTTTTGCAAAACATTTGGTAAAAGTGATGGATCAGGTCGGTGTTAAACGATTAGCTTTTATCACCACCATGGGAATCTATCAAGAAATTCCTTCCTGGTTGGGCGAATCACCAAATCCATATCATAATCTGATTTTACGACCATACCGAAAGGCAGCTGATACGATTGAAAACAGCGATTTGGACTATACGATTATTCGTCCCGGGTGGTTAGATAACGGACCAGCAGATTATGAATTGACGAAAAAGGGTGAACCGTTTGGTGGTCATGATGTTTCACGGTATGCAATTGCTGATTTGGTAATTAAGATGGTAAAGAACCCCGAGTTTGGTAATCGAGAAAGTTTTGGTATTAACCGGCCACAGGCACACTAACGGGAGGAGGTGATTTATGAATTATACAGTAAAATTAAATAATGGAATTGAGATGCCAATAATTGGTTATGGTGTTTTTCAAATCCCGGCAGAGACAACAAAGCAGGTTGTTACAGAAGCACTAAACGATGGCTATCGCTTAATTGATACTGCTGCAGGATATTTGAATGAGCGAGAGGTCGGGGCAGCAATCAACGATAGTAATGTCCAACGTGAGAAGGTTTTCCTAACAACTAAGCTCTGGGTTCAAGATTTTGGCGAGAAAAAGGCCTCTCAAGCAATTGATGGTGCCTTGGAGAGGTTGAATCAGGATTATGTTGACCTGCTATTGCTCCACCAACCATTCGGTGATACATATGGTGCCTGGCGAGCAATGGAGAAGGCAGTTAAGGATGGAAAATTACGTAGTATCGGTGTTTCTAATTTTCAATCATTTCAGGTTCAAAATTTGATGATGTTTAATGAGATCAAACCAGTCGTTAATCAAATTGAAATCAACCCATTAAATCCGGAAAATGATAATGTAGCGTGGCTTCAGGAAAACAATATTGTTCCTGAAGCGTGGGGACCGATGGGGCAGGCAATTAATGGAATTTTTACTAACCCCGTCCTAGTTGAGATTGCAAAAAAACATCATAAAACAACTGGTCAAATTATGCTAGCCTGGAACATTCAACGAGGAGTCGTTGTTATCCCTAAATCTGTTCATTCGGACCGAATCGAGGAGAATATTGATGTCTTTGATATTCAACTCTCTCCTGATGAAATGAAGCAAATCAGCCAACTAGATCAAAAAGATTCGTATTTTAATGGTTTATTGATACCTGACACAGTTAAGACTTTAGGCGATTTACACTTTGAGTATTAAATTAATATTACTCTAGTATCAAAAGCAGCTTTAATCTGTCGCTCGCGAACAACAAGCAAGGATCGTTGTCATTACCATCATCATGATCGCTACAATTAAAGAAACCTGAAATTGTACACTAATATTCGTAGAAGTAGTTGCTAATGAAGCAACGAAAATCATAATTGCTAAACCAAGAACTCCACCAATCTGGTGAGCAACATTAACTAATCCGGAGGCTGTTCCATTTAGCGCTGCTTTGACCTTGTAAAGCCCCATATTGGTGGTAGGGGCTAGAGCAAATCCCTGCCCCGTCCCAATGATTAACATTGGAATACCAACATTGATCCAATAACCACGGCCAATTGTGATGACACTACATCCGTATCCGAATAACATTATAAGTGAAGCTAAAATTAAGACCTTCTTATTTCCCCAATTATTAATCAATCTGGGAACTAAGACTGCCGCAATAAAGAGTGTTAGGGATAGAGGAAGATAGCCAAATCCCACTTGAAGGGGACTGAAATGAAGAACTGCCTGCAGGTATTCTGAAATAAAGAACCAGTAACCAAGTAAGGTTCCATTTAAGATTGTCCGACACAAATAACCATCGGTTCGAACCCAATTTTTGAACATACTTAACGGTAAAATGGGGCTTGAACACCGGGATTCATGATGGATAAATGTTGCTATCATAATAAGTGCAATTATCAAAGATATCAAGGGATGCTGAGCGCCGTTTAAGGCATAAACAAACAATCCGCATCCGAGGACTGACGTAATTGTTCCCAAAACATCGAGTTTTTCTTGTTGCGGCGTTGGTGAGCTTGATAAGACATATATTGACATTGCCGACATCATTAAACAAATAGGGACATTAATATAAAAGCCAATTCGCCAGCTCCAAAAGCTGGCGAAAATACCGCCAAGGACTAATCCAATACTAGCCCCAAGACCGGCAACTGAACTATACCAAGCAATTGCTTTTACCAAGGATGAACCGGAAAAATAATCAACTAAAAGTGCCATACTGGTTGGTGCTAGTAGAGCTGAGCCGATTCCTTGGATAAACCGTGCTGTGATCATCATTAAACCATTAAAGGCAATTCCTGATAGTAATGAACCAATAAGGAACAGGATTAATGCAACGTTTAAGATCTTACGACGATTAACCGCATCACTTAATCGTCCACTGAGCAGTAGAAAACTACCAAATGCTAAGCCGTATGCATTTTGAACCCAAGAAAGGCCAACCTGGTTTAAAGATAAGTCAGTTTCAATTTTAGTCAGGCCCGTAATTACCAATGAATTAGACATTGCAGTTAGAAAATAACTTAGCATAGAAATTATTAGAACAATTTTCTGTTTTAAATTCGGTAGATTGCAATAAATAACTTGAACAAATTTAATGACGCAGATTAAGCAAAAAGATCTCAATTGGAGTTCGCCAGTTCAAACATTTGAGTGGCCGTGAATTCAGATACCAGTTAATCTGAATCAATTCATCATCACTAATCTCTTCAATTGGCTGACCCTTAGGAATAAATCGCCGTAACACTCGATTACGATTCTCATTACTACCACGTTCATGCGGAGA
>DWZS01000072.1 GCA_019117445.1 Candidatus Limosilactobacillus excrementigallinarum | reverse complement strand
ATTGTCCGTTTTTTATTTTTCATCATAATACAAAAACAGCACTGACAGATGAAAACCATCTATCAGTACTGAATATCATAGAACCAATTTAAATAACATAAATAAGAGGTTAACCGTTTGTACGATTAACCTCTTTTAAGTTTGATTATAATTTGTTGAACTAAGGCTGCCGAACCAAAAGCCAGAACAATAGTTGCTACCCATAAAACAAATAAAACTAAGTATGGGTGCATAGTTGCAAATTTTACTAAGTGGAGCCCTCGCCAAAGTAGTTGTTCCCAGAAGACATTACTGAGATAGGCTTGATATGCGAGATCAGCGAAGTAGTGGAAGAAGTGCTGGATTGCTAAGTGGTGATGAAATTGGTTACTAAGGGAAAGCGTGGCAACTAAGCCAATTACCATTAAGCTGTAAATAGTGGTTGATGGTCGATAGTAAGATGCATTGACTAAATTAATTGGCCACCCATATTGTCGTAATTCATGATTACACTTAACAAAAGCGATTGCTAAAATAACCAGAAGGATGGGCCAAAAACGAAAAATCCAGTGATTAAATTGTCGCCGATAGTTCCATGCTAAAACACCATAGATAGCATAGAGAATGAAGCTAATAAATAAACGGTCAGTGAGATACCAGTGGGTTTCACCAGGTTGGTGAAATACGTAACTGTTATAAATGCCAAGCCAGACGAGGTAAAGAACGGCAGTACCAATCAAAACGGCCCAGCCTTTCCAAGCGTTTTGGCCCAACCACAAGTGGAGTTGCCAGAAAAGTGGTACCAGAATGGCAAACTGGAGCATCATCGTGTTGTACCAAAGGTGAGGAGCGGCATTACCATTAATAAATTGCCACAAAAAGGTTAAGGTATTATGCCAGCGGAAGCGTTGCTGAAGGTCGGGCATAATTAACAGGTAGATTAAAGACCAAATAATCGTCGGAAGAAAAAGAGAAACTCCGATATTACGATAATAAGCACGAACATCAAAGTAGCCTAGTTCACTGTGTTGGCGAATATCAGTATATAAAATACCAAAAATAAAGGCAGGAGCCGTATACTTAATTAAATTATAAATACTGCCCAAATTGGTTTGTAAATGGGGAGATTGACTATGAATTAGCAGACCAATGATTGGTTGCCCCATAACGGCGACACAAGCAAAGACCTTTAAATAATCACCAATATCACCACGAAAATGGGAACGAGCAGACTTATTCACATGAATCATTCTTTCTAAAATGAAGTAACTAACCCTAGTGTAAATCTTTTTAGTAGAAAAAGATAAAAGTTAGTCATTTTTGCGTCTTTAAATAATGAGACCCAAAAATAGGAGGAATGTTTTATGAAATATTCAAAATGGCAAGGTTACTCATTATGTGTCAGTGTAATTAGTGGGGCAGTTATTATTTGCTCTGGGAATCCGATTCAAGCTGCCGAAAATACTAGCCAACCACCGACGACGTCAGCAACGGTTGCCTTACCGCAGACTAAACGAATCATTGAAATTACTTCCACTGATGGTACAGTCCATCAACAACAAACGGATCTAGTTTCTTGGCGGTCTGGCAAATATGGTGAATATCTTCGCACTAGTTCAGCTAAATTACCCCAAATTGCAGGTTATCAAAATAATGCTAATGGATTAGTCATTGATAAATTAGAAAAAATCAATATTCCGGTCACGGTTTACCATATAGAATATTTCCCGAAGGACGATCAACAACGTCAGCCACCGGCTAATTGTACAGTTGATCTCAAAGATTCGCAGGGGAAAGTTTATGTTCGTCATCTCTATACCGTCCCATATGACAAAACTCGACAGGTAACCTTGCAAGCACCAACAGGCATGGTCTTCATTAATTCAGCAAGCAATGATCAATTGCTGGTGGGCAAATATGGTGAACATAAGGAAATATTAATACAGCCTAAGGAGTTATTATCTAAGCCGACGACAGGCACGGCACCGAAGACCGTGGAACCAATTGAAGAGACACCAACTCCGTCACAGAAGAAACCACAATCAGCAAAGCCAGTGAAGTTGCCTTCATCAAACCATTTGGTATCAGTAAAGGATACGTTAATCCTCCCAAAGAAGGAGCTGCCAGTGAAAGTAACGCAACCAGTAGTCCATCATCAAATTTCCCAAAGTCCTAATCACTCAATTACTTCAGAAATGAAGCCAGTGATGCAACTTGCTGATGAAAAGCCCGTAACCAGTGATTTAGCAAGGTTAAAGGAATACAACCGTCCACTAAAGAGTCACCTTAATCACAAGAAACTCCAATCTACAAGTGAGACTTTACCACAAACCGGTAATCGTGGTGGACAACTGTTAGTGGCCATTGGAGTGGCGTTATTATCAATATTGGGGCTGTTTCATACTCAACACAAACGTTAGAAAATTATTACTTGCATTCTCATTTTTCTAATGATATCCTAATTAGGTAATCTTTTTGGGAGGTTGAAGGCATGTTATATTCATATGTAAATCAATCAACCGCCACCTCAACTAATCAGCTGATTTAAGTTGGGGGATTTAAGAATGATCAAATTAAGGGGATCTTCCAGCCAGTAACCAACGGCAGTGGAGGATCCCTTTTTAAAGAATGAGGGATTTTTAATGCAAGAAGAAAAACAACCCCAATTAAAACGATCCATGACTCCTGGACAAATGGAAATGATCGCCATTGGTGGCACGATCGGTTCTGGGTTATTTATGGGGGCAACGTCAACAATTAAGTGGGCAGGTCCATCCGTCTTGTTAGCCTACGCTTTTGTTGGAGTAATTTTGTATGGAGTAATGCGAGCGCTGGGTGAAATGATCTATATCAGTCCCGGAACTGGTTCTTTCGCTGATTATGGAACTACCTACATTCATCCGCTGACCGGATATTTAGTTAAATGGAGTAACGTTTTCCAATTTATTATCGTGGGAATTTCCGATATCATCGCAATGACCCAGTACCTAAATTATTGGTGGCCCCATCTACCAGATTGGTTATCTGGAATTATCATGATTATTATTCTCACGTTGGCTAATCTAGTTTCAGCTAAAGCATATGGTCGACTAGAATTCTGGTTTGCAATGATCAAAGTGGTCACGATTATTGCCATGATTATCATTGGGTTATTAGTGATCGTCGTAGGTCTTGGTAACCATTGGCAGCCAGTCGGAATTAGTAATTTATGGCGCCATGGTGGGTTCTTTCCAAATGGATTAAAGGGGTTTGTCTTTTCCATGGCTGTTATTGCCGGTTCTTATCAAGGAATTGAGTTGTTAGGAATTACGGCTGGTGAATCAGCTTCTCCGCGGCATGCAATTGTCAAATCAGTTAAGTCTGTAATTTGGCGGATCTTAATCTTCTATATTGGTGCGATTTTTGTAATTGTTTCCATCTATCCTTGGGATCAACTAAAAGCAGTTGGCTCACCATTCGTTGAAACTTTTACCAAAGTCGGGATTACCGGTGCTGCAGGAATTATTAACTTTGTGGTTTTAACGGCAGCGTTATCTGGAGCTAATTCTGGTATCTATTCTGCAAGCCGAATGTTATTTAAATTAGCCGTTGATAAAGAAGTTCCAGCTTTCTTTGGTCGACTGTCCAAACGGGTGGTTCCTAACGTTGCAATTGTTACTATCTCGTTTTGGATCTTTTTAGGCTTTGTCGTAAACTTTGTTCTAACTTCCATTAGTTCCGCATCCAAGGACCTATTCGTGATTGTTTATAGTTCAAGTGTGCTCCCTGGGATGGTTCCGTGGTTTGTAATCTTGTTATCTGAACTGAATTTCCGAAAGGCTCACCCAGAACGATTGAACGATCATCCGTTCAAAATGCCGCTCTATCCAGCTTACAATTACTTCTCACTCATCATGCTAGCCTTGATTGTTCTGTTCATGTTTATCAACCCGGATACACGAGTTTCTGTATCAGCAGGGATTGTCTTCTTGGTCATCATGACAGTAATTTACTTCTACCGAGCTAAGCATGGTAAAGAGGACGTTGAGATTAACAAACAAATTTAAGTTGCAAAGATCGTGGTTATCCAGCCGCGATTTTTTAATAATCATGAACGAACTAGTGTTCATTTTGATCCGCTTAGTGTAGAATAGTAGTAATGACATCATCGGGAAGGATTCATGAAAAGTGAAAAGAAAATTCAAAAAGTTATGGCGTTGGCTAGCAGTTTTCGCAGTGCTCTTTGCCATCGCCACTGGCTTTCAAAAAAATAGTGGTCAGTCTAGTGAAGCATCTACAAATAGCATTGCTAAAATCTTTAACCAATTTAGTCAGTTTTCATCACAAAATACTTCACATAGTCAGCAACTACCAGCTCCTACTGAGGACGAAGCCAAGGTTGTCTTAACGAGTGCGGTGCGAAATCAGTTGCCAGCTAGTTTGAGATGGAATGGCCATGGGGCCTATATTGTCAATAATAACCATCCCCAATTGAACGCTCAGATTTCAAGTGCGCCATATGCAGTTAATCATGTTGATGCTAAAGGGCGCGCATGGCGTGGCCATGCGTGGCTAAACCGCAGTACGCGGCAATATCAAAGTCGTGAACAAACGGGGAATGGCGCAACAAATTGGCGTCCAGCTGGCTTTCTTCAAGCAACTAATTTAACTAATGGCCCGCGGCATGCATATGATCGGGGACATTTATTAGGGTATGCATTGGTGGGTGGTATTAAGGGATTTAATGCTTCGGAATCGAATCCACAAAATATTGCGACCCAAACTGCGTGGGCCAATGAAGCCCGATCCAGTAATTCTACTGGGCAAAATTACTACGAAGGGTTAGTACGAAAAGCCCTGGACCAAAACAAACAAGTTCGCTACCGAGTTACTAATATTTACGATGGTAACTGCGTAGTACCAGCCGGTGCTCATATCGAAGCACTATCTAAGGATGGCTCATTGAGTTTTAACGTCTTCATTCCGAATGTGCAAAACAATATTGAAATAAATTATGCAACTGGCGCGGTCCGCCAAAGGTAGATGGCTCAATGGATTAGGGCTAATATGATAGCTTTTTGAGGCAAAAATAGAGAATGTATAATATGCGCATATTTTTAGTTAATCTGTGAATAATGCATATTGCAAAAATATTAAGAAAATATTTTTGGAGCAAAATTGGAGCAGTGCATAAAATGCATAAATAAAAGAGGCTGGGAAAAAACTATCAGCCTTACGAAAAAAGCCG
>DWZS01000071.1 GCA_019117445.1 Candidatus Limosilactobacillus excrementigallinarum | reverse complement strand
CCTTTATATGACATATTCAATATATGACATATGTTCATAAAAAACAATCCCGAACTTGAACAAGTCCGGGAAAATTTAGTTTTAAATTTGGTGATTCCAATGATCACGATGGTTCATCGTATGTTGAACGTGCGCGAGCATATCATTCAGTACTTCGATGATGTGAGGATCATCTAGGGTATAAAAGATCTGTTTACCATCTCGATGGGCTTGAACCAACTGGTATTGGCGAAGGAGGGCTAATTGATGGGAGACACTTGGTTGGGGAAGTTCCAGTTGCTCACTGAGTTCACTGACGTTGAATGAATGATTTTCTAATAAATAGAGAATGCGAATCCGCTTTTCGTTGCTGAGTAATTTAAAAATCTGTTCAGCAAATTTAATTTGGTGTTGGTTGATAATTATTCCCCCTTTTCCATTGCTTCGCGACTAACCACCAGTTGGCGAGTCGCAGGCTCAGTAAAGGCATCGCTCACAGGCCCGTTGCTGATCATGGACAACCGGTGCATTGCTCGGGTCGCCATGGTGTACAACAGCCCGGTAGCCTGCCCGCCTAATGACTGTTGGCTCACGTCCGCTAGAATGACCGTATCGAATTCTAATCCCTTGGCCAAATAGGCGGGGAGGATGACTACACCACGATGCAGCAGTTGAGTATCTTCACTAGTTAGCCGTGTCAGGTCGGTCACCTTTCGATAGAGGGCATGGTAAACTTTTTGCGCTTGTGCCTGATTTTTGGTCAGAATCGCCACCGTCGAGAAGGATTGGAGTTCCTGCTGGGTAAGCTTCGTCAACTGAGCTACCCATTCTTGATCATTATAGGTCATCGTCAAAGTTGGGACATTGCCGTGGCGGGTAAAGGCATGAATTTGCTGCCCATCTGGAAGGAGCGCCTTAGCAAAGTTAGTAATTTCGGTGGTTGACCGGTAGCTTTGGCGGAGGGTGATTAGCTTAGGGTAACGAGCTTGAAGATCGTCAGCGACGGTCTTTAATAACTGCTCAGGGAGTTGGAGGGGATAGAAGAGGGCTTGTTCACTATCGCCCAAAATCGTAAACCGAGCTTCCGGAAAAGTGTGATGAAGATAGATTAGCATCGCGGAGGAGTAATCTTGCATTTCATCGATAAAGACGAATTGGAAGTTCCGGTTTTGCCCGTTCCCGGTAATAAGGTCCCGCAAGTACATGAGTGGTGCGGTATGCATCAGTGGTAATTGATGGAATTCAATGGCGTGCTGATATTGCTGGATAATATCATGACGGGTTGCAGTCGAAACTGCTGCCGGCCAGTGAATGTGCCGGAGAAAGTCAGCATATTGGCTGCTAAAATCTAAGAAGTAATTGTTATAGACAGCATCGGCAACGACCCGTAACCGCTGATGTGCTAATCGACGGGCCAGGTAACGGGCTTGAGCCTGTTCATCTCGAAAGTCATCAATTGTATGCTTGCCCATCAAACGGTGAATTGCCTGGGTATCGAGCTGATTAAGCTCCTTTTGCAGCCAATCTTTTTTCGCTTCCTGCCGGGAACGTTTTTGTACTTCACGGATGAGAACATTCTTGGTGCGAATCAACCGGTCTGGAATTGACATTGCGACTGGTTGATGATTAAAAATTTCCGCAATGTGTTCAGCGCTGAAGAAAACTCGTTCATGAAAATTAATATTGGTAAAGCTGAGTTGTTGCTGACCGGTCTGCAGTTCACTTAAGTACTGTTCCACCGCTTTCATTGCGGCGGCCGATTCAAGAAAGTGCTGGCCGGTTTGAGGAGCATGATTTTGCTGTTCATACCGATCAAAAATGGTTTCTACATCGAGCCCTTCAAAACGCCGCTTCAAGAAGCCGGCGAGGGTGACCTGCCGCATGTTGCGTTCCCCTAAACTTGGCAACACTTCGGAAATGTATTGACTAAAGAGCTGGTTAGGTGAGAACAGCACGATTTGATCCGCATTTAAAGATTCCTTAGCGTGGTAGAGCAAGTAGGCAATTCGTTGCAGAATCGTTGAAGTTTTCCCACTACCGGCCACCCCTTGGACGACGAGAAGGTCACTACTGGTATTTCTGATGATATCGTTTTGTTCTTGCTGAATGGTGGCCACGATGTTTTGCATGGCTTGATCGTTTTGCTGACCAAGCGCGGCCTGGAGCATTTCATCGCCCACCGTTTCATTAGTGTCAAACATGTTAGTGATTTGGCCATCCACGATGGTGAACTGACGTTTTTGGACGAGTTTGACCGTTTGTGGACCTGCTGGGGTGTCATAGGTGACTTGCCCAAGGGTACCGTTGTAGTACACGCTTGAGATGGGCGCCCGCCAATCATAAACTAAAAAGTCGGTCTTATCACTGTTCATCAATGAGGCGATGCCAATATAGAGGGTTTCGACTTCATTACTGTCTGGTTCTTGAATTTGGATCCGCCCAAAGTAAGGCGACTTGCGCAGCTCCTGGAGGGTGGCTAGCTGCCGCTTGAGAATGTCTTCATTTTCAGTCGCCCGGGCAACTAATTGGCGTTGTTGTTCCAGAGCAGACCGGGATTCAGCAATATCATCAATTTCGTAACGGTTGATTGAAGCATTTTCACCGTAGTTTTGTTCAACCGCGCGCGTTTCTTGGTGAGCCGCTTTGATGGCTTGCTTAGTTTGTTGAATTTGCTGGTCAATATTTTGAATGACTTGATCAACGCGTGCTTGTTCAACGATTTTTTCATTTGTAGTTGCCATGCCGAGACCTCCATTGATAGATAATTGAACTTACTTATTTTAACATAGTGAGCAGCTGACGCTCACCGGGATAAATTTTTTGAAATAGGTTAACTTTACTAATGTTAGTGAAGAAATATCATGGTACCATTAAAAGGGTATATTTTCGACAAAAAATTAAAAAGAAGGTGATGGGTCGTGGAGAACCTCGCGATTGTTGATCTAGGGTCTAATTCCGCACGATTAGCAATAACCCAGATCAATCCAAATGGAACGTTTCACGAGATTAAGCGGGTCAAGGAAAATACACGACTCTCTGAAGGGATGGGTCCCGAAAAGATCTTGCAAACCAAGGCGATGAACCATACGATTGCGGCCTTGAAGCGGTTTAAAAAGGTCTATGAACGCTTTAACAACGTGCAAGTAATTGCCATTACCACTGCGGCGGTTCGCCAAGCACGTAATCAGCAGGAGTTTTTAACCCGGGTCAAAAACGAAACCGGTATTGAGCTACGGGTTTTGTCGGGTCGTCAAGAAGCTTATTACGATTATTTAGGGGTTGTTAGAACACTTAAATTGGACCACTGCTTAATTTTGGATGTTGGTGGGGCCAGTTGTGAGCTGGTTTTGGTCCAGCACCGGAAGGCACGGGATATGATTTCGCTACCATTTGGGGCGGTTAATCTTTCAGAACAATTTCATCTAGGCGGTTTTGTTCGAGCAGCTGAGTTGTTCCGGGCGCAGACGATGGTGACGCAACGCTACAATAAAGTGCCGTGGCTGCGTTATGCTAACCGGGTACCAATTGTTTTATTAGGCGGTGCCAACCGAACGCTGGCGCGGATGAGTAAAACGCATCGGCGATCAAAGTACCGTGGCATCCATGGTTATCGCTTAACTTCACGGATTGTCTATGCTACTTACCGGGAGTTATTAAGTAAGAATCTTGCCCAACGAAAAAAGATGCCAGGTTTGGAAAGCGATCGGGCGGATATCATCGTTGGTGGAATGCTGCCGCTGATTTGTCTTTTACAACGCAATAGTGATGGCCGGGTAATTTTCTCGGAAAGTGGGGTTCGTGAAGGAATTATTACAGAGTATATTCAGCGCCGCCAACCCCAGGACGGTGACGGTCATGAGTAATGATTGGATGAAAGGGCTCTACCAAAAATCAGTCACTGAACGTCAACGGTTGATTGCGAAACATTGTCAATTAACGCCAGCTGAGGAAAAGGTATTCCGCAATCAGACGACGTCGATTCATAACGAACTGATCGAAAATTACGTGATGGATTATCAGCTGCCGGAAGGGGTAGCACTCCAGCTCAAGGTTAACGGTCAACAGTATGTTGTTCCACTGGCTACTGAAGAACCATCGGTAATTGCTGCTGCATGTAATGGTGCTAAACGGATTACAGCCAGTGGCGGCTTCAAAGCTGCCCAGCAAACCCGGATTGTACGTTGCCAGGTTCTGATTAGTGATGCGGATGAGCAGCAGTTTAGCGAATGGTGTCAAGAAAATCATGAGCAAATTTTGCAGGTTGCTAACGATGCGCACCCATCGATGAGAAAACGGGGAGCGGGTGCCAAAAACTATCAAGTACGGCGTGCCGGTCGGTTCCTAAGCTTAGACATTCTCATTGATGTTGATCAAGCGATGGGCGCCAATAGTGTGAACACGATGGCAGAAGCCGTTGGTGAATATTGTCATCAACATGGCTGGCATGTATTAGCGGCTATTCTGAGCAATTATGCAATTGATGCTGTGCAAATGGTGAAGTGTTTAGTACATAATGATCAGTTGGCAACAAAAGAAATGACGGGGCGCCAAGTTGCTGAACGAATTGCGGCGTTGAGCGAAGTAGCGCAAGCAGATCCCTATCGCGCAGTGACCCACAATAAGGGGATTATGAACGGCATTGATGCTGCGGTTGTCGCCAGCGGTAATGATTGGCGCGCGGTTGAAGCGGGCGCCCATGCCTATGCGGCCCGTGACGGTCAGTACCGTGGCTTAAGTCAGTGGCACTTAGTTGATAATGGTTTAGAAGGAATTCTGACCATTCCATTAACGGTGGGGGTAGTTGGTGGATCCATCAAATTGACTCCCCAATCCAAAGTTAATTATCAAATCAGTCAGATTAAAAGTGCTCAGGAATTGAGTGCCGTCATTGCCAGTGTTGGGTTAGCACAAAATTTAGCGGCATTGCGAGCACTAGCGACAACCGGAATTCAATCCGGCCATATGAAATTACAGTATCGTTCACTTGCAATTAGTGTTGGCGCTAATACTAACGAAATTGAACCATTAACGGAATTATTGCGGACCGTGCCGAAAGTCGACACAGCGGTCGCTAAGCAACTATTACAGCAGTTACGAAAGGAGCAATAACATGCCGAAACCATTTCAATTAAACCAGGAAGCCCAAAGTTTACTGGATGCGGTCAATGAGCTTTATCCAGAAGGCAGTGTCTTTGTGCAATTTGATCAAGATAAGGAACCCGTTGGTTATGTGCGTCATGACCAGGCCCGGCAAACAACTTTGCCAGGTGGTTTAGTAATTACGGTAACTGACATGACTGCACCGAACTACACGGCTTCCCATGAATTATTGCATTTATTGATGCTTTTGCGGGGCTTTCCGCAGATTTTCTTCCAACTCTCGCTTGGTGATGAGCAGTTGGATGAACAAATGATGATTATGTCAACTGATTTGTATGACGTCGCAATGCACCGGGTGGTGGTGGCTGAACAACGGAAGCACGGCTTAATTGATGAACAAGTTGAAGCCGAATATCTGAAAGGGATTCAAGCCACGATTTCTAAAGAAAACGCCCAGGGTGACGATGATGAACGGACTCTCCGCTTATTAACGTTGCTAGATGCATTGGTCTTTTATGGTGATCACATTGACCAGGTTAAAGATCAATTCGTCAGCGATTATCCAGTCGCATTCGCAGCTGCCCAAAAGATGTATGATCAAATTACGGAACGGCGGATCGATTCTCCATTTGAAATGCGGCGCCAAATTGTTAAATTGTATCAACTCTTTGATGCGCAACTCCTCGATTGGGGATTGCCGGCATTGCATAATAATGAATTTACCACGGTTTCGCCCGTGTTAAGTGCGCGGCAACTTCGGCTCAAGGTGCGGCAGGTCTTTGAAATTTTCCATTCAGATATGAAGGATCGGCAAGGACATGATGATGTTTACATTGGCCTTCGCCGGAATGATCACCAAAATTCCTTTACCTTACATGGACCATCTGGTAAGGATCGGGCCCAAGCATTTGTGAAGATGTATGATGAACCGGTGGAGCAACTATTAAAAGAACTAAACGTGCCATTTATTGTAAGGAAGTGATCAAATGGCAGTCGCAGAACAACAACTTTTTGATAATGCAAATCACATTGTATTTCTAACTGGTGCGGGAGTTTCCACGGCCTCGGGGATTCCAGACTTTCGTTCTGCTAATGGCTTGTATACGCAAAATAAAAATGCGGAATACTATTTGAGTC
The DNA here is from genome assembly GCA_019117445.1 of Candidatus Limosilactobacillus excrementigallinarum. Lineage (GTDB taxonomy): Bacteria > Bacillota > Bacilli > Lactobacillales > Lactobacillaceae > Limosilactobacillus > Limosilactobacillus excrementigallinarum. The sequence goes on along the minus strand of DWZS01000071.1, from coordinate 25,581 downwards.
ATCGTTACTTTGTGGAAGATCCTGAGGGTTTCTACAATTACTGCAAACAGAACCTGTACTTTCCGGATGCACGACCCAATGTGATTCATGAAAAACAGGCAGCGTTAACGCAGCAGGATCGGGCAACCGTGATTACCCAAAACATTGATAATTTATATGAAGAAGCAGGGACCAAACATTTAGTCGACTTTCATGGTAATCTCTACCACGTCTACTGTGAAAAATGTCATGAAACAGTTCCTGTAGCCGATTATTTAAAGAGTCGGATTCATGAGAAGGATGGGGGAAGCTTGCGTCCAGATATCGTGTTATACGATGAAGGGATTTCACAAGCAGCGATTTCACAGTCAGTGAATGCGATGGCCAATGCAGATCTGGTCGTCATTGTCGGAACATCCATGAAGGTCTACCCATTTGCGGGGCTACTGCAGTATGCTAACCCAGCAGCGAAAGTGTTGGCCATTAACCAACAAACCTTAAATTTGCCAGTTGATTTTACAATGATTCAAGCAGACGCCACTAAATACTTTGCTGAATTAGCCGTTAAATGATAAACTAAATTTAAAATAAAATTGTGGTCTCCAAAGTTGGCTTGCCAACCTTTGGAGGCTTCTTTGTACGTAATAAGACGAAAGGAGGGCGATTCAATGAGTAAACAGGTCAAATATACAATTGGAATTGTCTTATTTTGTGAATTTTTAATTTGTTTAGGGATGAGTCTCATTTTTCCGGTCATGCCGTTTATCCGGAATGAATATCATTTTTCGGCATTTGATATGGGAATGATGTCATCACTCTTTGCCCTCGTGCAATTTGTTGCATCGCCGATCGTGGGCCGTATTTCTGATCAAACGGGACGAAAACCGATGTTAGTGTGGGGGCTAATTGTTTTTGGCCTCGCTGAATTTGTCTTTGCCGCGACCAGTAAACTCTGGCTATTTGACTTGTCGCGAGCGGTCGATGGCCTTTCCGCGGCAATGTTTGTGCCGACTTCGATGGCGCTGGCAGCTGACATCACAACTCGTGAACAACGGGCAAAAGTAATTGGGTGGCTTTCCGCGGCCTTTAGTGGTGGTTTAATGCTCGGCCCCGGACTAGGGGGCCTGTTAGCCAACATTAGCTATAAAATGCCATTTTGGGTTGCCGGAGTTTTGGGCATTATTAGTGCCATTGTGGCGTTCTTTGCCTTGCCGGCGGATGAACAAGAAGAACTTCAGAGCCATACTGAGCGGGTGGATAAAGAACTGGCTGGCAGTAGTTGGGATGCTGTAAAAAAGATGATGACCCCGGCCCTGGTGGTCCTCTTCGTAATGATTCTCGTATCGGCCTTTGGGCTGGCCGGCTTTGAAAGCATTTATAGCTTGTACGTCAACCAAGTCCACCACTTTGATCTAACTACCATCGCGGCTGTTTTAACTGTTAATGGAGTATTATCTTTGCTCCTGCAAGTCTTTTTATTTGATCATTTAGTGATTTGGTTTGGTGAAGTCCAGATCATTCGCTGGAGCTTTTTCATTAGTGTGATTGGGACACTGATTGTGATTTATGATCATTCCCACTGGCAGTTATTTGTGGCCACGTTGGTGGTTTATGAAGGCTTTGATATGCTGCGCCCTGCAATTACGACCTTGTTAACCAAGATGAGTGAAAGTAATCAGGGACTGTTAAATGGGATTAACATGTCATTAACGAGTATTGGCAACATTATTGGTCCGCTGCTCTCCGGAGCCTTACTAGATATGAATTACCAGGCACCATACTTAGTGGTGGCCGTCTTCATGCTGGTTTCATTCTTCATTACTTTTGGCGTCAGCCACGAAATGAAAACGGCATAACAAAAAGGGTTGGCAGATTTTTTGTGCCAACCCTTTATTTATTAACTAAAATTAATGGTTTTACCCGCGACTTTCCAGATCCGTGGCAGACGATCCTTACGTTCGTGCTGGCTTATCTGTCGAGTGGCTGGTAAACGGTGAAATAAGTGTTTAAACATAACTATCGTCTCCTTTCATTTCATCCTTAAAATAACACGATGAAATGCCGTTTTAAAGGGATTTGTGGTACTATGAGAAAGTGATAAAAAATGAATGCTGCGGGCTATTCAGTCGAATGCAATTAATTGCTGTTATTTAATGGCAAAATGAGAGATTATGCAAAAGCGGACTGAATATAGGCAGAAAATATACACTTAGCATTTTTTAATTAAAAGCCGAATTATGAGTAAATGAGTCCAAATTCTTATTTAGAAAAGGAGGGATCAAATGAAGACGACACTCGCTTTGACGACCTGGACGGAGCATCCCGCACTGATTAATGAGCAACGCCCGGTTACCTTACGAGAATATGCTCAGTATTTGCCAGCAGTTGAAGTGGACACCTTTTTCTACGCGTTGCCCCAATTGAAAACGGTGCAGCAATGGATTAATGAAGTGAGCCCTGATTTTCAGTTTATTGTCAAAGCCCACCAATCCATGACGAAGCATCCACGAGCGGTAACGCCAGATGGAATTTCATTACCAGAAATGTTTGACCGCTTCAAGCAGGTTCTTCGTCCACTACTGGCGACTAACCAACTTAAAACGGTCCTTTTCCAATTTCCACCACAATTTGATGCCACAGTAAAAAATATTGAGTACTTGATGAAGGTACGGCAGTGGATGGGATCGTTACCGATTGCGATTGAACTGCGGAATCGGAGCTGGTATCGCTCGGCGGTGGTGAAATCGTTAGTGGGTTATTGTCAGGATTTAAAGCTAACGTTGGTGGCAGCTGACGAACCTAACCAGATTGAGGCATCAGTGCCATTTTATCTGGCCACTACAAATCCCAATTTAGTGCTGATTCGTCTTCATGGACGGAATACACAGGGATGGAACCACCCGGGGCAGGAATGGCGAAAAAAGCGCACCTTGTATCGGTATTCTAATGAACAGCTGCAAAACCTGAGTCAACGAATTTTAGCACTACAGCCGGCACCAAGAGAAGTTTGTGTGATCTTCAATAATAACTCGGGGCGGGATGCTGCACCAAATGCACAAACCTTACAGAAAATTATGGGATTGCACTTTAATGGGCTTGTGCCCCGGGATCCCAAACAGCTCGATCTTTTTTAAGCAATGTCCAATAAATGGGCGGTAATAATCGAATTTTCGGGTGTTCTTTGCTATACTATTTTTAATTACCACATGAGAAAGAGGGAATGCGGAATGGCTGACACCAAACCAACATATTACATTACAACACCAATTTATTATCCATCTGGTAAGCTGCATATTGGGAATTCCTACACCACGATTGCTTGTGACGCAGAAGCGCGTTTTAAGCGGCTCACTGGTTATGACGTCTTTTACCTGACTGGTACGGACGAACATGGCCTGAAAATTGAACAAAAGGCAGAACAGTTAGGAATGAAGCCCCAAGAGTACGTTGACCAAATGGCTGCTGGCATTAAAAAGTTGTGGAAGACCTTAGATATTACCAACGATAAGTTCATTCGGACTACAGATGACTATCATGAACGGGCAGTCCAAAAGATTTTCCAAAAGTTGCTTGATCAGGGAGATATTTATAAAGGTAAGTATACCGGTTGGTATTCAGTTGATGATGAAGAATACTTTACGGAAAGTCAACTTGCTGAAGTATACCGTGATGATAATGGCAAGGTGATCGGCGGGAAAGCTCCATCGGGCCACGAAGTCCAATTGGTTGAAGAAGAATCATACTTCTTTAAGATGAGCAAGTACGCTGATTGGTTAATGGACTATTACAAGGAACATCCGGATTTCATCGAACCACATACGCGGATGAATGAAATGGTCAATAACTTCTTGAAACCAGGGCTTGAAGATCTAGCGGTGACGCGAACTTCTTTCAACTGGGGTGTCAAAGTGCCAAATGATCCTAAACACGTGGTTTACGTGTGGATTGACGCGCTGTCAAACTACATTACGGCGCTTGGCTATGGTTCAGATGACGACAGCTTATTTAAGAAGTATTGGCCAGCAGACGTGCACATGGTCGGTAAAGAAATCGTCCGTTTCCACACGATTTATTGGCCAATCATGCTGCATGCACTTGGACTGCCATTACCAAAACATGTCATTGGTCACGGATGGTTGACGATGAAGGATGGCAAGATGTCCAAGTCAAAGGGAAACGTCATTTACCCGCAAACCTTAGTGGAACGTTACGGTTTGGATGCCACACGTTATTACCTGCTGCGAGCAATGCCATTTGGTAATGACGGGATTTTTAGCCCAGAAGACTTTGTTGATAAAGTTAACTTTGACCTGGCTAATGACCTTGGGAACCTGCTCAACCGGACAGTGGCCATGATCAATAAGTATCAGGATGGTCAAGTTCAAGGAACCAACGCGGCAACAACGCCATATGATCAAGATCTTGAACAAACAGCCACAGACGTCCTTGCTGAGTACAGTGATTTGATGGACCAATGTCATTTTGCAGAAGCCTTAGCCAGTGTTTGGAAGTTAATTTCCCGGGCTAACAAGTACATTGACGAAACTGAACCTTGGGTATTGGCCAAGGATGAGAATAAAAAGGCTGAATTATCTGATGTCATGACTCATTTGGCAAAGGCATTACGGTTTATTGCAGCGCTCTTGCAACCAATAATGCCAAACGCACCAAAGGAAATTTTGCAACAATTGGGGTTAGCAGATGCTGAAATTACATTGAATGATCTAGCATTTAATGATTTTCCTGCAACTGCCACCGTAGTTAAGAAGGGAACACCAATCTTCCCACGGCGTGATGTTAAGGAAGAAGTTGCTTTCTTGAAGTCCCAAATGACGGCCAACACCAAGCAAAAGGGACGTAAGGTAATGGAACAAGCCAAGCAAGCAGCCCAACAGAAGGAGCAAGAAAAGACAACCGGAAAGAAAGAAATCCGGATTGAAGCCTTCGATAAGGTAGCCTTACAGGTTGGTGAAATTAAAGCCGCCGGTCATGTTGAAGGAGCGGATAAACTGTTAAAGTTCCAAATTGATGACGGTACGCCTGAAGGTCGGCAAATTCTGTCTGGAATTGCGCAATGGTATCCGGAACCAGAAAAGTTAGTCGGCAAGAAGGTTGCATTCGTTGCCAACCTGAAGCCACGGAAGATGCGTGGTGAATTAAGTCAAGGAATGTTACTGTCTGCTGAACATGATGGCAACGTTCAATTGCTGATTCTACCAGATAGTCTGGTTCCTGGTTCAGAAATTGGCTAAGCAAGCTGGCTGAGAAGGAGTTCAGAATGGTTAATCCAGTCATCCCATTAAAAATATATGATTCACATACCCATCTGAATGATGACTGCTTTTATGATGACGTGCCGGCTTTCCTGGCCCGAGCGCGTCATTATGGCGTGGTAACGATGAATATGGTGGGGTCAAATCAGGTTTTAAATGAACGCGCAATTAAATTAGCGCAGCGGTATTCTGAACTGCGGGCCATCGTAGGCTGGCATCCAGAAGATGCGAAGGATTACGATCAAGAAGCACAAACTACGCTTCGAGCTCAGCTAGCAAATCTCCGGGTAGTCGGAATTGGTGAAATTGGCTTAGATTATCACTGGGATACTAGTCCGCGCGCAGTTCAAAAACGGGTTTTTGAAGAACAATTAGCGTTCGCTCGCGAACTGCAATTGCCGGTTTCTATCCATTGTCGAGAAGCATTAGCAGACACCTACCAAATTCTTAAAGCAAATCACGTTGGAGACTTTGGCGGCGTTATGCATAGTTTTGCAGGCGATGCGGAATGGGCACGGAAATTTTTAGCGTTGGGAATGCACCTTTCATATAGTGGTGTGGTGAGCTTTCACCGGGCAACCGCGGTGCATGAAGCAGCGAAGGTAACGCCATTAGATCGGATGATGGTAGAAACGGATGCACCATATCTGACCCCCATGCCTTACCGGGGGAAGCAAAATGAACCGGGTTTTACGTATTATACGGTGATGGCATTGAGCGAGTTATTAGACGAGTCACCACAGACAATTGCTCAGGCCAGCTATCAAAATGCTGATCAATTATTTAAAGAAAGAGTCCCACATGAAGAAGATTAAAGAAGTCATTGTTGTCGAAGGCAAGGATGACACGAAACAAGTTCAGCGGGCGGTAGATGCAGACACGTTTGAAACAAACGGGTCTGCTTTATCGTTAGCAGACATTGAACAACTAAAGAAGCTGCAAGAAAGACGGGGATTGATCGTCTTTACCGACCCGGATTTCAACGGGGAACGGCTACGCAAGATGATCAGTCAAGCGATTCCGGGCGTTAAGCACGCCTTCATTCAACGCCAACAAGGGGTGCCAACAGAAGCCCATGGTAGTTTAGGGGTTGAACATGCCACCCAGCAGGTGATTTGCGAAGCTCTCAGTAATTTGTACACCGAAGAAGAGGTTGATCAACCCGAATTTACGAGGACCGATATGGTGAAGACCAATTTGGTTGGGGGTGCGACTGCCCGGTACCGTCGTGAACGATTAGGACAAATTTTGGGAATTGGTTACGGTAACGGAAAACAAATGTTAAAACGGCTGAACGTTTTTCGAGTCTCCCGTTCACAGTTCGAAAAGGCGATGGCACAAGTAAATCAGGAGGATAAAGATGGCGAAGAGTGAGATTGGGAGTAGTCAACGGACTCGCGAGATCATTAAAAAGTATGGGATCCATGCTAAAAAGGGGTTTGGACAAAACTTTTTAACTGATTTGAACGTGCTGACGGGGATTGTTGACGCTGCTCAGATTACGAAACAGGATAATGTCATTGAAATTGGTCCCGGTTTGGGGGCTTTGACCGAACAATTGGCCAAAGCAGCTGGTGAAGTTGTCGCCTTAGAAATTGACACTGATTTATTGCCACTTTTAGCGGATGTCCTGTCACCGTACAAGAATGTCAAGGTGATTAACCAAGACGTTTTGAAGGCAAACCTACCAAAGTTGATTCAAGAAGAGTTTACTGATCCAATCCGACCGATCAAAGTGGTGGCTAATTTACCTTATTACATCACTAGCCCCATTTTGATGAACCTGCTTAATAGTCCTGTGCAATGGGCGTCCATTTGTGTCATGATGCAAAAGGAAGTGGCAGAGCGGTTAACGGCTGACGTCGGGACTAAACAGTACGGGGCTTTGACCTTAGCCATTGAATACTCGATGACCGCACAGCTCGCGTTTGGCGTTTCCCGACACTCGTTTGTTCCAGCGCCCAATGTTGATTCTGCCATCGTGGTATTAACACCGCGGGCTGGCGCACTTGTAGAGCAGCCGTTTGAAAAGGGCAAACTTTTTAGCCTGATCAAGACCTGTTTTGCACACCGGCGGAAAAACTTATGGAACAATCTGAAACCATTGATGGGGAAGGATAAAGTAAAACAACAAGCGGTTAAGGACGTGTTGGCTGACCTCCAAATTGCTAGTACCGATCGACCAGAAACGTTAACGTTGCAGCAATTTATCCAATTGACAAATGCTCTCCATCAAAAACAAATAATCTAGTTTCACGAAACAAATAAGCTCTAGGACTTGGTTTAACCTGCCCTAGAGCTTATTTATTATTCTACGAAGCTTTTATCCACAGCTCCTCTTGAATTGTTCTTGCCTTAAATGATGAAGCAAGTTACTATAAAAAGAAAATAGACAACTGAGGGAGGGGTGAGGCAATGATTGTCACGGAGAAGGCACCTGCGAAAATCAATTTGTCATTGGATACACCAATGCGCTACCTTGATGGTTCGCCACAATGGAACATGGTGATGAATTCGATTGATTTAGCAGACTATCTAACCATCGATATTCATACCCGACCACAAACGATTAAGATTTACACTGATAGTGGCTTTTTACCAAATGACCAACGTAATTTAGCCTATCAGGCTGCGCATATCTTAAAGACCAGGTTTCACCGCCCAGAAGGGGTGACAGTGCGGATTAAGAAAAATATTCCGGTGGCGGCTGGCTTGGGCGGTGGTTCGTCAGATGCTGCTGCAGTATTACGCGGCCTCAATCGCGGCTGGAATTTGGGCTTATCCTTGAATGAGCTGGCTGAATTATCATTAACGATTGATTCAGATGTTCCATATTGCATTTATAGTCATACTGCTCATGTGACGGGACATGGGGAGCAAATCCGTTTATTACCGCAGTGCCCTCATTACTGGGCAGTCATTGCTAAACCAAGCGTCAGCGTTTCCACACCCACAATTTTGCGCCAAATTAATTATGAGCAAATTGCACACTTAGATAACGACGGGTTACTTGAAGCGATTGAGCAAGAAAATTGGCAACAAGCGTTTGCTAAAATGGGCAACGTTTTAGAACCAGTAACGATGAAGGAATATCCGAAGATTAAAAAGCTCAAGGACGGAATGCTTAAATTAGGGGCAGATATGGCGCACATGAGTGGTACTGGTCCGACTGTCTTTGGCCTTTGCCACAGTGAATCACGGGCCAAGCGGATCTATAACAGCATGCGTGGTTTTTGTGGTGAAGTATATCTAGTGATGTTGTTGTAAAATATTGAGATTACATTGAAAACAAAAGCACTTCATACCGGATAACCGGACTGAAGTGCTTTTTTAATGATGTTAATCGACGGATTTGAGGGCGTCCAACATGTTAACAGTTTTAATCCGCTTGTAGACAACGATCGCGAGACAAGCAGTGATCACTGCTGGAATTAACGCTGATAGGCAGTAATTAGTCCAATACATGTTTGGATCAAACATTGCGTTGGTTGGCGGGAGACTCACGATGACGAATTCATGGAGCCAGTTCCCGATCAGATAACCAACCAGGATCCCGATGATGGAAAGGGCGATGGTTTCCCGATAGATGTACATCGTCGTTTCATTATCATAGAATCCTAAAACTTTCAGGGTTGAAAGTTCACGCATCCGTTCCTCGACATTCGTATTAGTCAGTGTGTAAATCACGACCATGGCGAGAATAGTTGCGATTCCGATCAAAATGGCAATCACGGTGGTTAAACTCTTCACGATGTTATTAATCGTTTTTTGGTTACTAGTGTTCAGATTAATTCCTTGAACAACGCCAGTATCCATTAAGTCTTCAGAGTAATTTTGCAATTGAGTAGTTGAATGATGTTTCAAGGTGATTAGTTGACCATTAACATGGTACTGTTGATTAAAGATTTTGCGGTACTCGTGCTGATTCATAATCACAAAGTGTCCCATGTACATTTCAGTAATCCCGGCCACGTGGAAGGTTTGATAATCACCATTCGCATCCTTGAGCCGAATGTTACTACCCACTTTCGCATTTAATAACTTCGCTAATTTTTCAGAAATGACTACACCATGATTATTTAACTTCAAGTTTTGGTGATTAGACCGTTGATAAAGCTTCATGTATTTAGCAAAGTTGCTTGTGCTTTGCGGAACAATCATGGAAATCTTTTGTTCAGTATTGTCCGTTCCAGCCTTTTTCGTTAATTGTTCGTAGTAAATTGGCTGATGACGTTTAACTTTGTTACTGGTTAACTGGTCAGTAAAGCGGTTTTGTTGACGATGCGTTAAATCATTCTTTTGAACGGCAATCATGTCATAACGAATGATGTTAGTGTATTGATTGTTACTAATTCCCTTCAGTGAGTCACGAATACCAAAGCCCATTACTAAGAGGGCGGTACATCCGGCCACCCCGAAGATTGTCATTAGCATCCGAGTTTTATACCGGAAGAGGTTCCGGGCGGTGACCTTGTAGTTGAAACTCATGCGGTTCCACAATGGGGTAATTCGCTCCAATAAAACTCGCGAACCGTTCTTGGGTGGCTTCGGTAATAGTAGCTCTGCTGGATAGGTCATTAAAGTACCACGCAGTTGAATGATTGCTGCACCCGTCGTACATACCAAGGCAATGATGGTGGCGATGAGGACGTAACGATAATCAAACCGTAACTGGAAGTCTGCCAAAGTGGAATTGGCCGCGTAAGAATTAAAGATAATCTTAGGCAACCAGAGATAACCACCAATAGCACCAATTAGGACGCCAGGAAGGCTTGATAATAGACTATAAAGAATAAATTTAAGCGCAACATCACGGTTACTGTAACCCAGGGCCTTGAGCGTTCCAATGTTGATCCGTTCTGAGTCTACAAACCGGGTCATTGTGGAGAGACTGACTAATGCACCAATCGCGAAGAGAAAGATGGGGAAGACATTTGCCAAGACATCGACCTTTTCAGAGTTAGAACGGTAGATATTGTAGCCAGGGTTATTTTCCCGGTTATTAATTTGATACTTAGGATAACCAAGCTGCTTTAATTGTTGTGCCTGCTGATTTAAGCGTGCCTGTTGTTGTTTCAGGGCACGATTTTGACTAGCCAAAGTTTGCGCTTGATTGAGCTGGTTTTGTAAAGTTGCCAGTTGCGTTTGCTTCTCTTGATACTTTGCCCGTCGATGACGGTTTAAAGCGGTCTGCAGGTCTGATTGCTGACCAGCCACGTAGTCCTGATACTTTCGCGAGTAAGGATTCATTACTTTGGTTTTAGTGTACCGAACCCGTGCGATGGTGTAGACATCGGTATCAAAGGCTGACTTTTTAACGACAGCAACGCCGGATAATTGACCGGTGCCTACGGTTGTTTGGCCAACATCATTCTTATCGGTATATTCACTCGAACGCACGAAACCAACGACTTTAAAACGGCGGTTCTTTAAATTGGAGTGTTGGTTTAATGTGATGGTTTGCCCGAGATGATACTTATTTTGTAAGAGGTAAGAAATGGCGATTTCGTGGTTATTTTTTGGTAAATGACCTTTCGTAACCTGATAAGTGGATACGTTTTTGGAATTGGAAAAGACCCGGAGAGAGGTTTGACTACCATTTACCGTACTATCCTGAAAATAACCAAAGTTAACTTTATCAATCCCGCGCTGTTTTTGAATCGTTTGTTGATCTGTTTTGTCCAATCCGTAGTTTGAAGTAATCGTTAAATCGGCTAATTGCTGTTGACGATAGAAGTTTTGCGAAGTAGATCGCATATCAGGACCGGCCATTTTGAGACCAACGAAGGTAAACGTACTGACTAACATTAATAAAGCGATGGCAATAAAACGACCGAAGGAGTCTTTGACGGCGTCCCACGCATCTTTCCACAAAATTTTCTTGTGCATCCTCTTCACCTACCATTCAATTTCAGCAATGTCAGTTGGTTGTGCATTCTTTTCGATTCCCTTGACTTGACCGTCATGAATGTGAATGACCTGATCACCAATTGGTGCTAATGCAGCGTTGTGTGTCACAATGATTACAGTTTCACCCTTTTGCCGACTTTGGTCTTGGAGAATTTGTAAGACTTTTTTTCCGGTTTCATAATCAAGGGCCCCTGTTGGTTCGTCACAAAGCAGTAACTTTGGATTTTTAGCAATGGCGCGGGCGATGGCGGTTCGTTGCTGTTCCCCACCGGACATTTGGGCAGGGAAGTTATTAACCCGGTCAGCAAGGCCAACGGCATCCAAGGCTTCGTTGGTATCCATTGCGTCCTTCACGATTTCGGAAGCTAATTCAACATTTTCCTTGGCGGTTAAGTTAGGTACCAAGTTATAAAATTGAAAAACGAAGCCGACATCGGTCCGCCGATAAGTGGTGAGTTGACGTTTAGAAAAGTTTGAAATATCCTGACCATCGATAATTACATTTCCGGTGGTGTTTGTGTCCATCCCGCCTAAAATGTTTAAAAGGGTTGATTTACCGGCACCGGAAGAACCTAAGATAATTATCAGTTGACCTTTTTCAATTGAAAAACTAATATCTTTATTAGCAAGTACGGTAGTATTACCGGTGACATATTTCTTGGTACTATGTTTAACTTCAATAAAAGACATTAATATCACTCCTTATTTAAACACTCTGTTGATTAATTTAAAGAAATTGTAAAAAGGAACGGTTTAAAATTGAACAACACTTTTGGATTTATTGTTGAGATAAGGTGATTTTTTATGGGAAAAATTCGGCAAACAGATTCTAAGCGTAAAATTGAGCGGGCCTTTGTTCGCTTGTTAGCCACCAAGAAATATAGTCAAATTTCGATCAGTAGTTTAGCAAAGGCGGCCCAGGTAAATCGGGGGACGTTTTATCTAAACTATCTAGATAAGGATGACTTATTACATAGCGTCGAGAAAGACTTTTTTAATGGGTTGGTAAAAATCTTGAATAGTGACACTAAAACAGCGACGGGGTATTTTTCGAATGAAGCTATTATTGAAATTGCGCTCTATTTAAAGAAAAATTATTATTTAGTTCACGCATTTTTAGAAAGTGATTTAAGTACGAGCATGAATCAACAGTTCATGCAAATTCTAAAGCAGTCATTTGCGGCGAAACACGCAAACTTAACTTCGCCCGCCATTCCAGCACCATATGCCATTGAAGTTATCTTTTCTAGTACGATCTCGATCTTTTCCCTTTGGATTAAGCGGGAGATGAGGGAAAGCATTCCCGAATTACTGGAAATCGTTCGTAAGTACAGCGAACTGTCACCCAAAGAAATAATTACGATCTAGAAATACTAAAAAACTGGGCTTGTTCCCAGTTTTTTTGTTGATTATTTTGGGAAAGTTCGGTAAGATGTTTTTCGTAGATTAATAGTAATAATTACGATTAACGATGAGGGAGTAGTGAGATGAAGAAAAAACGGTGGGGTTTAATTGGTTTAATTGCCAGTTTAGTTGTTGTTTTAATTCTAATGATTACTGGCTGGCAACCGCATTTTCACCGCCAGCAACGACCGATTCGGGTGGTCACCAGTCTGAACTTTTATGGTGAAGTGGCCCAGAGTGTTGCTGGTAAGTATGGAGATGTGACATCTTTTATCAATAGTGCAGCCGTTGATACACATGATTTTCAACCATCAACTAAACAGGCGCAGCAGTTAGCCGAAGCTAATGTCGTGATCGAAAATGGTTTAGGGTATGATACCTGGTTGCAAAAAATGACCAAGTCCACTGACCATGAGCAAACCGTGATTAATGTTGGCCGAGAGGTAGCCCATAAAAAAGCGGGAAACAACGAACATGTTTGGTATCAGCCATCCACAATGAGTGATTTAGCGACCAAACTAGCCCAAAAGTATGCTAAATTGGACCCTAAGCACCGTGCGTACTACTACGCCCGGGCACGGCGTTATCAAAAGCAATTAGCTCCGCTTAACAAAACAATCGCGCAAGCCAAACGTGGTGTGGATCCCCAACGGAATGTGGTATTGGTGAGTGAGCCAGTTTTTGACTATGCTCTAGATAATTTGGGGTACCGAATCGCGAACCAGCGATTTGCGAAGGCGGTTGAGGATGATAATGATCCCTCACCAAAGGAAATTGCGGCGATGCAATCAGCAATTCGTCAACGTCGGGTAGCGTTTTTCGTTAACAATAAGCAGGAAAGTAACTCCACAATTAAAAATATGTTGAAACTTGCTCGGCAATATGATGTTCCGGTCCTCAACGTGACAGAAACTAAACCGGACCACCAAACCTATACCGAGTGGATGCAAACACAGTATCAGCAACTAATTAAGATTCAAGAACAGGGTGAGTAAGATGGCATTGATTTCAGTTGATGACCTCAGCTTAGCGTATGGTGACCATACCGTCATTGAAAATTTAAGTTTTCAGGTCAACTCAGGCGACTTTTTAGTAATGATTGGTGAAAATGGTGCCGGAAAGACGACAGTGGTTCGTGCCTTACTAGGGGAGTTAAAGCCCCGCCGTGGTGAAATTAGTCGGGCCAATCACTTAAAGATTGGTTATGTCCCGCAGTTTCGCAACTTACCGGTTAACTATCCATTAGCAGTCCGGGATTTTGTGGCTCTCAATCTCACTCAATCACGCTGGCCATGGTTAAAAAAGACTGAGCAGCATCGTTTAGACCGGATTATTCGGGAAACTAATTTGACCACGATTGAAGACCGACCACTGGGGTTAGCATCCGGTGGGGAAAAGCAGCGCGCCTATTTGGCCCAAGCACTCGTTGATGATCCGCAACTCTTGATTTTAGATGAATCGACGGCTAGTTTAGATAATGAAATGAAGTACGATTTATTAGATTTTGTGGCTAAGTTTCAGCAAAATGGCTTGAGTGTGCTCTTTATCACTCATGATTGGGATCTAGCAAAGCGCTATGGAACGCGCTATTTGCAATTATTACCGGATGGTTCCTACCAAAGTGGCCCCATCAATGAATTACCTAGTGATGAGGAGGTGCGCAATGTTTAGTCTCAGCTTTATGCGTTATGCGTTTGTAGCCGGTACCTTTATTGCAATTGTCAGCGGAGTAATTGGGGTTTTTGTGGTGGCACGGAATATGCCATTTATGACCCACACCCTTTCAGAGATTGGCTTTGCTGGTGCATCGTTTGCCCTTTTTATGGGTTGGCCAGCTTTAAATGGAATGCTTTTATTTACCATTCTTAGTTCAGTAATGGTTGGTCAATTGAGCATTGATGAATCTCGCCGGGAGTCAGTTATTTCAGCAGTTTCGGCGTTATTCATCGGGTTAGGGATTCTCTTTTTGTACCTCTCCAGTAAAACCGCTAGCTCAGCCACGAGTATTTTATTCGGGAGTGTGGTCGGAATTAGCCAGCATGAAGTTACCCAGTTAGTATGCCTTTCGGTGGTTGTCCTCGTGATCGTTTTCTTTATTTATCGTAAACTGAAATTTTCCTCATTTGATCCTGAGGGTGCAGCAGCGAACGGTTTAAACGAAACAGTGATTTCCGTCATCTTCCTATTGCTCTTGGCAATGAGCGTCAGTGTGGCAGTCCAAATTGTGGGAACGCTATTGATTTTTGTTCTATTGACACTGCCGGCGGCTAGTGCAAAATATTACACGACCGGGACCGCCAAGATGATTGGGTTAGCAATCTTGTTTGCGCTATTGGGAATATGGCTGGGACTATACCTGGCCTATATTACCAACTGGCCGGTCAGTTTTTTCACTTCGACAATTGAAGTGCTAATCTACTTATCTGCCCTATTATATCGGCAGCGAGCTAACGATTAAAATGAAAATAATTGGTATTTACTAAGCGAGCCGAATGAGGCCCGCTTTTTTTAGTGAAATTATGGAAAAATCGGTTAAAAGACGAACAATTATGTTATGATTTGAAGGTACACAAAACGTTTGTATTAACAGCAAAATGAATTAAAGGAGTTACATAATGAAAGTTAGACGAAGCAACCGGCTAGTGGACATGACTCGCTATTTATTGGATCATCCACGAGAACTGGTTTCCCTGAAGTTTTTTGGCCATCGTTATGACTCAGCTAAGTCATCAATTAGTGAAGATTTAAGTATTATTCGGAATACGGTTGAACGATGGGGCGTCGGTCGCCTGGAAACTCTTCCTGGAGCTAGTGGTGGAGCACGTTTGACGCCACTATATTCTGAGAAAAATGCAGCGGCAGTAATTGATGAACTGGTCCAAGCAGTGAATGATGATAGTCGCCTGTTACCGGGTGGTTATGTTTACTTGTCCGACTTACTGGGGCGTCCAGACATTCTACGTGAAGTGGGACGTTTGATTGCTACCCAGTACGTTGATCAAGATGTTGATGTGATCATGACCGTAGAAACCAAGGGGATCCCAATTGCCCAGAGTGTTGCGATGTACCTCAATCGGCCGTTTGTAATTGTTCGTAACTCTTCCCACATTACGGAAGGGTCGACCGTCAGCGTTAACTATGTATCAGGTTCCTCTCAACGGATTAAAAAGATGGAACTGTCCCGCCGGACAATGAAGGAAGGCGCCAACGTGGTGGTAGTGGACGACTTTCTCAAGGGTGGTGGGACGATGAATGGAATGAAGTCCCTTATCCAAGAATTTGGCGCCCACCTAGTTGGTATGACTGCGTTTGCAGAAGGTCAGTTTGATGGTGAACGACTAGTTGAAGATTGTACTTCATTAATTAAAGTGGATGCCCAAGATGGGGTCAACCGGCATTTAAGTGCCCAACCAGGCAACTATTTGGAAAAAGTTTTTAAGAAATAAGGAGCAATGAGAGTCATGCAACAGAAAAACGCAATTATTCTGGCAGCCGGTAAGGGTACCCGAATGAAGTCTAAATTATACAAAGTTTTGCACGAAGTTTGTGGTAAGAGCATGGTGGAACACGTGCTGAGTCAACTAGAAGCGGCTAAGATTGATAATATTGTGACCGTGGTTGGCTATGGGGCGGAAAGCGTGGAAAACACCATCGGTCCCCGTTCTAAGTTTGCCCTCCAAAAACAACAATTGGGGACAGGTCATGCTGTGATGCAGACTGAAGATCTACTAGGCGACATTGATGGTGAAACACTGGTGGTTAGTGGTGATACACCATTATTTACCGCTGATACTTTTAACAAGTTATTCGAATACCATAAGCAACGGAAAGCGGCAGTCACCATTTTAACTTCCGTTGCTCCTGATCCAACCGGCTATGGCCGGATTGTTCGGAATGATGTTGGCATTGTGGAACGGATTGTAGAACAAAAGGATGCTAGTCAAAAAGAGCGAGAAATTCACGAGATCAATACCGGGGTCTACTGCTTTGATAATAAGAAGCTTTTTGCGGCTCTGAAGAAGATCAATAACGATAATGCACAGGGTGAATACTACTTAACTGATGTGATTGCGATCTTGAAGCAACAAGGTGAAGTGGTCACGGCATACAAGATGGCTGATTTTGATGAATCCATGGGGGTCAATAACCGGGTGGCATTGGCCCAAGCTAATAAGATCATGCGGAAGCGAATCAATGATGAACTAATGATGAATGGGGTCACGATGGTTGATCCAGAAACGACCTATATTGATGCCGGTGTTAAGATTGGCCGCGATACAGTTGTGGAAGGTAACGTTGTCATTAAAGGTAATACTGTCATCGGTAGTGATTGCTTGATTGGTGCTGGCTCCCGAATCACGGATTCACGGATTCATGATGGTGTCCAAATTATTTCATCCACGCTGGAACAAGCGGAAATGCATGATGGCTCCGATATCGGTCCAAATAGCCACTTGCGGCCCCAAGCGGAAATTGGTAAGCATGTCCACATCGGGAACTTCTGTGAGGTTAAGAAAGCCTACATTGGTGAAGGAACCAAGGTTGGTCATTTGACCTACGTTGGTGATGCCACCCTTGGGAAAAATATTAACGTCGGTTGTGGAGTGGTCTTTGTCAACTATGACGGTGCAAAGAAGCACCACACCAACGTTGGCGACCACGCGTTTATCGGTAGCAACAGTAATTTAGTCGCCCCGGTGAACATCGCAGCTGATTCATTTGTGGCAGCTGGTTCCACCATTACGGACGATACTAAACAATTTGATATGGCGATTGCACGTCAACGACAAACAAATAAGGCGGATTACGCAAAAAAACTCCCGTGGTAGTTGCTTTTTCGCACCCCAATTAATAAGATAAGAGTGGTAAAGGGATTTTAATTTGGAGGACCTCATGAAACAGAAATATTTTGACCCGAATCTAAAGATTTTTTCTTTAAGTTCAAACCGTCCATTGGCAGAGAAAATTGCGGATGAAGTCGGTGTCGAACTTGGTAAATTATCCGTTGACCGGTTTAGTGACGGTGAAATTCAAATCAACATTGAAGAAAGTATCCGGGGCGATAATGTATATATTATTCAATCCACGTCAGCACCCGTAAATGATAACTTAATGGAATTGTTGATTATGATTGATGCTTTACGGCGGGCTAGTGCCAAGACCATCAATGTGGTCATGCCATACTATGGTTACGCCCGTCAAGACCGGAAGGCCCGTTCACGGGAACCAATTACGGCCAAATTAGTTGCTAATATGCTGCAAAATTCTGGTGTTGATCGGGTGATCGCCTTAGACCTGCACGCAGCACAAATTCAAGGGTTCTTCGACATTCCAGTTGACCACTTGATGGGTGCACCATTATTGGCTGATTACTTCATCAAGCAGGGTGTGGCTAAGGATGCAGTCGTAATTTCACCAGACCATGGTGGGGTTGTTCGGGCCCGTGCTTTAGCTGAATTTTTGAAGGCACCAATTGCCATTATTGATAAGCGGCGGCCTAAGGCAAATGTTGCTAAAATCATGCATATTATCGGGAATGTTCAAGGTAAAAAGTGTATCATGATTGACGATATGATTGATACAGCTGGGACGATCACCCTGGGATCAAAGGCATTAATGGAGGCCGGAGCAACCGAAGTTTATGCTTCTTGTACCCATGCCGTATTATCTGGTCCGGCGATTGAACGGTTAGAAGATTCACCAATTAAAGAAGTGGTGGTTACTGACTCCATTCAATTACCAAAGGAAAAGCAAATTGCGAAGATCAAGCAAGTTTCTGTGGCCCCATTAATTGCTGATGCAATTAAGCGGATTAATGAAAACCGCCCAGTTAGTCCACTGTTCAAGAACCTCTTTGATAAAGTTAATAAAGAATAATTTTAAATCGTTTATTAAGATCGATGTGGACCTTAGTAAACGATTTTTGGTTATTCGGTAAAAATGGTATAATGTTTCTAACCCTGATTAAGGAGGAATAATGAAAATGAAAAAGAGTTTAATGTCTAAGTTGGCACTTTCCACAGCGGGAGTTGCCCTGGTGTTCGGGTTAGCCGGATGTGGACAAAAGAATAGCGCTAGTTCAGATAATAACTCAACGAAGTCGGCGAAGGTCACAGAAAGTGCCGCTGACAAAGCTTATAAGAAAGCTAATGATTTAATTACTAAGGGCCAATACCAAAAAGCCTATGACCTCTTAGATGATGTCGAACACGAAAATAAAAAGGTTGAATATCTTGAAGAAGACTTGGATAGTTACCTTGAAGCCCGTGAAGATTATAACAAGGGTGACTACCAAGAAGCTGAGTCCGAATTACCAGGTATGAAATCAAGCAGTAAGCCAATGAAGAAGGCCTACAAGGCGTTGCGGGTGAAGATTTCAAAAGCCATTAATGGTGAAATTGAATCTAGCTCGACTAAGCAAACGAGCCAAAGCAGCAGTGCACAAGCGACGTCTAGTTCACAACGGGTAGCAAACGCGGATGCAGCGCGGGCTACTAAAGAAGATGTGGTAACGGACTTTGCTAATAAGATGGGCTTCAATAAGAAGGGATATGGAATTATTCCGGTTTCCAAGCAAGGTAACGTCTATCGCTTTGAAGTTCGGCAAAATAATTCCGATAACTCGGTTGCAAGCATGATTGGTATTTATGAATATAATTCTAATACTGGTTCAGCAACGAAGATTAACTAATAATCGATTTTAATAAAAATGGAACGTGATTGAGCAGTCAGATGGACTGTTTTCACGTTCCATTTTTTTAATTTATTGGGGAGCAACAATATGATTGTTTTGAATGTACTGTTGAAATTCATCATAGATCGGCTGGAAGATTTCAATATTGTCATGTTGAACAAGCATTTCTTTCGGGAAAAAGAATCGTTCATCGCCCGCTTCCTTGCCAGCAATACTAGCAACGAGGGTACTGACCTGTGATAATTCAATCAGTTCACCATTAGGTTGGATCAGTTCAATCTGACTTTGGGGCTGGGAATCACGGGGATTATAAGTGTCGTATGGCAATTTATAGCTGGAATTTGTAGCTGTATAGTAATGGTCGTTAAAGCCAGCGGTTGAAATCAAATCCCGCAGTTTCGGTAAGAGTGGTTCAGTGGTTGCATCATACAGGACTGACTTGAGGGGACGACGGTTTAAAAATCGTTGGGCTAAATCACTGAGAATATCATCACCAGAATTACGCCAATGCAGGAAGTAGGTTGTCAACACACCATCATCCAAAGAAAGGTAGTCATTAATGGTATAGTGACCATTAAAAAATGGCATGAGGAGGTGAGGTGTAAAGACTGGTGAATAGTCACTTGGGTGCTGGTAAAGGTACTTAGCCCGCATCAACAGGTGGTCTAAAATAACTTCCATTGAACGAGAAACCGGGTGGAAGTAAATTTGTAGATACATTTGCAACCGACTAATGATGTAGTCTTCAACTGCATGCATTCCTGAAATCTCAAAAGCAATTCCGTTGTGGATGGGGCGCATTACTCTTAAGACCCGGTCGAGATCGTATTTACCGTAGTTGGTACCGGTATAATAAGCGTCCCGTTGCAGATAATCCATCCGATCAGCATCAACCTGACTAGAGATCATTTGGACAACCTGCTGATTCGGGTACGTGTGATCAATTACACTGGCGACCTGTTGTGGAAATTCAGGGCTGACCCGTCGTAAAATTTGGTTAACATTCGTTCCAGGACTAGTAATGATTTGCCGGGTAATGGCTTCATGGTCAGTGTGGAAAATATGTTCGAAGGTGTGTGAATAAGGACCATGACCAAGGTCGTGCAGGAGTGCGGCGGTCAGTGCTACCGGACGTTCACGATCATCCCAAAGGCCGTCGCCAGGACGCTTGCTGGGATAATTTCTTTGAAAATGATTGCACATGCGCCGGGCGATTTCATAGACTCCTAGGCAATGACCAAAACGGGAATGTTCTGCGCCGTGGAAGGTCAACGAGGTAGTGCCAAGTTGTTTAACCCGGCGAAGTCGTTGAAATTCCGGGGTGTTAATTAAATCGAGAATAATTTGATTATCGACAATGACGTGGCCATGGATTGGGTCCCTGAACACTTTTTCGCGAGGTAGATCTTCGTCTTTAAAACTCATAGTTCGCTTCCTAACGTAAACTTTTTCTCCATTATACAAAACCTGCTGCCAGAAAGCACTGGTGGTCATTTAGCAATGGTCAGTTTATAATAAAAAGGATTAAAGGTGGGTGAAGAACGATTAAAGAAGTATTTCCAGTGACAGTTCATTTGACGACTTCCATGACGATGGGGAGCGAGACTGAACACTTTGAATTTACAGAGAGTGGTCAATTAATCCGGTTGAACGGTGGCCAGGTTTACTTGCGCTACTTGGAGCATCAGGATGGTCAAGAGACGCCTGTTCAGTTCCGGCTGGATGAGGACCGGGTGCAATTAGACCGCCGGGGACCACGGCAAACGAGGTTAGTCTTTGAAGCGGGTTCTGAAACGATGACGAGGTACCAAACTGAGTACGGAATTATTCACCTAGGAGTTGAAACCCGCCAACTAATTAAAAAGATAGATTTTACTAATCATACGGGTTCACTACAAGCAGCGTATCGGTTGAAGAATCAGGGACAGGTCTTGGGAACTTACCGAATTCAATTGCAATTTGCGCCCTGATATTGTAATATGTAACTTAGACTTTTTGAAGGGATGTGCACCAATTTGGATTTAAAGGTTTTCGATGGCCAAGATAAATCAGAACTTTCGATGATCGAAGTCGCCCACGCCATCTTAGCTTATCATGGTGAAGCAATGGCCTTTGCCGACTTAACAAATGAAATTCAACAATATCTTGGTAAGAGTGATGAGGAAATTCGGGAACTACTTTCCCAGTTCTACACTGATTTGAACGTCGATGGCAGTTTTATCTCCCTTGGTGATAACACTTGGGGATTACGTGCATGGTACCCATACGACTCAATTGATGAAGCCACGGTTGGTGAATCTGATGATGACGATGATGATCGTCCAAAGAAGCGGCGGCGGAAGGTCAATGCCTTCTTGACCGGAAGTGATGACGATGATGATGTGATCGATTACGATAATGACGATCCAGAAGACGATGATCTGAATGACGATGACGATTCAGATGATTACGATGACAGTGACGATTACGATGATGACAATCCGATCGAAGACGATGATACGGATAGCGACATTGAAAGTCACTTGTCAGAATTGCATGACGATGATGATAGTTACGATGATGGAGATGAAGAATAAATTTCTGCTTGACTATTGTGACTAGCCTTTGTATTATTTTACTTGGGCTCCCAAGATTGCTTGGGACATCTCGTTTCAATAGCTCCCTGTTTCACTAAGAAATGGGGAGTTTTTTCGTTTGTAGCGTATTAGAAAAGGAGAGTAAGAATGACAAAGTACATTTTTGTAACTGGTGGGGTTGTTTCGTCACTTGGTAAGGGAATTATTGCGGCATCATTAGGGCGCCTGTTAAAGAACCGGGGGCTGAAAATTGCGATTCAAAAGTTTGATCCATATATCAATGTTGATCCCGGCACGATGAGCCCATACCAACACGGTGAAGTTTTCGTAACGGATGACGGAACGGAAACTGACCTTGATTTAGGGCACTACGAACGATTCATTAATAATAATTTAAATAAGTATTCCAACGTAACGACGGGAAAAATTTATTCTGAAGTATTACGGAAGGAACGGCGTGGTGACTACCTTGGTCGAACAGTTCAAGTTATTCCACACATTACTAACATGATCAAGGATAAGATCAAGCGAGCTGGTGAAAGTACGGATGCCGATGTTGTGATTACGGAAATTGGTGGGACTGTTGGTGATATTGAATCCCAACCATTCGTGGAAGCAATTCGGCAAATGAAGAAGGAAGCCGGAGCGGACAATGTTTTATACATCCACGCAACGTTGATTCCATACTTACGAGCAGCTGGTGAAATGAAGACTAAGCCAACCCAACATAGTGTGCGTGAATTACGGGGCTTAGGAATCCAGCCAAACATTCTGGTTGTACGGACGGAGAAGCCAATTACGGAAGAAATGCGGAAGAAGATTGCCCTCTTCTGTGACGTTGATCCGAAAGCCGTTATTGAATCTCTGGATGTACCAAACTTATATGAGATTCCATTGAACTTGCAAAAGCAAGGAATGGATCAATTGGTAGTGGACCACTTCAAGTTGGATGCACCAGTTGCTGACATGCGTGAATGGACAAAGATGGTTGATCATATTGAAAATGATCTTACTAAGACGGTACGGATTGCCATGGTTGGTAAGTATACTGATCTTCAAGATGCCTACATTTCTGTGAATGAAGCATTACGCCATGCGGGATATCCAGTTGATGCTGACGTCAAGATTGACCACTTTAATGCGGAAAATATCAATGAAGAAAACGTTGCTGAGACGCTGGGCGATTACGATGGAATTCTCGTTCCAGGTGGTTTTGGTAGTCGGGGGATCGAAGGCATGATTACCGCAATCAAGTATGCACGGGAAAATGATGTTCCGTACTTAGGAATCTGTCTTGGAATGCAAACGGCCTGCATCGAATATGCCCGGGACGTTCTTGGCTATAAGGATGCCAACTCGACTGAATTCGATCCCAATACCGATCACAACATTATTGACTTGATGGCGGATCAAGCTGACGTCGAAGATCTTGGTGGAACGCAACGTTTAGGCGCCTATGCATGTCGTTTGAAGCCGGGAACGGTTGCAGCGGCTGCTTATGACAACAAGCCAATGATTCACGAACGGCATCGGCATCGTTATGAATTTAACAATAAGTACCGTGATGAAATGGAAAAGGCAGGTTTAGTAGTTTCGGGAGTTAACCCAGAACGGAACCTGGTTGAAGTAGTTGAACTTCCAGAGAAGAAGTTCTTTGTGGCGGCTCAATACCATCCAGAATTCCTGTCCCGGCCCAACCATCCAGAAGGGCTCTTTGGGGCCTTTGTTAAGGCAGCGGTGGATAATAAATAGCTTGAATGAAGTAAGGCGCAGTTTACTGAAAAGTGAACTGCGTTTTTTTGTGGCAAGATGGTAAAAATTAATTTGAAGAAAGTTTAATTATTTAACGAAAAGGTTGTAATTTAGACGGAGGTTCTTTATTATGTTTATTGACTGTTTAAATATAATAATAATGCATTAAAAAGATACAAAATAAAGATTTTAAGTGAGGAAAGATCAACATGAAAAAACTGATCATTCAAGGAGGAAACCGAATAGCTGGCGAAGTCACCATCGGTGGTGCCAAAAATAGTACGGTGGCATTAATTCCGGCAGCTATTCTGGCAGACACGCCAGTCCAGTTTGATACTGTCCCTGACATCTTGGATGTTCATAACTTGATGATTATTTTGGAGTCAATGAATGTCAAATCCAACTTCACCCATGGGGTATTAGACATTGACCCAACCCAAATCGTTGAGGCAGAACTACCGAGTAAAGCAATTAAGAGTTTGCGTGCATCGTACTACTTTATGGGCGCCCTGCTGGGACGATTCCACCGCGCAACTTTGACTTTCCCTGGTGGTGATAATATTGGTCCGCGACCAATTGATCAGCACTTAAAAGCCTTTAAAGCATTGGGGGCTAACGTGAGCGAACATGCTGGGACTGTCCATCTGGATGCGCCCAATGGTTTGCATGGGACACGGATCTTCATGGATATGGTTTCTGTTGGGGCCACGATTAATGCCATTCTGGCAGCTGTTCGGGCTGAAGGGACGACCATTATTGAAAACGCGGCTCGGGAACCAGAAATTATTGATTTAGCAACCTTCCTTAATAACATGGGGGCTAAAATTCGGGGTGTCGGAACGGACGTGGTGCGGATTACCGGAGTTGATACCCTGCAGTCGATGAATACTCACACGATTATTGCAGATCGTATCGAAACGGGAACCTACCTATCATTAGCGGCAGCCTTAGGTGACGGTGTGATGCTTAAGAATGTGATTCCAGAACACTTGGAAGCATACACCAGTAAGTTGATGGAAATGGGCGTGGATCTGCAAATTGATAGTGATAAGATCTATGTTCCTGCAACTGATCACCTCAAACCAGTTCATGTCAAGACAATGCCATATCCAGGCTTCGCAACTGATTTACAGCAACCATTAACTCCCTTGATGTCATTAGCAAATGGGGAGAGTACGGTTGTTGATACAATTTATCCAAAACGAGTTAAGCACATTCCCGAATTACAGAAAATGGGCATGAAGATTAGTGCTGGTGATGGACAGATTACGATTGACCATACGGAAGAATTGCACGGTGCGGATGTTGAAGCAGGTGAAATTCGTGCTGGTGCTGCATTGGTGATTGCCGGTTTGATGGCAAAAGGAACAACTGTGATCCATAAAGCAGATAATATTCTGCGAGGTTATGACCGGATTGTATGGAAGCTGAATCGTCTCAATGGTGACGTTACAATTGAAGATGACGATTAATTAGTTTGCGTTCAGCTTCAAATTATGTTATTCTATCGTAGTTGTAAAAATAACTATGTTTCAGGCAATGATTCATGGCAAAGGAGCGTATAAATTATGAAACAAGGAATTCATCCAGATTATCATTACGTAGTTTTTGAAGATTCTTCAACTGGCTACAAGTTCTTGTCTGGCTCAACTGCTACTTCAAAGGAAACGGTTAAGTGGGAAGATGGTAACGAATACCCATTGATCCGGGTTGAAGTTACTTCTGACTCACACCCATTCTACACTGGTAAGCAAAAGTTTACCCAAGCCGATGGGGCAGTCGACAAGTTCAACAAGAAGTACGGTTTCAAGAACAACTAAGCTTGATAACCAAACAAAAAAGATCTCGACATTTTGTCGAGATCTTTTTATTATTGCCTTTAGGCCTAGTTGAGTACGTAAGCGATAGCGCACGTGCGAAACAAAAAACCACCCGCTATGCGGGTGGGCAATCAAAATTATATAAATAAAAACCTCTTTGGCCTTAAGATATA
>DWZS01000070.1 GCA_019117445.1 Candidatus Limosilactobacillus excrementigallinarum | reverse complement strand
GGAGGAAGAACTGTGAAACGCCAAATTCCAGTACACAAAAATGAAGAATATTCAGCAATGGTCACTGATTTAACTTACGAGGGCAATGGCTTAGTTAAAATTGATGACTTTCCCGTGTTTGTCCCAAACGCGCTTCCGGGAGAACAAATTACGGTCCGGATTACGAAAGTTGCTAGTCACTTTGCGTGGGGGCGGGTGATGAATTGGCAAACTAAGAGTGCTGATCGGGTTGATGTTAAAGATAAAAAGTATATTCAAACAGGCATTGCGCCACTTGGTCATCTAAAGTATACGGCTCAACTAAAGTTTAAGCAGCACCAGATTCAAGAACTTTTAGTGAAGGCCCATTTAGATAATATTGAGGTGTTGCCAACTTTAGGGATGGAGAAGCCATACCATTATCGTAATAAGGCCCAGGTACCAGTAAAAATGGTTCGTGGTCAGCTAGAAACGGGATTTTATAAGCGGGGCAGCCATACCCTCGTCCCGATTGAAGACTTCTATATCCAGGATCCGGTAATTGATCAGGCAATTGTGGTCGTTCGGGATCTGCTCCGGAAGTATCATGTGACGCCGTACAACGAACAAAATGGCCAGGGAGTTATTCGGACAGTCATGGTACGGCGCGGCTATTACAGTCATGAAGTGATGGTTGTTTTGGTTACCAATACTAAGCGCTTGCCGATGAAGCAACAGATTGTGGATGGTATTGTAGCTGGTGTTCCAGAAGTGAAAAGTATTGTGCAAAATATTAATGATCGCCGGACTAATCGTTTGCTTGGCGACCAGGATGTGACCCTGTGGGGAGCGGATGAAATTCATGACCAATTATTAGGGATTGATTTTGCAATTTCACCGTTGTCGTTTTACCAGGTCAATCCACAACAGACGGAACGGTTGTATCAAGCGGCCATTGATAATGCAGGACTTGATGGCTCACAGACCGTGATTGATGCCTATTGTGGAATTGGGACGATTTCTCTAGCGGTTGCTAAGCATGCTAAGCAGGTTTATGGGGTCGAAATTGTTCCGGCCGCGATTGCGGATGCCAAGAAGAATGCGCAAAATAATGGAATTACGAATGCGGAGTTTGTTGTTGGCAAGGCAGAAGAGCAGTTTGCCGAGTGGCAAGCGGAAGGTTTGAAACCGGATGTTGTGATTGTGGATCCACCACGGAAAGGGCTTGCTGAATCATTGATTGAAGCCACTGGTAAGATGGCGCCGAAAAAGGTAATTTATGTTAGTTGCAACCCAGCGACCTTAGTTCGTGATATTCAACGGTTTGCGGAACAAGGTTACCACGTCACGAAGCCGATTCAGCCAGTCGATCAGTTCCCACAGACGACGCATGTTGAGAGCGTTACTGTCCTTGAACGTACAGAAAAATAGCCGATAAACGCCGGTATGACGGTATTTATAGCTGATTGAAAGTGTGCATTTTCCTTCCCAAACGATTGGAATCTGCACACTTTTTTGATTTTGGACTGGAGGGTCGAGTTCTCTATGTCCTATTTCGATAGTCGTGTGTACGGATGTCCAGTTTGGCAAGTCGTGGGTATGATGGTAATGAAAGCTAGGCTAAAGGTTGAGATAACGATGTTTGTGGCTGATGCGAAAACATGCAGATATAGTGCTGAGGGTTGAGTTAACGATTGTGATATTGGGTTTTATCAGAATTGCCTGAAAAATGGAAAATTCGCAGGACAATTGTGTACTCGACGTATAAAATTAATATAAGAAGAATTTTAAGGCGGGTAATAAGATGGCAAATCGACAAATAAACATTGAAAATCTAACGATGAATGAAGTACTAAAATCAATGCATCGTTTAGGTGGACAGGTTTCAAGAAAAGAAATTCGTCAAGACATCCATGACAATTCTGATATGATTTCAGAAGATGAAGTTGATCGAATTAGGGTATCTAAAAAGACGGGAAGAAAATATAGTCCTTTTGCGTGGACACTAAATTATGCAATTAAATATCTCATCATGACTGGATATCTTAGCCAAGATGGGCGTTTGCTGCAATTATCAGAAAAGGGACGGAATGTAAATCTGTCAACTTTTGATGGTGCTCATGATGTACGGCCAGTTGTTGAAAAGATGATTAGTGAACAAAGACAGAATAGGATTACCGATTCCGATATTGATGATACTGACGATCAGGAGGATACAGATGAAGTTGATGAACCATGGCGTCAGCAGCTCCTTGATGCATTGATGAAGATGAATCCAAAGAAGTTTGAACTCTTTTGTCGAGGCCTGCTTACTAAAATGGGCATTGATGTTGAAGATGAAATTGGCGTTCAGTATGTTGCTGATGGTGGCTTAGATGGCTTCGGCTACGTTCGTTCGGATGATTACCGTACTACTCGGGTAGCACTTCAGGCTAAACGTTGGCAAGGCAAAGTGTCAGCCCCAGAAATTGATAAGTTTCGTGGTGCAATGGACAAATTTAACGCTGAGTTTGGTATCTTCATCACTAACTCTGACTTCACGAGAGAAGCGGTTAAGACTGCACGGGAAGGAACACGGATTATTACCCTGATCAATGGAGACCAGATTTGTGACTTGGTTGCAAAGTACAATTATTACGTTGAACCAGTAACCACTTATCGTCTAAAGAGTTTCTATTTAGATAAGGACTAGGCATGATTGTTTGGACGATACAACCTTATAAGGTTTATCAAAAGATTATGGATGAAGGGATCTTTTTTTGTAATCCGGAGCTTTCCATTAACCTAAAAGATGATCATGACTTTTCTAGAGCTTATCACTGGATGATTCAACAAATGATTAAGCAGATTGGACCGTCCAATAAAAAAGATACATACCCAATTTGGGCCTGGTATCGGAGTCGTGATTATCAACATCGGCGTCCCGACTTCAGATGGGTCAAAGATTATCCAGATGAAGTATGTATTGAACTTGAGATTCCCGAGAAAAAGGTATTACTAAGTGACTTTCAAGGATGGCACTTTGTCTTGAATGACTTGTATTATTCTGACGCCAAGAGTGATGAAGAATGGGATTGTAAAGAAAAATGGTTCGATAATCTAACTGTAAACCAGCAACAGCGAGTGAAAGAAGAATCCTGGCAACGCATTTTTGATATCACTCCTCGACACGGTGAGTGGGAAGTAAATGGTGATGTTGTTCAGGCGTGCTTTTGGGCAATAAAAAAGGATCAGATCCGTAAGGTGTGGCGACTGCAAAAAGGGAAAAAAGTTCAGCTAATCAAAAACAGCACCCAGCCAAAATAGCTAAGTGCCGAATAAGCTAAATTTCATTTGTTAATTCTGATAACTTCACCATCTTTGAACTTGAACTCCATGTAGCGTTTGAAGATGGTGATTTTTTCTACTAGGCGACGAACCAAATCCTCATCAAAGTCCACTAAGCCATATTTGTGGAATTCGATCAGTTTGTTGATTTCATCAATGCTGTGTAGTTTTGCTCGCTGTTTAGCTTCACGGCTTTGCACCTTTGCTCTTTGCTTTCGTAAATCCATGATTTGCTGGGTGAGGGCATCGCAATTTTGATGCTGGTTGGCGGCCTGGATTAGCTGCATTTGGACCTCTTCCAGTTGCTTATCGAGTTGATCAAGGGTAGGTCCTTTAGAATTTTTGATGACCTTCATAATGTTAGCCTTGATCTGTTTGCCAGCTAACTCGTGTCCTTCAATGAGCTGGTTAAAGGCTTCTACGGTGGCTTCCTTTAGCAGTGGTTCTTTGACATTTCTAATCATGCATCGCCTTCCGGTTTTGCTTCGCTTTATTCGACTAGCACAACGCCAGACTGCTACCTTTTCTGGTCGGTACCACATATTCCGTTGAAAAATGTCGCCGCATTTTCCACAAAAGACTATTTGGGAGAAACAATATTTGCCGTTAAGTCGCCGGTGCTTACCATTCTTAGTAGTGATCCCATTTTGTCGTTGTTTGATGAGCTGCTGGACTTGCATGAATACCGGCTTGGGAATAATCGCGGGATGGTCGTTTTCTACATAGTA
>DWZS01000069.1 GCA_019117445.1 Candidatus Limosilactobacillus excrementigallinarum | reverse complement strand
ACTAGCTAGAATTAACTTAAGAAGCATGAAAACAAAAAAGTACCAAGCTTAACGCTTGATACTGTTCGATTATCAGCTCGCATCAACAGGATTTGACACAGAGCCTATTAATATAGATTGGGAACTTAGACTTTAAAGGTTAAAGTTCCCATTTATTTTTTTGCTACTATGCAGGCTTCGTATGGCAACATGTTAAACAAGTAATTTTCTTTCCATTAACTTCTCCGTATACTAATTACCATTAAGAAAAGGAATTAAGAAGGAGGAAGAATTAGTGAAGGAAAGAAAAAGATTTGGAATTGTGTTGCCATTAGTATTACTTAGTTATTTTATGATTTTACTGGATAATTCTGTTGTATTTACTAGTACGGTCAAAATTAGTCAGGACCTGCATATGTCGGTTCGTGCATTATCATGGGTTTCCAATGCCTATGTTTTAACTTTTGGTGGACTACAATTACTTGGTGGACGATTAGGTGACCTCTTCGGCAGGAAAAAGATTTTCTTAACGGGATTAGCACTATTTACTATTTTTTCGTTACTCGTTGGAATTTCGACTAATGGACCGATGATTATTATAATGCGGGCCCTCCAAGGAATTGGTTCTGCGATTTTGGCACCAACAACTCTTGCTTTGTTAATGGATAATTATCAAGGTGAGATGCTCCAACGAGGAATTGATTATTACGGAACGACTGCCGGACTTGGTGCTAGCTTTGGAATGTTGATTGGTGGTTTGATTGCCAGCTTTACCTCGTGGCGGGTTGGTTTCTTAATGAATGTTCCAATTGGAATTATTATCTTTATCTTAACCAGCCTGAAAGTCAGAGAAAAAGGTAGAACGCAACAGCAGTCTTTGGATGTTTGGGGTGGAATTCTGTCAGTTTTAGGAATCGCGGGAATTATTTATAGTATTAATGGTGATAGTTACCGGGGTGTTGCCTTACTGGTCGGAATTTTATCGTTAATCTTATTTATTTTCCAGGAGCGTCGAGCAGCTACCCCGATTATGCCACTAAAGTTATTCAATGATCGTGTTAGGGTAAATGCTTATATTACACGTTTCTTTATCGTAGGAATGTGCTTTACGTTTCTCTACTTAGCACCACAGCTAATGCAGAATCTGTATCACTTTACTCCTTTCATGGCTTCAGTTGCCTTTTTATTAATGTCAGTACCTCAATTTATCTTTGCAACGCGGGTCAGTTTGCTAGCTGAAAAGCTATCAATCGCTAAAGTGGCCGTAATTTCAGCAGTAATTTCTGTGATTGCGATGTTGTGGATTGTTCTGGTTGGTGTACAGCATGGTTTCTGGTTAGCACTAGCAGTTCCACTTGTTTTAGTAGGAATTGGTCAAGGGTTTGCGATGAGCCCATTGACATCATTGGGGGTTGCTAACACTACACCTGATATTGCGGGTTCAGCCTCTGGAGTTGTTAATACTTTCCACCAGACCGGACAATCAGTAAGTTTGGCGATTACGGTTGCGTTAACTGGTAGTATTAGCTCGTATGCCAAGTCATTTAATATGGCAGCGGTGGTGATGCTTATTTATGCAGTAATTGCGTTGATAGCAACAAGTAATATTGTCCGTATTCAAAAAGTAAAGTAAATTTAGCTATTCGATTATCGTATAGTAATATGCAAAAATAGCAATTTAATTAAAAATTTAGAGAACCTATACTAAAAGTAGGTGTAAACAGAATGGAGGTTTAACAATGAAAGCAGCAGTTTTTATTAAACCAGGTCAAGTCGAAGTACAAGAAGTTCCTAAGCCACAAATTGATGGCGATAACCAAGCAATTATTCGGGTTATCCGGGCAAGTGTTTGTGGATCCGACTTATGGTGGTATCGTGGGATTTCTAAGCGTGAACCTAATTCATTAGTTGGACATGAAGCAATCGGGGTTGTCGAAGCGGTTAGTGCGGATGTTAAAAACATTAAGCCAAATGATTTCGTAATTGTTCCGTTTACCCATGGTTGTGGTCACTGTGTAGCGTGTGTTAATGGATTTGAAGGCAATTGTTTGAACCAGAAGCCGGGGACCAATGGTGGTTACCAAGCTGAATTTATGAAATATGAACCTGCAGATTCCGGTTTAGTGAAGATTCCGGGCAAACCGACAGATTATACAGACGAACAACTAGCATCCCTACAAACACTTGCGGATGTAATGGCAACTGGTTTCCATGCTGCTAGAAATGCAGAAGTGAAGAAGGGAGATACGGTTGCGGTAATTGGTGATGGCGCGGTTGGCCTTTGTGGGGTCATTGGTGCCAAGTTATTGGGTGCTGAAAAGATTATTTTGGTTAGTCACCACCAAGACCGGGCCGAACTAGGAACGGAATTTGGTGCAACTGATATCGTTTCTTCAAAGGGTGACCAAGCAGTGAAGGATGTTTTGGGCTTAACCAAGGAAAATGCTGGAGCTGACGCAGTTCTAGAATGTGTTGGTGCTACTAGTTCAATTGAAGAAGCGGGACAAATCGCGCGACCAGGTGCGGTAATTGGTCGGGTTGGTGTTCCACAAACTGAGCCAAGTTCTAATCAACTCTTCTGGAAGAATGTTGGTCTTCGCGGTGGAATTGCCTCTGTTACAAAACCCGATAAGGAGATTCTTCTCCAAGCGGTTCTTGACGGTAAGATTAATCCAGGAAAGGTCTTTACGAAGAGCTTTACGCTTGATCAAATTGAAGACGCTTATGAAGCAATGAGTAATCGTGAAGCAATCAAATCATTGCTTATTGTGAACGATAAATAGTAAAAAAGCTGATCTCCACCTGGATTTTAAGGAGGATCAGCTTTTTTAATATCGTAATTCTATTTAGGCCACTGTTGTGCCAATTTTTTTAGTAATGGTTGGATAGTTTTACGCTCTGACTTAAGGTAAGAACCGTAAAACTCGATTCGATTATTAGGATCATTAATTTTAACGGTATTACGGTTATCATTATCAAATCGACTTGATGTTGCGGAAGTAGCTTCAGTTAAATTTGAGAAAAAGAATGGAAAACTAGAGTAGCGGCTAATTTGACTTAATGCTTTAAGGTCCTCTTGGTAGAGAAATGAGGCATGGGGAATGTTATCCTCCACAACCTTTCGCCAGGGACCAATATCGGACACGAGAATGAAACTTAACCCTTGGAGGTCTACAAAAGAAACACTTTCCCTTTGGGACAAAGGATTAAATTTATCAATTCCAACACCAAGATACTCGATTCCTAGATACATTGATTCAATATCGTCGGTACTGATTTCTTGATTGGTAAAAATCAATTTTTCTTTAAGTGTGTGCAGGTCGTTGATTACGTCCTCAAGATTTACCAACTCATGATTTATTTTGATGTTCATTTTGAATTGTTCTTGAACATGTTCTAAGAATCTAGTTGGTCCCGGAGCGACAGTCCCAATTGTAATTTCATTCTTAAGTCGGTCATAGTTGAGGACTTTTTCAGTAAAGTTTTGTTCGGCAGTGAGAAGTTTCTGAGCCTCGTTTGCGGCTAATCTACCAGTATCATTCAGGGTAATATGGTTACTAACTTGACGGTTAAAGAGGGTAACCCCTAACTCCTGTTCGAGCTTTTTCATTTTGCGAGTGACGGTTGGCTGGGTGATTAACAGATGCTCAGCGGTTGCACTTAGCGTTCCATATTTTTGAAAGGTAACCAATTCCTGAAGGAGTTCTAAATCGATCATTAATTTTTCACCTCGTTACTATTCTATAACTGTATAGTAACATACCAACAAGGTAATTTTCACGCAGTTGCATGGTGGTTATACTAAGAACAGTTAAGTAATATGAATATTTAGGGAGGCATTTTTATGCAATATGTAACATTGAATGACGGTAACAAGATGCCACAATTGGGCTTTGGTGTTTTTCAAGTTCCAGATTTGAAAGTTGCTGAAAAAGCAGTGTCTGATGCCTTGGATACTGGCTACCGGTTGATTGATACCGCTGCTGCCTACGGAAATGAAGAAGCAGTTGGCAATGCAATTAAGAACAGCAGTGTAGATCGTGATGACATTTTTGTAACTTCAAAGCTCTGGGTTGATCACTTTACATACGAGAAGGCCAAGCAGGGAATTGATGATTCTTTGCAAAAGTTAGGCCTTGACTACATGGACTTGTACTTGCTTCACCAACCTTATGGTGATGTTGCTGGTGCATGGCGAGCATTAGTGGAAGCCCAAAAGGCAGGTAAGATTAAGTCAATCGGGGTTTCAAACTTTGCCCCTGATCAATTAATGAACTTGGAATTAATGAGTAATGTTAAACCAGCATTAAATCAGATTGAAGTTTCCCCATGGTATCAGGAAGATGATGCCGTTAAATTTGCTCAGCAGCAGGATATCCAAGTAGAAGCATGGGCACCATTTGCGGAAGGTAAGCATGACATTTTCACTAATGAAACCATTGCTGAAATTGGTAAGAAGTATGGTAAAGCAAATGGACAGGTAATTCTTCGTTGGTTACTCCAACGTGGCATTGTTGTTATTCCTAAGTCGGTTCACAAGGCACGGATGGCAGAAAACTTTGATATCTTTGATTTTGAATTGACTGCTGATGATATGGCTAAGATGAGCAGTCTTGATAAGAATGAAAGTCAATTCTTTGACCACCGTGATCCGGCAGCCATTGAAAGTATTTTTGGTCAAAGTTTAAAGGCACTACGGAATTAAGAAGGAGATTAAGCAGTATGGCAAAATACGCAATTTTAGCAGCAACAGGTCGAATTGGTCAACTGACCACCCGCTACCTGTTAGATAATAGTGATGCTGAATTAGTTTTATTCGGGCACAATGCAAAGCAACGGTTAGCCGAGTTTGCTGGCGATCGGGTCAGCTTTGTTGATGGTGACTTAAAAGACGAACAGGCACTGCAAGAAGCATTCAATGGTGTTGATGCGGTTTTCCTAGCTTATGTGGCAACGCCTGATTTAATTAACCCGGTTATTAAGGCCTTGGATGCAAGCGGCGTTAAACGGTTAGTCGCAATGTCAGTGCCCGATGTCTACCAGGAAGTTGCTGGACCATTTCAAGCTTGGTACCGTGAACACACTGGATTAGTATGGAAGACAAATTACGTTGATACGATTGACGCAATTGAAAATTCTGACTTGGACTATGTTATCTTACGGACAACGTGGCTATATGATGACCCAAGCAAAACTGACGTTGACGTAACGAAGAAGGGTGAACCATTTAAGGACGCCCAAATTACCCGGGAAGCTGTGGCTAAGTTTGCTGCTGAATTACTAACTGGTCAGCAAGATTACCACCGGGAAAGCTTGGGAATTGGTGAGCCAAATACTGAATGGACGAAGCCTAGTTTTTATTAGGCCAAGATAATAGCTGGCTAAAATTTAGTATAAAGACGAGGACCCGTGACACATGAATCGTAGCGGGGGTTGATAATCTATCTTGCTTTTCTACAGCCCAGAGAGTAGATTTATACGTTCAATTTAGTAGGAAAGTAGTTAAAAATAATTTTTGCTATAAAGTCGACTATAAGGATTAAGATAATATCAATTAATAAAAGAAAGAAGAGTGAAATATATGCTATACAAGGATTTAACAGGAAAAGTAGCAGTGATCACTGGTGGTTCTAAGGGAATCGGGAATGCTATCGCTGAACGGTTCGGCCAGGAACAAATGAAGGTAGTAATTAACTATAATTCAGATAAGGCTGGCGCCGACCAAGCAGTTTCCCAAATCGAAGCCGCCGGTGGTAAGGGTGTCGCAGTTCAGGCGGATATTTCAACTGAAGACGGGGTTCAAAAATTATTGGACGTAGCTGTTGATACCTTTGGAGGTTTGGATGTCTGGGTTAACAATGCCGGAATGGAAAATCAACACCCAACGAATGAGCTTAGCCTCAAAGACTGGCAGCGGGTTATTAACGTTAACCTGACTGGTGTTTTTCTGGGCGCAAAGGCAGCCTTGAATTATTTCTTAAAGAATAATAAAAAGGGTAACATTATTAACATGTCATCCGTTCACGAACAAATTCCATGGCCAACATTTGCCCACTATGCTGCAAGTAAGGGTGGGGTCAAGCTTTTTACTGAAACCATTGCGATGGAATATGCAGATAAGGGTATTCGTGTTAATTCAATCGGTCCTGGTGCGATTAACACCCCAATTAATGCAAAGAAATTCGCAGATCCAAAGCAGCTAGCCACGACAACGTCAATGATTCCAATGAAGCGGGTTGGTGATCCATCAGAAG
The DNA here is from genome assembly GCA_019117445.1 of Candidatus Limosilactobacillus excrementigallinarum. Classification (GTDB taxonomy): domain Bacteria; phylum Bacillota; class Bacilli; order Lactobacillales; family Lactobacillaceae; genus Limosilactobacillus; species Limosilactobacillus excrementigallinarum. The sequence goes on along the minus strand of DWZS01000069.1, from coordinate 5,392 downwards.
TCGCTGCCGCTGCTGCTTGGCTGGCATCAGACGAGTCAAGTTATGTTACCGGAATTACCATGTTTGTTGACGGTGGGATGACTCTCTATCCATCATTTGAGGGTGGCCGAGGTTAATAACATAGGTTTAAGAAATGGAAAAGTGCGGTTGACAATAGTCGCCGCGCTTTTCTTACATAAAAGATCATATTGAGAGGAGTATTTGCAATGAAGAAAAATTATTCAGTCTCAAACTTAGTCTGGCGAACGTTAATGTCCTTTGTTGGAATTACTATTTTATCCTTAGGAACAGCTTTTCTTCGGGGTGGCCAAGTAGGGCTCGATCCTTTTACAGCAACCAATACAGGAATATCTGGTCACTTAAGTCTCAGTCTTGGTGTTTATCAATTATTCGCGAATGCGGCAATTTTTATCTTTATTTTAATAATGGACCGTCACAAGATTGGGATTGGAACCCTTTTAAACATGGTTTTAGTAGGTTTTGAAGTGCAGTGGTTTATTGCCCTGTATCAACAAATTTTTGGTACCCAAGTTAATGTTATTGTGATCATATCAGATTTGCTGATTGGACTAATATTATTTACTTTAGGGGCTTCAATGTATATGGGAGCTGACTTAGGAGTTGCTCCATATGATGCCATTGCACCGATTCTGTCAGATCGTTTGCATACTCAATATCGCACAATTCGGATTGCTCAGGATATTCTTTTTATGATTGTAGCTTACTTTGTCGGCGGGCCCGTTGGTGTTGGGACGGTAATTGTAGCATTCTTTACGGGTCCATTAATTACTTTTTGGGATAATCATGTTAGTTTGCCAATGCGACGCGCAATTGATCACGCGCAGAATATGTCTGCCGGTCGCCGGGTTGGTTACTTATTGACTCGTTTTGGTAAGAGCAGTTATAACCTTGTATCGCATTCGTATGAGTTAACAAATTTAATGCAACGGCGTTTATCACAATATTCTCCTAAAGATATTGAAGATCAATTAAAGATTACCCGACGGAATATGGAAATCGCTAAGGCTTCCTATCAAAGTTCTGAACGGCGGTATGATATGCTGAGAGCTGAATTACAGCGGCGTAAGAAGGAAGAAGCTACGGGACCAAAAGTGGCAAAAATCAAATAGAAGAAGGCTAATGACACTACTTTTAGTTGTTCGGCTGGTCAACCTATCTATGGCTCTAATATTATTTGTCCAAGTGTTATTACGTTAAAAGAGAGGTAACGGATGCTAAGGGAGGTATACGTAGCTCGCATACTACTATTAATATTTGATAATTTTATCGAATTTAATTTCCTAATATAATATGGTCATCAAATTACATTAGGGACGGAGGACTCGTGATGATTAATCAAATTATTGGCCTTACTTTAATGGTAATAATCCTATTCTTTGTGATGCCACAAAATTAAACTTAATTGATTATATTATTTATTTTTAACTATGGAGATAGCTATGAGAGGAGAGTGAAGGATGACTCAATTTACTACTAAGACGACGGTTAGAGAAGTAGAAGATTATTTTAAATCTTCAGGACGCCTGCTATTCCCTATAGATAGGTCATTTTATCCTAATGAATCATTAGAACAGATTAGTAATAATAGTCATTACATCTGGTATTCGAATCTTAGGGCTACTAAAACAGTTGAAATTTTAAATTATTTAGCAAACGAACAAAAAACACACCAGATCTTCTATCCAATTTATTCAGAAGGAGAAATAGTTGAACAGCCAAGTCGTGCTAATACTGGTTTGTATTTCTTTCGCGGAAAAGTGGGAGCACCATATACAATTAATAATGCCGGAGGTGGGTTTGCATATGTCGCGGCAATGCAGGATAGTTTTCCACATGCTTTGGAAATTAGTAAACATGGCTACAATGCATTCGCTTTAATTTATCGGCCTACGAATCCATATGAAGATTTGGCTCAAGCGATTTGTTTTATTGAGGACCATGCTGAAGAGCTTGGGGTAGATCCTTATCATTATTCATTGTGGGGCGGATCTGCTGGGGCACGGATGGCGGCAGAACTTGGTAATAAAGAAGTGTTATACCAATTGACTAGTCGATCAGACATTCCTCAAGCTGACGCGATAATTATGCAGTATACCGGATTTAGTCGAGTATCCTCGGCTGATGCCCCAACTTATGTTAGCGTTGGCGATAGTGATTGGATTGCTAATTGGCAAATAATGAAACAGCGCTTATTTTATCTTGATCAACTTGGGATTCCAACTGAGTTTCACGTTTATTCTGGGTTGGGTCATGGCTTTGGACTCGGTGAAGGAACGGTTGCGGAAGGTTGGATCGATGATGCAATCAAGTTTTGGCAAGCTAATATGAAAAATTAGATTTTTTATAAGAAGGTGTTGTCTTGAAGTTGACTCTAAGGTCTATACTACTTGCAATCAAATGTTAGGAAGTGAATAATTATGCAATTGAAAAAATGGATTGTTTCTACATTAACAGTAATAGTTGCAGTTTTAGGAATGATTATTAGTTTTGGGCAGCCCCAGCAAGTTCAGGCTAACTCGAATAATCGAACACTAATTATTTACTTTTCAATGTCTGGAACTACTAAAGCAGCTGCAGAGCAAATTCAGCGTGATACAGGCGCTGATATTGTCCGCCTCCAACGTGCAAAAGCTTATCCTAAAGGTTACGACAATTATGCGCGAGTAGCTGATCGTGAACGACGGAGAAATACCCACCCAGCAATCAAGCGTAATATTCCTAACCTGAATCGGTATGACACCGTTTTAATTGGCTTCCCCACATGGTGGCAACAACCACCAATGGTAATTCATTCTTTATTTGATATTTACGACTTTCGTGGAAAAACAATTATTCCATTTACTACCAGTATGAGTACGCCAATGAAGGCTTCAATACCAACGATGCGTCGGTTGGCGAAAGCTGATGGAGCAACAATCAAGCAGGGCTTCCGCTACGATAATAATAACGCACAATTACGGCGGTTCTTGCAACGGAATGGTCTTCTCCAAAATAATAATTAGAAAGTAGGAGGAAACCAATGCTTGGTAGAATTTGAAGTTAGAAAATTAATATGGAATACGAGGAGGAAGTGAAGATTAATGGTGCTTTTTAAACGAAAAGTAGAAATTATGGATCAAATTGCTGGCCAACCAATTCAGGCACCACAGTTAGGAATGTCAGCTACACAATGGCGGAATGGTTATGGGGTTTCTTCAGATGGACAAGATACTAATAGTAAGAATGAGCCGACAAGATTACTAACAAAAAGCGCAACAGAGATAGTTATTTACTTTTCACGCTCTGGCAGTACAGAATTACTAGCGGCAAAAATAGCTAAAATAACTGGTGCAGATATTTTAGAAATAGTGGTTGATGAGCCATATTCAGGTAAGTATCGTCAAACACTATCAAGAGCAAATTATGAACGCCAGACTAAATCTTATCCAGAATTAAAAATGTCAGTACCTGATTTGAGTCAATATAAACGCGTTTATTTGGGCTTCCCAATTTGGGCAATGACATTAGCACATCCAATGACTTCCTTTTTACTTAAATACGGTAATCAATTAGGTGAAAAGCAAATTATTCCTTTTATGTCTGAAGGTGGTTATGGCGAGGGAAACAGTATTCAACGAATTTCACAGATTCTTAGCCAACAAGGAGTACAGGCCACTGTTCATTCACGGCCATTGGTAGTAGATGGTAATAAAGTTGATAAGTCAAATTATCAAATTGAACGCTGGCTAAAAAGTTTAAATTAACACTTTGCCTTAAAGCTAACTACAGGGTTTATAGTAGTGTCATATTCAGGTAAGAAGGGGGCTAACTAATGGCAAAAATATTAATTGCAACATATTCGAGATCTGGACGAACTCGTGAAGTTGCTCAAGAAATTAAACAATTAGTACCTAATGCAGATATGTATGAAATTGAAGTTAAATCTGGTACGTTTGATCGTGATATGTATAAAACTGATGAAATTGCGACTGCCCAAATCAAAAATAACCAATATCCAGAATTAATTAATGAAATTCCAAATATTGATCAATATGATCTAGTTTTAGTTGGTAGTCCAGTCTGGCGTGGTGCACCAGCAACACCAGTTCATACTTTCTTAGAGAAAATCCAAAATTATTCTGGTAAAGTGGCGTCTTTTTATACTGATGTTGGAATGGCAAATGGGTATGAAAGTACTTTTAAGCAATGGGCTGGTAATTTGAATGTGTTACCCGGTCATGAAGGGGCAAATAACTTGGTAACATGGATTCAAGAGTTAAACATTAATTAACTTTATTAAGCATAGCAACAGTCGTAAAACGCAATAATCAGTGATTAAAGAACAATATGAGGATCTTCTTGCCACACGAAAGAATCAAATAAAACGCTAAATTACCTATTTTATAAACCTAATCACTTTGAAGATCTTATGGAAGAAGAATATTACGAAATGCAGAAAAAGTTGATGTTTGATGGTCAGGATGAAAGTGAATAGAAAAAGGAGTGGGAACAAAAGTTTTCCACTCCTTTTAGTATGAAATATGATTTTTACTTAGTTAAATAACGCAACCAAACTGTACCATCATTAAATGATTGAACGTCGTTGAGTTTTAAAGCAATTGGGTGCCGGTCTTCTGGTCGACCATCAAATAATGATGGTTGATTAATTCGTCCATCGGCTCCTGGTCCGATCACAATACTGATTTCATCAATTAGACCAGCGTCGAGGAAGCCGCCGTTGATTTTTCCGCCACCAACAATTGCTAACCGTTGAATGCCAAAATTGTTAACGAGGATGTCCATGGCACGTGCTAAGTCAATTTGATCTGATCCAGTAGCAATCCAGGAAATACCTTTCTTATCCAGATCACTTAAATAATCAGTAGATACTTGTTGACTGGTAATGATCAAGTGGGGCTTAGTGCTACCGTGGTCATCATCCCAACTAGTGCGACCCTTGGTATCCATAATTATTTCATAAGCCTTAGCTTGCACATTTTGGTGAAAAGCTTCTTTATTAATTGGATTAGTCAAGTTAGAAACTAGTTGTCCATTAGAAAGTTCAGTTTGAGCGGTAACCCGACCGCTAATTCTAGTGGGCGCTTGGATCGCATCCAATGCTGAATAGTACGTGCTGTTACCCTTAAGCTGAGCAGTCATTCCGCAGTCAATTCGGCCATCAACGGAAGTCATCATGTGACAAATGATGTATGGTTTATTCATTCTTCGATTCCTCCTAAAATATCTATTATTAATTTTAGTCTGAAACTTGAAAGCCTAGAATCACGGCTAATCACCGTGGCTCTAGGCTTTCTCGCGTGAAAAAAAAACGCAAGAACTCTCGCGTTATACTTAAGTCATGCCTAACTAAATAGAAAAGAGTCTTGCGCGA
>DWZS01000068.1 GCA_019117445.1 Candidatus Limosilactobacillus excrementigallinarum | reverse complement strand
AATTAATGCATCGTCGCAATAATATTCCTCGAAAGTCACTCGATTATCGTACACCATTAGAAGCATTCTTAAGTCATATCACAAAAGAACAGCTTTCAACTTTTTTCTAATTTAAATTGACATTTCAGGTAATAATATAGTTATTGTTTGATCTTGAGAGGAAGGCTTATTACATGGAAAAGAAAGCGACCAGCTGTACAGCTATTTTAGTCGGTAAAAATGCCTCTATCGATGGTTCCACCATCATTGCCCGTGACGAAGATGGGTATGACGGTATTAATCCCATTACTTTTAGGGTATTTCCGGCTAAAGATTATACCGGTGAACACTACGTTTCTTCATATAACGGTTTAGCAGTCGACCTTTCTGGAAAGGGTTGCCGCTTCACTGCTACACCAGCAGGCGTTGATAAAAAGGATGGTACTTTAGAAAGCGGCCGGTGGGATGAACAAGGTATCAACGAGTACAATGTTGCAATGAGCTCAACCGAAACGGAAACAACCAATCCACGGGTTTTAGGACATGATCCATTAGTAAAAAATGGCGTTAATGAAGATTCTATGCTCTACCTTGTCCTTCCATTTATCAAGTCCGCCCGGGAAGGTGTGCAACGTCTCGGCAGCCTGATTGAAAAATATGGAACTGGTGAAACCAACGGGATTGCCTTTAGCGACAAAGACGAGGTTTGGTACTTGGAAACAGCCGGTGGTCACCAGTGGGTAGCACAACGGATTCCTGACGACGCCTATGCGATTGCTCCTAATAATATGTGTATTCAGGAAATCGACTTTGACGATTCAGATAACTTTATGTACGCTCCGGGAATTCAGGAATTTGTTGAAAAGTATCACCTCAATCCTTACCCGGGCAAGTTCAACTTCCGGAAGATTTTTGCCACTGAAGATGAAGCTGACGCTTACTACAACACGCCACGGACCTGGTACGGTCAAAAACTATTCAACCCATCAATTGAGCAGGAACCAACCAGTCAAGACATGCCATTTATTCGCCGGCCGGAAAAGAAAATTGCGGTTGAAGATGTGGAATTCTTCCTGTCTTCCCACTATAACCAAACTCCTTATGACCCTATGGGAACTTATTCTTCCGGTACCCCAGATGAAATGAAGCGATTCCGTTCAATTGCCCTTGACCGGAATCAAAGTTCATGCATCCTTCAAATTCGCAATGACGTCCCTGCTGAATACGCAGCAATCCAGTGGATTAATTTTGGCTTCCATAGTTATAGTCCGTACGTCCCATTCTTTACTAACGTCAATGACACTCCTGCTAATTATGCTTATGCACCAGAAGAGGCGGAACCAGAAAAAAGTGCCTACTGGATGTACAAACTTCTCGAGGTAATAGTGGAACCCCGCTATCATGAGTTTATCAACGAAGTTAACACCTTCCGTGACCAATGCCAAAGCTACGCAGTTAGTCGAGTCGATGCAATTACTGCTGGTGCAGCACATAAATCAGGTCAGGAATTAATCAACTTCCTGACAGCAGAAAACGAAATCTCCGCTAACCATACGACTACCTCAGCCAGGAAACTCTTGAATAGCTTGATCCATCAAGCGCTACTAAACTCAAAGTTCCAATTTGAACGTGGCGATAACCTGTAATACTGTAATAATCAAAGCGGGAGAGCGGGACAGAACGTGACCCCATCTCCGTCAACACACAGCAAGCCTACTCGGGGGGGGCGGTCAAATGCTGCTTTATCAGCGTCTGACCTGCCAGCTACTGCGTTGAGGCATTACTAACTTTAAAATATTAAAGAGGTTGAGTTAATTCCCAACCTCTTTTTTTACATTCTAAACTTCTTACTTCCCTCAATCAGCATCAGCACGGAAGTATATATCATTACTGCAATGACAAGCCACATCAATACCGTCAGATTAAGCGACTTAACAAACGTTACGGCAATTACAACACCAACACAACCAAAAAGGGTAATGGCAATTGAAGGCATCCGAGCATATTCATTCTTCTTAATAAATTCAGCTGCAGCGATTGGCATAGTCGAAGCACATGAAGACATCATGATTGGGAACGCAACAATTGGATTCATTCCTAGAAGATAAACTAAGGCCATACATGGCGCATATAGTCCAATTCCTGCCGACATTAATGCACCCAAAATACAGTTAACAACACAAGCTACTACCAATTTCCAGCCATGAAAGCCAGTAGCAACGTTATTAGCACCTAGTTTAGTGATTACCCCCGTGGCAGACAAAATCATCAGGACCGCAGTTACTGCTAAGGCAATTCCAACAATAATTTCAATCTTTTTTTCATCCAAACGTGAAACAATCTTAGCACCTGCGAACGAGCCAATCATAGCAGCAATCACCATTGACAATAGCGTCGTACCATCAACCTTAAAGTTGCCAATATATAAAAATGCTTCGGTCATTACCGGTAGTGCACACGCAACATTTAGTGTCCCCGGAAGGAGCTTATCGTTTTTTAACGACTTGGTTAATTTTAATAGCATTGTCGTCGGTGCATAAGAACCAATTCCTAAAGAATCACAAAAATTAGTGAAAAAACCGATGACCCCAGTTACCAAGAAATTGCCGTCCTTGATTTGATTCCTATTAACAATCAAATCATGACCAAAAATAACGATCTGATAAACCGTTAGTATCCCTAATATGAGGATAGTTATTAATTCCGCATTCATCTTCCTCTCTCCTAACTAACATTTTTCTTATCATGCATATCCAGCCAAGAAGCCAAAACGTGTAAATACTGCTCACGTTTTTCAACAAACGACATATGCCGACAGCCTTCAAAAAGCTCCCACTTTGCATTGGGTAAACAATCATACATCGTTTTAGCTACATAGGGTGTACAAAGATCATCTGTCCCACTGGTAATCAACATCGGAATTTTAATTTCATGCAGCTGTTCAAGATAATCAAAGGATTGTAAATTACCAATTGGCGTATACTCATTTGGCCCCCAAGCTGTCAAATACGCTTGCTTTCCCCCACGCTTGGGACGCAGAAGCGGTTCGGGATCCGTTGATGATAGTGGTGCATTACAATGCATTGCCATGAAATGGTGATTGGCACTTTGATAATCACCATTTGTGAAGTCTTTTGTCTTTTCAGCCCGCTTAATTGCAGCCTGTTCATTATCAGGCATAAACTTGATCAACCGGTGAAGTTCCTTGCTCCACAACCAAGAAGCAGGAAGCGTACTTGCCAAGATTCCCGACAGCACTCCTCGTGGGTGGAGATCACATAAATACATAATTTCTAACATTCCACCCCAGGACTGACCAAGAAGGTGAATCCTGTCTAATTGCAGGAAACGCCGTAACGCAACTAACTCCTCCAACCATATTTGGGCCCGATAAATTTCCGCCGCATGATTATCAGGACAGGATGATTGACCACAGCCAATCTGGTCATACATAATTAACTGACGCTGATTAGTTTCCGCCAATTCATCTAATACTTCAAAATAATTATGCGTTGAGCCTGGCCCGCCATGGATTAACACTAACGGTGCTTTCGTGGTGGCCTCGCCAACGATTCGATAGTATGTTTGATACTTTCCAAAGGGCATATAACCCGTTTGCACTTTTACCATACTTTTTCCTTCTTAATATCGAATCTGAAAGCCAAACCGCTGCTTATCCCCGGTTAACCGGGCAACGTGGCGTTCCATTACGCGACGACGCTGCCCAAACATCATCAAGGCGGTCACCAGGATAAAGATGACCAGTTCGCCGGCAACAAACGACCAGTCAGCTAGGGTAACTTGACTCCCCTTCATAGTTGTGACCCCCGTTGCCATAAAACTCAGCAGGTCAAAAAGGCCATGCATTACCATCGTTAACCACAACTGTCCAGTGTAGACATAAACAACTGCGAAAAAGAGTCCTAATCCTCCGGCAGCAACCGCTTGAAAGACGGTCACACTCCAGGCTTGTTCAGCCACATTTGCCAAGTGTGCCAAGCCAAACAAAACACTACTGGTAGCCAACGCAAGCGGAAGGCGGTGTTGGTAATGACGCCAGGCGTAAAATAGAATCCCCAGAATTGCAAAGCGAAAAAGAGTTTCCTCGGCAACAGCAGCCCTAAAGGCCATAAGAAGAACCGACCAGTTGAGGCGGCGCAAGGACGGCATTCCGCCAGCATTTACCATCGTTATGAATAAGTCAAGCACTACTAGGCCAAGGAACAGCCACCAATTAAAGTCACCGCTCCAATGAGGCTTTAAACCCGGCCAGGATAGGTGCCAGGCCCGCATTGCCGTCATTATCAAAATAAAGTAGGCTCCCGCGCCCACCGCCCCCGTCGACAGTGTTTGCAATAAGAAATGATTATTGATTAAGTCAGTCGGCAAAGCAATCAGCGGAATTAAGACAACCTGAAAGGTCAGTAACGCGAAAACAAAACGTTCTATGCTCAATTTCAGCTGCCCACCAATAACACTGGCAAAGGGCGCAAACATTAGCAGGTAGTAGATAATCATTAAGGAGACAACACCGCGCGACGGCAACCGCAGCAGGGTAATTATTTCCCGGGTAATAACATCCCAGGCAATCACTAAAATGAAGGGCTGCAGGATCCCTTGCAACCAGGCGTTCCCCCGTTGAACCACTGCCGGCAGCTGCGGGATCAATTCTACTAACAGGCCAATCAAAAGGATGATGACCAACAGGAACAATCCACTCGCAACTCGCTGTCGGCCCATTTCAAAATTACGGACCATCATCATGGCCAACACCAATAGGGTTGTGCCAATCTGCACCCGATACCAGATCCTCAAATAATCTCTTCCGGTCATATAGGTTTCTTCCTTTCAGCTTAGATCTCGAAAATAATTGCTAGTATTGATGATAACAGAGTTTTTAACCGGTTTTAAGCAGAAATTAATAAAAGCACCATCCCTAACCATAAAAAAACTTCCAGCGCCATATTGACCCTGGAAGTTTTGGCTCTACAATTTTAAGTACTGATGAATTTAACATCAGTGCTTATTTTAGTTTAAATTCGCCGTTTGTAAAATTAAGTTAGAAAAATAAAAAAGCCATTTGTGATAGACTTTTGAATAACCACAAACAA
>DWZS01000067.1 GCA_019117445.1 Candidatus Limosilactobacillus excrementigallinarum | reverse complement strand
TCGCGCAAGACTCTTTTCTATTTAGTTAGGCATGACTTAAGTATAACGCGAGAGTTCTTGCGTTTTTTTTTCACGCGAGAAAGCCTAGAGCCACGGTGATTAGCCGTGATTCTAGGCTTTCAAGTTTCAGTATGAATAATTATCAGGCTCATCCCCAACAGGCAACCCATATTTCACGACAGGAAAAGAAAATGCTTAATTCCGCTCCGGTCAATCATCACTTCACCACCGGAATTGAATTTATTTTTGGCCTGATCTTAGCCATTGTCGGTGGCATTATGTACTTTTCTAATCGCCAAACAGCGACGAGTATCGCATCACAAGCAACTTCTGTTATCAAAAATGGTGCTCTCGATTCAAGCGGTTACCTATTCTTCTGGGGAATTTCGCTCGGCCTGCTTGGAGTAGTCATGTTTATTGGTGGAATTGTTAACGGTTTTAAGCACAGCTCACATGGGCACGTCCTAAAAGTATTAGGAGCAATCGTTCTCTTGGCATTCGCGGGGATTTGTTCTTACATCTACGCTAACGTCGCTAACGCCAGCATGAGTGTTGTTGCTTCAATTATTAATGGTGACGCATCCGTCAGTGATTACTCAAATATGTATCAATTCATGAAGCTGTTGCCATGGATTGGAACCTTTATCTATGCAGTTGGAATTTTAATCAACGGAGTTTCTAACAATGAAGAATAGAAAGTGTCCGCAATGTGGTACTGAATACAGTAAAGGTGCCAAGTTTTGCCCAAAATGCGGCTATGATTTAACCAAAATCAGACGTTCTCATAATTCCCGACCACGCTGGACTTGGTACTTAGGAGTCATTATTCTTGCCGTCATTTTAGTTTGTTCACTATATTTTGTCACCAGGTCCACTATTGATTACCAAAGTATCCTGCACCAATCTTATACCGGCACGGATTATCAGAATACATCCGGTAGTGTGATTTCGGATAATCTATCCTTTAATTACGGTTTTGCGGCATTTTTTGTTTTCGCTAGCCTACTGTGGCTTTTGATTATCTTTGCCCGACGAATTCATCAACCATTTAATATCAAGCTCATTGCCATTATTCTGATTCAAGTCTTAACCGTTGGGATCCTGATTCTCAACTTTAACAACCAACACCAGTTTTCCTTATCCAGCAGTAAATTAGGAGAATCCTATACCAAGGAAACGTTGGATGGCACCATCTGGCGATATTCTTATTTTAAAAATAAGGAAGACCAGGATGACGATGATGGTGACTATAAAAATCAAATTACCAAAGACGTTAGTGGCAATAAATATTCCCACGTCTTCCTTAAATTTAACAGTGATGGCTCATTGGGGGTCAACGTCAACCCTTACTGGCTAGACGGCGATGATAAAGCTTACGAAAATAGTCAAAACAGTGACTACCGAACTGTTGGAACTTGGCACGTTAGTTCGGATGGTAAAGTCGATCTGAATTGGGACGATGCTGATACGGGTGCTTACAAATACGAAACCGTTAAGGTCAAGGTTAAGAAAAAGCACCACAAAAAGCATCATAAAAAATATAAGTATAAATACAAGGAACAGCTGACTCCCCAATTTGTGGATGCGTATGGTGATCCAGACACTTCCCTGCCCCGTTACTTCCCTGGTGACGACATTCACGGCAATGTCAGTTTTGGCGTCAAAGTAATTAAGATTCATGGCGTTATTCTGCAAAAACCAAATCCAGATGGCGACGTCAATGATCTCAGTGAATAGGAATTTAACAATGAAAGAATGTTCAAAATGTCATTTTCAAAATACTGCTGATAGTATTTTTTGTGCGAATTGCGGAGCTAAATTAGTTCCTGTCAAAAAGGATCCACCTACTGCACATCATTATTGGCTTTGGGGACTGGCCATTATATTGATCGCCCTAGTCATCTTTGGAGTTGGTAGCCACTCCACCAGCAGTCCACGTCCTCATCATCCATTATCAGCTCAACACTTCAACGCTAAAACGGCTGATCGAAAAATGCAGACCGCGGCCATTCTGTACTATGCCGGAGAAAATAATATTCGCCACTGGCCTAGCACCAGTGATTACGAAGGTAATAAGGAAGTGACGATTAGTAAGGCTTCTAGAGATTACCAGCAAGGAATTAAACCAACCGAAATTAATGTTACCGACAAAAACCCTAGTAATGTTTTACTAGGTGGTGGCGGAGCGACATTTTTTGCTAAAGACGGGGATAACGTCTACTTCTATTATCAAGGTGGACCCATCACGACAGCTGATAAGGTCGACCAAAAGCGCCCAATAATGACAGTTAGTTGGTCAGCGATTAATAGCTATATCAAAGACCACCACGGGTTCGCCAAAGTTCAAAAAATTGCTCAAGAAATACAAAAATGAGGTTAATTATGAAAAAGTGTCCAAAGTGCGGGTTTGAAAATACCGAAGATAGTCTTTTTTGTGAAAACTGTGGTACCAAGCTCGACCAACCGAAAATTACACAGCAGCGAGTCAACCACACAAGTAATTCTCAAGATAAATCACATCAAAAAGTCATTATTATTCTCTCTGCAGTTATCGTTATTCTGGTTGCACTGATTTTATTCTTCTTAGGTGCGCGTAGTGCTCATTCCACAACTAGCTCTAACCATCGACAAGTTAGGTTAACGGCTAAAAACCAAAAGCACACTGACCCAAATAAAATGCAAGCCAATTCGATGAATCAAAAGGAGAAAATTGCGGCAGTCATTTATTATGCCAGTGGTAATAATATCCAATCCTGGGATAAATTTACTCTCTATTCTCAACATGGCGCGCTTGCTCAACAAGGACTCGGCGGCAATGACGAGCAACGTTTTTACAAGCAAGGTTCGAATCCCATTCGGGTTCAAGCTAACGGACTAGGCAAAGGCGGTGGCGAATTTTTTACCACAGACGGCGATAAAGTCTACTTGTATCGTGTTCCTGATGGTCCGGGTAGTGAAGATGAAACAATTGATCAAACCATCGAAGAATTTAGTCATCCACAAGCTTCAACCACTTGGTCAGATATTGCTAAATTCGTCAATGACCACCACGCTGGAAAACAAGTTCATGATCTGGCCAATAATATGCAGGTAACGCAAGTAAAATAACAGGAGAATTATGATGAAAAGAATTTACCGTTGGTTAGAAATAATCACCTTATCTTGTCTACTAACTTGCACAACTTCCTTCATTTCCAACGTTCCTGAATTATCTCAGACCGTCTCTGCCAATGATATTCATGGCATCACTCGCCCAATGGCTGAACGGTGGGCATGGTGGCACTTCTACACATCAAATAACGGTGCTCTACCCAACGGCCCTGAGAAAATTCCGATCAACAACCAAAACTTTCGGGTGGTATCTTGGTGGACCCGTGGTCATAAACGAATCGTGGTTAAAATCATGCGAAAGAATCCTGGACTAAGGGATATTGAATACCGGGTTTACCGCGTTTCAACCGCTGGTAACTTAAAACTCCGGAATGAAGCGCAAACCTATAGTTCAGGCAACACCGTTTGGAACATCGTAAGTCGCCAATATCATTCGTTAGAAAACACCAATTCTTCACAGCAAATTAATTCAATGTCGCCAAATGATTTAAACTATCAAACAATTTCACCATTAGAAACAGCTGCTGCAGTACTAATTTACTATGACAAAGTACAAGGTGGTCATTTTGCTACTAAAGGTATTGAAGAAAATGGTTTCAACATGAGTCAGACTAAGGTTTCTAAAAAGTATCTGAATAAACCTGGGCGTGGGATCGCCTATGGCATCAAACCAATTAATGATCAGGTTCAAGAGGACTTTTACACTATTGATAAAAATGGCAAGGTTTATATGTATGTTAATGAAAATCGTCGGCCCTTTAAAACAGTTAAATTAAAGACTGTCATCAACTACATTAATCAAACGAATCAACAAGCAAAAGTCCGTCAAATGTCGCAAATGTTCCACGTTGAAGACATTAAACCAATTCGTTAGAAAATATAAAGTGAGGAAATTACATGAAATTTTGTAAGTACTGTGGTGCTCAGCTAGAGAGCGATAGCCAATTTTGTCCCAACTGTGGTCGAAAGGTCGGCCATCAACCTTCCCCGAAATTAAAAAGTCATTCAATGACTAAACAACGTAAACTACTTACCAGCATTGGTATTTTAATTATCGTCTTTGCTCTGGCTGGCTTTGGTTGGTGGAAATACCAACACCCAAGTTTGCAAAAAGCGGTCACTGGTTCTATTTATCAATGCACAATCAGCGGTGAAATTGGTGGTAAAGACACCAACGGTACCATGATTACTTATTTAGCTTTTGCCAATGATGGCCATCATTTTGCCGGTACAGTTAAGAAAAAGGATATCAAGCAATTTGAGACCTATGATTTTGATACCGCACTCCATAAGATTGACTATGATAAATTGACTTACTCAATTAATAATAACGAGTTTACTATGTCCGACGGTGATTCGGACGATAGTAAATTCAATATTATTAAATACAATCGTTCTTCGATCCAAGCCCGTATCAAATCATCCGATGATAGTGATTTTAATAATGATAAGCTGCAATTCAAACTAACAAAAATCGGTGAGGTTAAATAACAGGAGATTGACATGACTAAAAACAACAAAGTTATAATCGGGGTACTTGCTAGCATTGCTGTAATTCTTTGTGCCGTGCTGTTGTTCATATTAGGAACTAATAGCAGTAACCATTCCACAACCACTGCGCAAAAGAAATCTTCGAAGGTGGTTAAGAAAGCTGCACAAGCTCACTCATCATCCAAGACACAATCAACCCAGCCGTCATTTACGAATGAGGAACTGGCTGCAATGACCTTAGTTGACCTCGGTAAATCAGATAGTATTGATCAAAAATTGAACGATGCCATGACTGATACCACTGAACAAGTTGACCCACGTCAAGAAATGCTGATGCAAATCAAGCAGCTCAGTGATAATTCATTCCAATTTCAAGAAGGCACTGCAGGATCAACCCGTTTGATCGTGACGATTAATGGTGACAGCATTGATCATAAAATCTCTGACATGACTGGCGAACACAGTGAGGGAACTCTGAACAAGAAGGATCTTATTAATCGCTACCGCGATAAGAAATCACAAATTGACGAACTGATTCAAAAGATTAATTACAATGACCAACATTCAGAAGAGATTAACCAAAAACTGATGGATGACGTATTGAGTGGGAAGGACGATCGTTAATGAATAAATTTAAAGTTATTTACAGCCTGTTGGGTGGAATTATCGTCGTTTTATGTGCGGTCTTGTTCTTCATCTTAGGTAGCAACAATGCCAACCACCAGTCAAAAGCGCAAAAACAGCAAACTTCGTCTTCATTAACCAATCAGCGCCAGAAACAGCACTCTTCAAGTAAACAAGCATCTTCATCATCGGAACCACAGAAGGCAGAATTAAATTACGAAGAATTAGCGGTCGCCGCCTATGTTAATTCGCTTCGCGGTGATTCAATTGACGATAAATTTAAGACATTTGATGAATTAGCAAACGGGCAAAGTGCGAACCCGGCAACTGAACAACCGATGGCAATCGAACAACACGAAGACCCAACCTTTCAAATTGGTGAAGGAAAGTTAGTCTTTGCATGGTACATCATCAGTTTCAATAATGATCAAATTGATGTTGATCACTATACTCACGGTGATAAAGATTTTAGTAAGTCATATAATAAGAATGACCTTGCTGAGCAATTTGGTAATTATAAAGCCCAACTTGATGCTGCGATTCAAAAAATCCAGCAAAATCAAGCCCAAAATAATGTCCAAATGGACGCTAGCGAAAGCTAATTGTCCATTGATGACGATTTCTTAATCAAGATTCATTCAGTACTGATAGATGATTCCATCTGTCGGTACTGTTTTTTTACAAAAAAAAGAGCCGGAAAAGACCCATATTAGGTTCTTTTTCCAACTCTTACGAGAATCACTTATTTACTTGTCGCGTTTTTTATCCAAACCAGCAAGGCCAAACATACTCAACAGAGTAGCAGTACCTAAGCCAATCATTGCTAAGTTATCTGCATTCCCAGTTTGTGGCAACTGGTTCGTCTTCTTATTAGTATGTTGAGCTGATGTATTCTCGTTATTTTGATCTGTTGCATTACCCTTACCGCCAGGAAGCGTGCCGTCACCATTTTGACCTGGTTGTTCACCATTTTCACTTGGATGTTCACCATTGCCACCTGGGTGAACTGGTTCAGCATTCTTGACGTAGTTCACTTCAACGTTCAGGACACTAGGCGTATCAGCAGTTACTGTTAATGCTGCAATCTCACCTGGCGTTGCCGTATAACCAGCAAACTGGTGTGGTGTAAAGCCAGCTAAATGCCCGCTAACTGGATTCCAAGCACCTTCACTGCCAGCCACGAGCTCGCCAGTTACCAAGTCGTACCGAGCAGTTCTAGTAAAGTGCACCGTTTGGCTCTTTTCAGAAGCTGGAATTTCAGCTAACTGATCTTGACTCAAGCCTCGGTAGTTGATCATCCGCGTTACATCCTTAACTAAGCCATTTTCCTTAAACCAGTTTTGATCTGCTGGCTTTGGATTGGTGGTTGGATTATTCGGGTCAACTTCGACAATTTTATGAACTAACTTGATGTACAAGTTCTGCGTCAAATATTTACTAAATGTGTAATTATTTAACTCAGTTAATGGCTTTTCACCTGAAGCGAGAACATAGTTTTCTGGAAGCTTCAATCCCAAATCAACCGTCGAATCAGCTACACCTGACTTGGTGATCTCATTACCAACCTGCTTATTACCTTCATCAGCATCTTGGAAGATGACGTGAACAGTTGCATCCAACGTGAATTCAGCAGTGGAAGAAATCTGCAACTTGTAGTTTGGATTTGCCTTTTCCAGAGCATTCAAACTATCTGGCGTCAACCCAATCAGGTAGGTACCAGATTCAATTGGTGTGCCATTCACAAATTGGTAAGTCAGCCCTTCAGGAACTGTCACTCCAGCAGGAACATTTACCTGGTAGTTAGTAGCATCAATCGTGGTTCCTGTGCTTTCTTGACGACCAGAAACTGTTACGTTAGCAACTGTAGGACTGATTACATACTTGAAGCGACCTTGTTCAGTGATCTGGTAATTTGGATTATTCTTTTGCAGTTGTGCCAAGCCAGCTGGCGTCAAAGCAATGTAATAAGTGCCGGCATTCGTTGGCGCGTTAATCTGATTACCATCAGCATCAACCCATTCGTAATCACCATCAGTTAAGTTAGCAACGTTCAAGCTTTCGCCATTAACTAAACCATTAGCATTAAAGATTCCAAAGTTAGTTGCGTTGTGGTTAATCGTTGCTGGTTGACCGTCATAAGTCTTGCCATCTGGGGTAGTGGACTTATCATTCAAGGTCACAGCAAGTGGCTTTTGATTAATCTTAAATGTTGCTGAACCCTTAAGGCTATCGGCATTCAACGTTACGTTACCACTGCCTGCATATTGATTAATTGCCGCTTGCAAGTGAGCAAGACCTGCATCGCTCAAAGTAAGAGTATAAGTACCAGCATTGGTTGGCTGGTCAACATTCCAAGTATAATCACCACTTTGGAGGACGTAGGTATTCTTATCAGTACTGCCTGGGAAGCCAAATGTAACTTTGATCGTACCACTTGGACTGATTACTTCAGCGTTGGTTACAGCTTGACCATCATAAGTCTTACTATTTTCACCACTCAAAGTTGCAGTACCACTAACCGCGTTAATGGTGTAAGTGAATTCACCAGTAATGGCATCACTAGCGAAACTGTAGTTTGGATTGGCGTTCTTGATCTGATCAAGGGCACTCTCCTTGAGTTTCAAGTAGTAGGTACCGGCGTTTACCGGATCACCAATTGCGGTGTAAGTACCATCAGCATTCTTGGTGTACCATGCGTAGTCATCAGCGATTAAACCAGCAGTGTTCAAAATTTGTCCATCAACGAAACCGGTTTGCTTCTTGGCATCCCAAGTTACGTTGTTCAAAACATCGACAACACTTGTCCCTTGACCAGTGTAATCACGTTCACTTGAGCCACCCATTTCAGCAGTTACAGGAGCTTGCTTAATTGCATAATTAATTACTGCACTAGCTGCATCAAAATTGTAGTCTGGGTTAACATCTTGCAAAGTCTTAAGAGCGCTACTCTTTAACCGAGCAGTGTAGCTGCCAACGTTCACTGGAGCAGCGTCAAGCTGCTTGCCGCTTGCGTCATACCAATCGAAGTCACTGGCAGTAATTCCAGTGTCAACCAATGGTTTGTCAGTAACAACGTCGTCACCGTTAATCTTCAAGCCGCTGACATCAAGACTTGCGCCTTGACCATCGTAAACTTTATCTTGATCATCGCCAGAGATTACCACATTCGTAATGCTCTTTGGCGTGATTACAAAGCTGGCGGTTCCTGAAAGATCATCGGTATTAATCGTGACGTTGCTTTCACCATTTTGACCCGTACCGTTTAATTCAGTTAAACGCGTTTGCAAATGACTCAAGATCTTGTCTTTATTCAGAGTAATCTTGTATGAGTTACCAACATTAGTTGGTGCCTTACCGTCACTGGTGTTCCAAGTGTAGTCACCATCTTGCAAAGTGTAACTACCCAGGTTGATCGTCTTAACCAAAGTTGGTGCATCACCTGGTTCAGCACCTTGCTCGTAAACCGGCAGAGTCAAGTTAACCACAATCTGACCGTTAGCATTCACCTCAGTCGTGGTTACTGGCTGATCATCAAATACCTTAGAGTTTTGACCAGTTAGTTCCGCCTGACCAGTTGCTTGATCAACAATGTAAGTACCAGTTGAATCAAACGTCCAGTTGTAGTTATCACCATTAGCGCCATCTAAAGCCTTAATGCGTTCCTTACCACTTTCGGATAAGACAACACCGTAAGTACCAACGTTAGTTGCGTTAGCACCGTTTGCAAATGCCAAATCACTTGGCTGTAATTTCACATCAGTTGAAGTCCCATCAGCCCTGTAGATCGTGACATAGCCGACACCATAGTGACCAGAAAGATCATTTGGCATCGTTTGTTCAGTATTGTAAGTCTTCTCCCAGCTGCCATTAACAATGACGTTCGCATCACCCTTTTCAACAGTGAATTTAGCAGTGCTTGTCGTATCGGCAGGGTCTTGCGGGTATTCATAATCAAGCCCTAAGGCTTTTTCAATATTCTGCAAGCCTTGCTTAGTCAAGGCTACTGAGTAATCACCAACATTGCCTGGTGTTTGCGTGTATTCTAAGTCACCAGCTTGAAGGTCGTATGTTAAATCATTGCCATTTTCGGTAGTGATGGTCAATGTATAACCATTTGGCTGCTTCTCAATTGTATTCATCAGCCACTCCTGTGAGCCATAAACTACTGAGCTGTTACCACTCACACTAATCTTAACCGGCATTTGGTCAACGAAAAGGTTGGCCGTTGATTCAACAGCATTCTGCCAGTTGTAATTCTTAGTTACATCCCCATGACCTTTAATCGCAGCTTGAACATCGGCCAAACCTTTATCAGTTAAATAAAGCGTGTAAGTACCAGCCTTGGAGTCACTAGGTACAGCCGTCAAATCGTCAGCAGTCAATTTCACATTAGTGACAATTGGCGTTTCCTTACCATCAACCGGAGCAGTCACATCAGCAGTGTACTGACCATCTTGAACAGTAGTTGAAGTACCATACTTCACGTGTTGGGCACCGTTAATCTTTACTGTGGCAACGGCAGGAATGATGTTGTATGAAGCTGTATCATGTTTTGGCACCACTACTGTAGAGAAATCAATCTTATCATTCTCAGCAGCTTGCGCATTAATGCTGCCTGAAAAGTCATAATCTGGGTAAAGCTTTTGCAATTTATCTGCTAATTGCTTTGCGATCCTAACCTTATATTCACCAACGTTGACTGGTAAGATATCGTCCTCTTGACCATTACCGTTCGTATCGACGTAAATATCACCGTTCTCTAAAGTGATCTGCGGCTTCGGTGCTGATCCACTCCAGTTACTGAAGTCGATCTGATATGCACTCGGATCAAGTGGCATTGACGTACCATAAGTAGTCGTCTGACTTCCCGTCAACGTCAATTCAGCTTTTTGAGCGTAAATTAAGTATTCACCAGAGTCGGCAGCCTGCGTAATATTGTAGTTACTTGCATTCGCTAGCGCTTTGACCTTAGCAATCGCTGCATCAGTAAGACGAACATAGTAAGGATTATCCTTGGCAATCAACGTTTGTCCTTGGTTATCAATTCCCGCATTAGCGTGGACAGCCGGTTGACCATTCTTATCAACCACTTCAAAGTCATCTGGCGTGAAGTTGTATTTAAGCACTGGAGCATCATCAGAAGTGTTCCACACTACCTTAATTTCGCCATCATCAATTTGCTTTTGCGTAATTTTAGCGTCTTGACCATTATAAACTTTCGAAGCTGTCCCAGAAACGGTCAGCGACAAGTTAGCCGGAGCAACGGTGTACGTAATCATCCCACTAATCGTGCTCTTGCCGTTTTGGTCAACAAAACTGTAGTCTGGGTTGGCATCCGCAATCGCGGCCTCCCCTTTGGCATTCAATTGTAAGTAGTAAGTACCGACATTCACTGGTGCGGTAACTACATTGCCATCCTTGTCGACCCATTCGAAGTCATCGCTAGTCAAAGTAGGAATGGTTAAATTCTCAACGTTGTTGAAACCATAATTCTTCTTGGTTTCTGTGTTGGTTGGGACAAAGTTGACTGCTTGACCGTTGTAAGTACTCTTTTCATTACCGTAAAGCTGAACGTTTGGCGCAACAGCTTGAGTAATTGCAAAGTTAGCGGTCCCAGCATTCGCTGGCGTAGTAGTTAAAGCAACGTTGCCTTCACCAACGGCACCATTAATTAATTCCTGGATCTTAGCTAACCCAGCTTGGGTCAAACTAATCGTGTAAGGACCGACATTTACCGGAGCTTTGCCATCAGTAGTATTCCAAGTGTAGTCGCCGCCTTCAAGAGTGAAGTTAACAGGCAAGTTAGCAATCTTACCATTACTGTTGATTACCACCTTGATGGTGGAGTCGCCGGCGTAAAGATCCGCAGTCGTTGCGGCATTACCACTGTATACCATTGAGTTCTGACCACTAAGAGTAGCAGTCACGTTAGCCTGCTTAACCTCGTAACTACCTTCACCATCTGAAGCAGTGGCACTCCATGTAACGTTGTCACTATTGATGGCTTTGATATTCTTCCAACCCTGATCTGAAATGCGAACTTTGTAAGTACCGACATTGATCGGTGCAACAGAAGTCCACTTACCATTGACCAAGAATTCAAGATCGGTAGCCTTTAGGTCATAAACTGGGTTATTTGGCTCATCCAAAGCAACCTTAAAGTGTGTCCAATATTCAGGCATTGTGCCACCGTTATAAGTCCATACCGGATCACCAGAGAATACAGCGCTCGCCATGTATGGATCAATCTGCAATGTACCAGTAACAGCACTATTCACACTCACTGCGTAGTTGTCACCAAGAGCACTTTGAATCTTAGCCAGACCATCCTTAGTTAGAACAATCTGGTATGAACCAACATTTTTCGCTGGACCATTAACAATCGTAAAGTCACGTGAATCAAGGGTTACCTTGGTCAGATCACCCATCGCACCAGTCGTATTACCGTCTGCTCTAGCGATTGAAACAGTCACACTGTTTGTACCGTCAGCATTGTAGACAACATTGTAATCTGAGCCATTATAGGTTTCCTTTTGCGTGCCGTCAACGCTAACCACGTTCTTGGATTTTTCAATCGTAAATGAAGCCGTTCCGGAGATGGCATTATCAGCGAACTCAACATTACTTGCGCCGTCTTGACCAGTACCAACCAAGGAATTGATGTAATTTTCAATATTGGTAATCCCTGCCTGGGTCAAAGTAATGGTGTACTCACCAGCATCAGTGGCGTTACCAGAAATGGTGTAGTCACCTGATTGCAAAGTGTAACTGGCATTATTGGCGCATGGGAATTTCAAGTTAATCTTAATTGAACCACCAGTAGCCTGAGCAGCAGTAATTGCCTGGCCATTGTAAACCTTAGAATTGCTACCGCTTAAAGTTGCGGAAGCTGGGGCAGGAGTAATCTTGTAAATATTCGTGAGACTGTTAAAGAAGGTGAAGTTAGGGTTGTTAGTCTCCAACAGCTTTAAAGCTGTATCAGTCAACTTCACAAAGTACGCACCAACATCTTTAGGATTGTAATTTAAAGGATGTTCATCCCCTGAACTAACCCATTGATAGCTATTCCCAGTAATCCCTGTCATGTCCAAGTAGATCCATTCTCCATTAACTTGAACAGCAAGTGGGATCCTCTTTGGATCAATTTGAGCAGTTTCGGTCGCTTGGCCATCGTAAACCTTGCCGTAGTTGCCGTTATTGCCGCCATTGCCGATTGTTATCAAGTGGACAACCGTTGAAAGTTTCTTAATCGTGTAACTAGCTTGACCGCTAATCGCACCATCAGCAAACTTCACATTGCTTACGCCATCTTGTCCTGTGCCAACAGCTTGGTTAATGATCTTCTGGATGGCGTCACTGTTCAAGCTCAATGTGTAAGCTTGATCATTAGCGTTCACTGGCGCCTTACCATCTGGCGTGTTCCAAGTGAAGTCACCGACGCTCAACTTAACCGTCGTTGAGTAATTTGCATTCCCATTCTTAGGATAGTGCAAAGTCAAAGTGATGTTGTTGTCCTTATCACTGAAGTTCAAGTCATCAACACTAACCGCTTGACCGTTGTAAGCACGCGTGCCACTGCCAGAAAGAACTGCGCTAGCGTCAGCTTGAGTGATTGTAAAGGTACCCGTACCGTCACTCGTCAAAGTAAAGTTAGGATTATCAGCATTCAACTTAGCAAGTCCAGCATCAGTCAACTTAATCTGGTAGGTACCGACATTTACTGGAGCTGAACCGTCAACCCATGTAAAGTCATCACTAGTCAAATTATAGGCATTCAAAGTAACAGTTTTGCCGTTCACAGTCGTGGTGAAAATAAACTTGCCAGCATCAATTGAACTTGGAGCAGCGCCATTGTAAGTCTGACTGTAGTTGTCAGGTACAGCATTACTCATCGTTGCGTTAGTCGACAATTTATTAATCGTCCAAGTTGCGCCACTAGTGATCGTTGACTGGCCGTCCTTAGTCCAGATAATACTGTTGTTGCCGAACTGATCTTGAATGTTCTTTTCACCTTGCTCAGTCAAACGAACTTGGTAATTAGCAGCATTAACCGGCATATCAGTCGTCCAGTTAGTACCATCAGTGGAAAATTCAACGTCACCGTTCTTTAAAGCGTAAGTGCCTGAACTTGCAGTTGGCCCAGTAACAGTAACCTTCAATCCCTTGTTCAATTCATCAACAGTCAGTGCTTGACCGTTGTAGGTGCTTGAACCATTGCCAGTCAATTCTGCTGTAGCAGTAGCACCATAGCGAATGACGATATTAATTGGTTGAACAGTATCGCTAGTAACTGCCATCTTATCAATCGAAGCAATTGAGGTTGCAGCACCATCACCAATTTGTTCCGTAATTGATGCATTATAACCAGCTTCTGGTGTTACGGGAACCGCGATAAATTCACCATCTTTGTAAGCATTCCAGGTCAAAATTCCGGTTACGATATCTCTTACACCAGTACGATGAATAGTAACCGTTTGACTCAAATCTTTGGTTTGTTCAGTACCAGCGGCAGCAGGAAGATATTCAGTGATCTTTCTCGTAAACTTCTTACTAAAATCACTTTGAGTTACGGGCTGGCCGTTTGCAGTTTTAGTACCATCTGGAACACTAGCATTTCCATCAAGTACTACGGTCTTGTGCTTAACATGAATGGTGATTGTTGCACCAGTCAACGCCTTTTCTACCGCTTCTGTCTTATTCCACTTAAAGTTAGGTGTTGTCCAATCTGAAGAAGGATTAGTTAACGGTATATTATAGCTTCCGCTAATCGTTGCTCCTTCAGGTACACCAGTTGCCCCAACCGATTCATAATAGCCAGCATTAACACCCTTCGGGAAAGTTCCTGCAGGAAATTTAATTGCGTAATATCCACTCTCACCATTTCCAGCATGATAAGTTGACACTTCAGTAGAATATAGTTTCTTGTTTTCAGTATCATCCCAGAAGACGAGCTTAAAGTGTATCGTCTGGTGAACGCCGACCTTGACTACCACGGGATTATCACTAAATTCCTTCAACGTGTATGAAGTTGGGATTGATTGACCAGCAGACAAAACGTAACTGTAAATGTCCTTCTCGCCTTCTGGCATTGCCATCGTGAAGTTTAACTTAGTGTCTTCACCGGGAACAAACATCTGGGAGTAAGTCTTACCAACAACTTTATCGTTATTGTAAGTATCAACAAACTCAAAAGTAACTTCTTGCCCCTTAACATACGTTACGGTGACTGTGCTGTTCTTGCCAGGCTTTGCTGTTGCAGCTGGAACCTGAAGCACTCCATCAGCACTCTTGACGCCAATTGAGTTACCGTTAGCGTCAGTAATACTCTTAACCCCCATATTGGCAATCTTAGTTGGGGTAAAGTTCGCAAAACTATCAGCCTTAGTTGTCCAGTTTCCTTGGCTGTTTGTAACAATCTTGCCAGTAACTAAGTCATACTTAGCAGTTCTTGTGAATTCAACCGTTTGCGTCTTTTGACTGTCTGGAATCTGAGCCAATTGATCGGCAGATAAGCCCGCATAGTTGATCGTCCGAGTAGAATCTTCAACTAAAGCATTATCCTTAAACCAGTTAGGATCCTTAGTTGGGTTAGTAGATACATTAGTCGGATCTACAAGCTCAGTCTCGTGAACCAAGTGGATTTGCACCACTGGGTTAGTTGTCGAGTAATTCTGTAAAGTGTATGCAGTTGGCAAGGTTTGCCCATCTGCTAATTCATAATTAGTAGGAATGGTTAAGGCAGGAGTAATAGTGGTAGCTTGACCTTTAATAAATTCTTGGGTTTGTGGCGTACCAACAATTGAATCATTATTGTTGTCATCCACAAACTCAAACGTTACGGGTTGAGCCACAACGATATTCGAAGTCAATTCATAGTAAGAATTACCATTTGCATCAGTTAAAGCACCGATAGTTCCCTTAGGCACAGATACTCGCACGGTAACTGTTTGTGGACCGCTAACTAAGCTACCATCCTTGTTAGTCTTCAAGCCTGACAAACTATAAGTCGGTGTATAAGTAGCAGTTGCCTGATTGAATGTACTTGGCTTACCTTCGACACTGGTCTTGCTATTGTAAGTTTCGTAGCTAACTGATGCACCATTGTTGGTTGTTAAAAGTGAGCCCTGATTTGCACCATTGGCAATCTTGCCAGTTTTGGTACTGTCATACAATGAGCCATCAGTCTTAAATTCAGTACCATTAACGGCGGTGTCCTTTGGAACTACAGTTACATATACTTTAATCGCCTGATTTAGGTTACTGTCTGGATAATGAACCGTAATTTGCCCTTCATTAGTAGCTTTACTATTAACATTTTGAGTCCAAGATGCGGTGTGAGTTGCCCAGTCTGAAGGTAAGTTCAAAACTGAATCAACACTTGGAATGTCTGTTCCTTGAAGTACAGTAATGCTCCGGGTGTCGTTAATCGCAATGGCGACTGTTGTTACTTTGGTAGTTCTCTTATATGTGCCATTTTCATTTTTATATTGAGTAGGGTAAGTTGCCGTAATCTTAACATCATCATATCTACCTGTCTTGGTCCAATCAGGTTCAGTATTATCAGCAAATTGGAAAGTAGTCCCCTCTGGGAACATATCCTTGTTCGTAACCAAATCAGCAGCAGAGAGCTTGGTACCATAATCAACTGTAGCATTCTTAGCTAAAACATTCGCTGTCGAAACGACTTTAGCCAATTTAACTGTATAAGTAAATGGTACATTTTGCGTATCTGACTTTGTCGAATCATAACCCGGAAGCATAATCTTAATGCCACCTTGTTTAATTTGGCCTGCTTGATCAAATTCCAACGGGGCAATTTGATTATCATCGTTAACATACGCAAATTTAGTCCCAGCCGGCCACACATCCGCAGTTTTACCATCAATTTCTTTAGTACCTAACAATTGATTAGGCACTGACTTTTCATTCCATTTAGTAAATCCTGCATCTTGAAGTTCTTTAACTGTTTGCGGATTCTTGACAAAAATTGCTAAATCATCACCAGTAATATTATCATTTTTGCCAGTCGCCGATAATGCTTGCCGACCATTAGTCACATCAACAACATAATTGTCATCTGAATCAGCAGGTAATGTTGGTGCTAGTACCTCACCAGTTGCCTTTAAAACATTCCATGAAACTGTATAATCAGGGATCCCCGTAGCAATTGAACCCGTATTGTTAGTTTCTTTGAGCTTGTCGGCCACTGCTTTTTTAAATTTATCAGTAGCAGCATTTTGTCCAATAGTTAGCGGTGTCCAGATATATGGTTGGCCAGTCCTAGAATTGATTCCATCCAAGTTTGCATTATAAGTGATCGTAAATTTACCGCTTGTACGGCCATCTTCCATTATCACATTAGTTGCTTTGACACTGGTTGGTAGAACTTCGGTCCCATCAGCTAATTTGATACGGACATTTTATCTTAAAGCATCAGAATTGTTCCTAAAGGTAGAATTATTTTTTCCATAGCCAGAAGCATAACCTCTAGTATTGCTCCCATTATTAGTATTAAAAATGTACATAAATTTGCCATCTGGAGTGACATAATTCACCACCACATTTTGCTTTTTAGCATTTGGCAAACCTAACAAATTTAGAGTAAAATGATTAGTCTTTGCGTCCGCTGTCGGGGCAGTCCAATCAGTTGCCTTTATTTTGATTCCCAGAGCATAAGCCAAAGCATAATCTTGATAAAAATACTCACCCCAGGCAGTATTACCAGCTGAAGTTGGATCAAATATAGGAGCAGAAGCATGATCTAGCTGAGCGTTAATTACTGGATCGCCATTTTTATCAGTAGGAATATTTGACAGTAAATTTAATCCTTGAACCACGTATGGAACTTTAACTATGTAGGAGCCACCAATTATCCGAATTGGTTGACCATTAGAATAGCCATCTTCTCCGCTGGCCAATACCGAATTATCGGTTACTTTAACTTCTGCCCAATGAATACCAATTGTGCTAGTATCAAGTGGCTTTACTTTAACCGTTATCGCGTCAGGATCCTTAACTTGACTGTAATTTAAAAGTGTACCTGAAAGACTGTTGCCATTTACATCGGCGGTATTAAGGTCAGCAGCGTCACCAACTTTTGAAACATAATAATATTTGCTGGGATTAAGGGTTACCGCGTTAGCAATTCTAAAGACCGTATCAACATCCGTTGATGTTCCATCAGCATAGGTTACTTTTATTGTGGCAGAGTAATAATCAGTTGCAGTACTATCTACCACGAAATTATTGTCAGTAACTTCGTGAGTTTCGCCATTAGGATCATCATAGCTAACCCAAGAGAACTTGGCACCCGCCTTTTCCAATTCGCTATAGTTCTTAATGAAGTACTTAGCATCATTCGCCAAATTAGTACCAGGTATTACTTCCAGCGAATTGTCTTCATTAGTTAAACCAATTGGCGCAATATTTTCAGCGACCGCTTTTGATTCTTTTAAGGCATTGGAGTTGATTTTGGTTGTTTGTCCAGTGACCGTTAAAGTTTGGCTAGTTGTTTGATTATTACCATTCTTTTCACTGGATTTTATAGTTGATGTTTCTGAAGAAGCGACACTATTTGGATTTACAGTATCTTTCGTCACTGATGATGTCGACTTGTTGCTCATCTGTGATTCTGATTGTTCACTAGAAGCTGCAGAATTCGCTGCTCCCTTAGAAGAATCACCACTATTACTAGAGGTAGCACTGGCCACTTCGGCAGTCTGTGGAGTTGTATTCCCTGAATCAGAATTGACGTCAGCATGCGCACTGACATTCATGACCGTAGTCGCACCAAATGTCAGTAAGAACGTTGCACAAGCGGTTATCCATTGCTTCTTCGCTTTGTATAGTTTAAAGTTCCGTCTTTCTGGAACCATATTTTTTTGTTGATTATTCTTACCCATTTGCTCCCCCTCTTGTCTTTAAAACTTAATTAGTAACTCAACTATCATTGTAACGCTAATCAACTAATAAGACGTACTTCTCGTCTCAATAATTCCCCTTTAAACACTTAATGGCAACTCACTTCCAAATTACCGGGAAACAAGTTACCATCCGCGTTCAATATATCTAAATTGTATCATGACTATCATTTGAATAGTAGCCATCTATCACTAATTATTAATGATTTTTAAAATAATCTTTATGGAATGATGATTTACTATATCGCTATAAAAGCATTTTCAATTTAATCACGCACACGATCGCCGTTATCGA
This sequence comes from Candidatus Limosilactobacillus excrementigallinarum, assembly GCA_019117445.1. Classification (GTDB taxonomy): domain Bacteria; phylum Bacillota; class Bacilli; order Lactobacillales; family Lactobacillaceae; genus Limosilactobacillus; species Limosilactobacillus excrementigallinarum. The sequence goes on along the minus strand of DWZS01000067.1, from coordinate 5,097 downwards.
TGTAGTAAAACATGATCATCAACTAACACCGTGATTTTGATTCATCATTTTTTCATGACGGTATTTTTCTAAAATGTTGATTTTACAAGTCGTATTCTTGAAATTCCGTTCATCACCGACTTGCTTAGCAACCTCATTAACATGGTGCAAGTAATATTCGTATTGTGAAAAGGTTGGTTTTGGATCAACGCCAACCAATGGAATAAACGCCAGACGTTCTTCATATGAAGGAATAACATAAGTAGCAACTTTATAACCTGAAGTTCCGGTAGTTGATGCAGTGTTCATCCGCCAACAATACTCATCCCGATGCGAATAGGAGATATTATTTGCGTTTAAATATAATCGCCAAGTTGTACTAACGTCCTCTGCTAGTTTGGCAGGATATTCAACGTTTTTGAAAACTTTCCGATCGTAAAGTTTCCCCCATGGCGTATCGTAACAAGTAATCAATGCTCGACTATTGCTTGCCATGGTTAAATACTGCTGCGGTGAATAAACACCATCTTGAACATCTTTTTCAGGGTTACCATGATCAAGATAAAAATAGTAGCATCCATTTTCATCCATGCGGTAACACAACGAGCATACAACATCACTACCATCTTGCACTATCCGGTCATGCAAATGTTTAACAAGATCTGGAGCAAACAGATCATCATTGTCCGAAAACATTAAATACTTCCCTGTTGAAATTGCAATTCCCGTATTCCGTGCTGGTCCAATCCCAGCATTGTTTTTTTGAAATAGCCTAATCCGTGAATCGCGATTCTTGAATCCCTGACAGATTGCCAATGAATTGTCACTTGATCCATCATCAATTAGAATAATCTCCAAATTTTGATAGCTTTGATTAATGATACTTTTGATACAATCCGCCAAATATTTTTCGCCATTATAAACTGGAACAATGATTGAAATTTTGTCCATTATTAAATCACCTATCACCGTTATTACCATAGTAATTAAGTAAATTATACACTTAAATATGTTAACGTTACTTCTTCTGCGCTTTAATCTTATCTTTCAAGTCCAAGCTCTTTTCATAAATAAAGAAACCGATGACGCAAGTCAAAACATCACTGATCGCCTGTGACCACACAATCCCGTGATAGCCAATCAGTAATTTCATTCCTTCTAAAACTATGAAATAAACAATTCCCTGCCGTGCAATAGCCATAATAAAGGCACCCCACGCGTTACCAATGGATTGGAAAATCGTGGTGTAAACTAACACAATCCCAACCACTGGAGTTGTAATAATCGTGGCCAATAGCATGTAACTACCAGCGCTCACAATATCTGGACGATTCATAAAAAGAGCAATTACCGGTTGTGCAAATAAAATCAATAGTCCACCAACAATCACTGCATAGACTACCTGAACTAAGATATCAAACTGAAGAATTTCTTTCAGGCGTAGCCAGTTTTTTGAACCATAATTATAGCCAAGCAGGGGTTGTGCCCCAAAGGTGAAACCGACAATTACCAGAATTACAATGCTATACACTTTCTGTGTGATTCCCATGGCCGCCACTTTATCGGCACCGTAAATAGCAAGTGACGAATTCAGAAGTGCCATCCCAAAGCTTTGTGCAAAATTAGTAATCGAGCCTGGAATACCGATTGCCACGACGTCCTTCAAAGACGTTCCATCAATCTTCATTTTGCGCGGATTTAACGTAATAAATTTGGCTTTTTTCAAAATGAATAAAACTAACATGACGTCAGTAACGACATATCCTAATACGTTGGCAATTCCCACTCCCGTAGCACCCATCTTAAGCACAAACAAAAAGATGGGATCCAAAATAATGGCTAAGATGGTCCCGGTCATTGTTGCAATCATTGCTTCAATTGCTAAGCCTTCTGTCCGAATTAAATTTTGGGGAATCAAACTAAAAATGATGAAAACTGACCCGATTGACAATACGCGGTAGAAATCGGCAGCATCGCTATACGTTGCCGTCCGGGCACCCAACATCGTTAAGATTGGTTTTTCAAAAATTAATAAGAGAATCGTTAATCCTAAACCAGTAATGATCCCAGCATACATACAAAAACTGCTAATTTTACGTCCTAACTCATAGTTCCGTTCACCAAATAAACGGGAGATTACTGATGAACCACCGAGGCCGAAAATATCGGCAATTGCCAATAAAAAAGTGAAGAGCGGGGCCCCAATTGTGATCCCTGCAACCAAATTGGTATCTCCTGTCTTAGCAACAAACATCGTGTCAGCCAAATTGTAAATCATGGTCGTGATCATGCCTAAGACGACGGGCAACGCTAATTTAAAGTACACTCGCTTCACCGGTGCTTTAACAAATAATTCTTCCATATCAAACTCCATATAAAAAGCAACCTAGAAAACACTTGAAGAATAGTCATCCTCACGATTCTAGGTCGCTTATGTTACTTAATTAATTGATTTTTCATCTTTATTAAACCAAATTTCAGTTTGCGCTTCAAGGCCTTGCGATCACTGAGCAATTTTTATCAACCATTAATTCCCTTGTGTTCGATTACCAAGCTCCCAAAATGCCAATGCTGAAGCGGCAGCAACGTTCAGAGAATCAACCCCAGTCGCCATTGGAATCTTAATTGTAAAATCACTCTGGGTAATTGTCTGTTTTTCTAAACCAGGACCCTCAGATCCAAGGATAATAGCTAATTTGTGCAATTTAGCCAAACGTGGATCATCAATCCTAATAGTGTTATGACGCAGTGCCATGGCAGCCGTTTGATAACCAAAACGATGAAGGAGATTAATTCCTTCAGTTTGCCAGGTTTTAGCATCAATATAAGTCCAGGGGATTTGGAAAACAGTGCCCATTGAGACCCGCGAAGAACGCCGGTAAAGAGGATCGGCAGAGTCACTAGTAACAATCACACCATCGATACCCAGCGCTGCTGCCGAACGAAAAATTGCTCCAATATTAGCGGGATTGACTAACCGTTCCAAGATTGCAATCCGTGGGTGCGAATTCGGAATTGATTTCAAAAAAGTAGCAAGATTGGGACGCTGGACACGATACATTGCAGCAAGCGCACCCCGTAAAAGATTGTAGCCAGCTAGCTGGCGAATTTGCTGATCATTGATAACATAAATCGGTGTCTGTCCTAATCCTCCGGTCTGGTTCATTGACATTTCATGATCGAGGTCATCCAAATCACGATCTAAGACTTTGTCTTCCACTAAAAGGGAAGCTGGCTGATAACCCGCGCGCAGTGCCCGTTCAATTACCTTGGGACTTTCTGCGATAAATAATCCGGCTTGCGTCCCCTGAGCATGAAAGAGCTGGGCCTCTGTCAATCGGACATACGGGTCTAAATCAGGACTCGTTAAGTCTGTAATAAAATTTAAATTGTACATATTAAGTTTACCTTTTGTTTAGAATATGGAATTTCACTTTTTCATTCATCTTCAAATAATTTGATTCTCTATTTAACATTCTATACTAAGTTATCAATGCAAAATTGGTTAATTTTGTACTAATAACTTGTCACCTCGCGAGAATTTTTATAAATTCAAGACTAATCATTTCAAATTTTCGGAATCGGCTTGATTGTCATTGGCGTTGTAATTACCAACCTTGCAGGTGGTCATTAATATCTATCCTCAATAGAGGGTACCAGGTTTTACTTTTTTGAGGCCTGGTACTTTTTATTACTCTTGTTACATCGCTTGAAAAATTTTTGACCAGGTGCCAATTCTCGTTGCAATTATATATTTAATTTACCTTTCGAGTCGCTCTCAATCATTTTAACCAACTCTTGAATATGAATTTCCATCGCATCTAAAGTCTCTACTGGAAGCTGTAAGCCATTAAAAGCCAGCGGTAGTTCCGTACAGCCCAGAATGATGCCGTCAGCCTTATCATCATTAATCATTCTTTCAACGATCTGCTTTAAACGCTGTTGAGTTTTTTCTTTTACAATTCCCTTTTCTAACTCTTTTTCAATTTTTTCGCCAATATAAGACCGCTCATCTTTTTGTGGAACAATAATACTAATTCCGCTACCTTTAAAGGCGTCTTGGACAAAATGTTGAGACATGGTCGGTGCTGTTCCTAAAAGAGCTAATCGCTTATGCTGTCGTTCTTTAGCATATTCACAAAGCACAGCTGGCATCGAAACTAACGGTAAGTCTACTTTGGCCTGAAGCTGATCAAAAACTACATGCGGTGTAATCCCTGTTAAAGCAGCAAAATTTACACCACTTTTTTCAAGATTATTCACTCCACAAGCCAAATAGTCTACCAATTCATTAAACTCATGGTTCCCGCTAAATTGTAATACTTTGTAGACACTTAACGATTCAATATTTAAAGGTGGCAGAGAGCCAGTATCTTGATAAACTCGCTGGCAAATTTTTCGATAATAAATGACTGTAGATTCCGGACCAGTTCCGCCAATTAACCCTAACTTTTGCAATAGTACTATCTCCTTTTGAGAACTATTATTGTAACTTAGAACAGCTAGTAAACTAGCTCAATTTTTAATCTCTTAACACATTTTAACACGCGACCAGCCTTGCCATATCAACAATTCAAGCACCTTCACTACTCAAAAATCGCCTACTAACCCACCCGTGTTAACAAACGTGTTAAAGCAACGCCATTTATGTAACGAAAAAAGCCTGTAACGCCAACGATAAACGCTGATATTACAGGCTTTTCTATGTGTATAGTGCTCACTAAAGTCGCTGCTTTAGGGTAGCTCACGCCTTGGTATATAAAGATTTTCCACGAAACATGTTAAGATTTTATGTTAAAAGCATTGTCAGAAACTTTATTCAAATAGCGTCGTTATATAAAATCTAATTCTCGTTTACCGCGGCAAATAGTGTTATAGGGTCTAGTCCGGTACTTAATTTTATATTCTTTATTTTTCGTGCAAAACCTTCTACTTTCTCATTTGTTATATTAAACTCTTAAGCGATGTTTTTAGTAAGTTAAAATAATTTTGAATAGCTTTAGTTAAGCATTCATAACTCTTAAACTCAAATATCTGAGGTTTATTTTGTTGATCGTTATAAGTTTTTTTCTGACCTAATAATAAATTGAATTCCTTTTTCCCCAGATCAATTTGATT
>DWZS01000066.1 GCA_019117445.1 Candidatus Limosilactobacillus excrementigallinarum | reverse complement strand
TGTTAACCAAACTTCACCAATACCGCCAAAATATTCAGTTAAGCAGGGATAGTAGGAATCGAACCCACAATGACGGTTTTGGAGACCGTAGTTATACCGTTTAACTATATCCCTATAAATGGAGGAGGGTGGATTCGAACCGCCGAACCCGAAGGAACGGTTTTACAGACCGTCGCGTTTAACCAGACTTCGCTACTCCTCCGTGAGGTCTGTTGTTGTTTACTAACAATCAACATGTATTATAATACACAACTCCCCCATTTTTTTCAAGAGGTTTTTCGGACTTTTTTCAAAAAATGTCCAAGTTTTATAAAATTACCGTAATAAAAAGGACGAACAATCATTATCATCGTCCGTCCAAATCAAATTTAAAGGTTTTTCTGAATGAGTGTTTGTAAACGTCGCGCCATTAGGGCCATGACTACACCACAACCAACGGTTACCAGACCAATGATTAAGAAGTACGGCACTTCCGTAGCAGTCGAATAGTACTTTACCAGTTGCGAATTAATGGCTTGGCCCACGGCATCCGCCAGGAACCACATACTCATTAGTTGCGAACGAAAGGCCCGCGGCGCTAACTTTGTTGTGATTGATAAACCAATTGGTGAAATCAACATTTCGGCCACTTCTACAATTAGCCAGGAACCAATTAGCCACAATGGACTGACCCGGCCACTCGTCGTCCCATGAATGATTCCGGGAATGGCCATCCAAGCATAGGAAATACCGGCAATGATTAGTCCAGCCGCAAATTTAGCTGGAGCTCCTGGTTGACCTTCCCAATGGTCCCACAGCCATACAAACAACGGGGTCAAAATCATAATGAAAAACGGGTTCAGCGTTTGAAAATTAGCGGCCATCAAGTGCCAATTACCAATCTGTAGAACCGTCCGTTGTTCCGCAAATAACGCTAGAACAACCGAACCGGATTCCTCAATACCCCAGAAAATTGCTGCCGCAATAAATAACGGAATGTAGGCCCAAACCCGAACTCGTTCATTTGCCGTCACTTTCCGACTATTGAGCATCATAATAAAGTAACCGATTGGCAATAAAATAGCCAGGATACTAATTAAGGTAATCAAATTGGTGACTGTCAATAAGCGCATTGTTGCCATTAAAGCTAGGATTACCGCTAAAGTCGCAACCAGTACCCCAATCCAAATCATAATTGGACGGAGAGCGTCTTGGTCAATGGGGTTATTCGGGTACAAACTCTCCTTGGAGAGATATTTTCGGCCCCCATAATAATATTGAATTAACCCCAACAGCATCCCAACAGCGGCAAGCGCAAAACCTGCATGAAAATTCATTAATGAATCTATCGAAGAATTTCGAAAACCGTTGGCAACCCATGGAACTAGCCACGGGGCTAATGCTGCCCCCAAATTAATGCCAAAAACAAACATACTAAATCCAGCATCGCGCCGCCGATCATTTGGTGAATAAAGTCGGCCGACCATTTCTGAAACATTGGGCTTTAATAACCCCGTTCCGCAAACAATTAAAATAATTGAAACATAGAGTGCTCTTAAACCAAGCGGTACAGCAAGCGCAACATGCCCCAGCATGATAAGCACACCGCCGATAAACACCGTCCGGCGAGCTCCCCAAACCCGATCTGCTAGCCAACCACCAACCATGCTGGAAAGATAAACCAACGCACCATAGATGGACATTACCGACGCAGCGGTTGTTTGGCGCATTCCAAGTCCACCCTGACTAACGGCATAGTACATATAAAACAGCAGAATGGCTCGCATTCCATAGTAACTAAAACGTTCCCACATTTCCGTAAAGAAGAGGGTGGAAAGACCCCGGGGCTGGCCAAAAAAGGCTGTGTCTAAGCTCCTTTGCGTTTTCATGCAATTCCTCCTAATGAAAAAGGCACCATATTGGCGCACATGAAAATTCTATTAAGATTTAATTTGAAATTAATAACAACCTTGTTAGTATACACCTTTGATTGTTAAACGCAAACTGCATTTTTTAGGCGGCCCCTTACCCGAGAACGTGCCAATTTTTCAGTAAATTACTAATTTCCGCACTCACCTCTTGCTCGCGATTACGATAGATATGACTTGCTTTCCGGATCAAAATCAACTGATTCTGCTGTGCAGTCACCATTTGATGATTTAAAGTCCGTAAATACGTTGCTGGATTTCCACCAGTAAAATGATCATTTTCCCCAATCAAGAACGCCCCTGATTTTGTGATGGCCTTTAACTGACTAAAATCACTACGGGGGTCGAAATGAACATTATCTAGTGTGTTATCAGTTAGCCAGCGGTTGGCATTGCCTGCCGTACTGGTTAACCAACGAAAAAGGCGGAATGGCAAGCGCTCTTCATCACGTCCCGTCTTGACCATTTCCTGAATTACGCTCCGTTGTCCACGACCAATCTTTTTTCGTAAAACCGCTAAGTTCACTGGACTCATAAATAGAAAATGCTCAATAGGTGCTGCAGGATGGTTTGCTAAATAATGAATGACTTTATTAGCACCCAGCGATTGTCCACCTAAAATGATATGTGCGTAATGATGTTGCAGCGCAAAGTTAAGGTATGCAGCCACGTCATCATCCCCATCCTGGAAGAATTCATTAAAAGCTCCATACGTTTCTCGACGACCCGTAATTTGGTTGACCTCATTGGTCACATTAAAAGCGTCCCGCGTATGGGCCACTATCAGGTCTACATTCTGCTGTTGCAACTGCCGGCCAATCACTGAATAAAATGGATTATTGTAAATGTTGCCTTCAACCCCAGTTACTAAAATTAACACGGTCGTCGCGGTGGCGGATTGAAACAGCCGTCCGCTCAGAACTAACCCGGTCCGCGTTGTGACCTTCAATTCACGAACCATAATGGCACCTTCTTTCGTCTAATGTTTCCTAACTGGTCGTGGGTTATGAATCGCCATATCTAGGTGATCACGTTCTGCCTGCAACATTGCTGGTGTATATCGATAGTGAGCCGCATGTTGCCAATTAAAACTCGTCTCAATCTGATCTTCACGACCTGTTCGAATGAGCTCGATTAAATCTGGATTTAACATTACCGCCCGACCAACTGCAATCAAGTCCGCCCAGCCAGTATTATAAGCATCAAGAATTTGGTCAGCGGTTTTCAATGAACCAACTCCAATTAATGGCAAGCGACCATTAATCCGCTCATGGTATACCTGCATCCGGGTTAGCTTGCGGTCAGCACCCCGCCGTGGATGAGAGTAAAAGCCTAGTAGTGAAATGTGGAGATATTGCAGCGGCTTTTTAGTAAGTTCATCCACCAGCTTTAACGTATCCGTCATGGTAAAACCCTGGTATGGCCGTTCTGGAGAGAAACGATAACCAATAATGAAATCTGGCCGGTGGTACTTTTGACGAACCGCGTCAATCGCATCAATGATTGCTAATGGAAACTTGAGCCGTTTTTCAAAACTACCGCCCCATTCGTCAGTCCGGTGGTTAACGTTGCCCGCAAAAAATTGTTCAATTAACCAGCCATTTGAACCTTGGATTTCAACACCGTCCATTCCGGCCCGCAGTCCAAGTTCGGCCGCCTTTGCAAAATTATTGACCATCTGTTTAACTTCGGCACCTGTCATCGTTTTAGCCCGTCCGCGAGAATCACCACTTGGGGAAATAACTGGATACCCTTTCGTCATCCAACGCTTCGCCTTATACCCAGAGTGCGCTAACTGCATGATAATTTTGGCACCCTGTTCATGCGCAATTTGGACATATTCTTTTAGCGTTGCTAAGTTCTCCTCTGAATAGGCGTTTGGTGACTCAAAACCAATTCCACTCGGTGCAACGTTGGTAAATGGCATGATAAACATGCCAAAGCCACGAAAACGATCCCGCCAAAATTCTCGCGCGGTTGGGGTTAGTTCACCATTGTCCCCTGAGTCATAAATAGTCAGTGGTGCTACCACCAGCCGATTCTTAAGTTGGACCCCGTTGTTAAATGTATATGGTTCAAATAATGGTTGAAATTTAGCTTTCATGATTATCCCTCCAATCCGTAATTTGATCTGAATCCTTTGGTGGAAACAAAATCCAAAAGATAATATTAATACCGAGAATTAAAAGCGAAGCAATTGGTAGCCAGTAAATGACAATCAGCCCGGTGACTAATGAAAATAATTCAAATAACCACCGTTGTGGCTTGAGCATTAACATAATTTTTGTTGCCCGACGCGGGTTATCTTTTGCGAGGACAGCCACCATAATATAAAAGGTCACGCCCCACACTGCGAAAATCAGAAAATAGAAGTAGGCTGCTGCCCGAGAGAAGGGATCTGCGCTAATCCAGCCGGTTGCCACTGGAAAGAGCGACATGAAAAATAACCAGACAATGTTGAGCCAAAAGACCTTCCGCGAAATCCACTGAGCGTTTGCAAATAAATAGTGGTGATTGTACCAAGTAGCGGCAATCCGGAAAAAACTGATTAAGTAGGCCAGAAAATACGCCCGCTCCCTCAGTAACGACCATAGAGTTGCGCCTTCTGGAATCTTGATTTCTAGGACCATTATGGTCATCACAATTGCGATAATGGCGTCAGTAAACGCCTCAACACGTGCTTTATTCATGCTGTTTCCCTCCTCTCATCAATTCACTTATTCCATTCTTGAACGATTTTTAAAATGTCGTCAGCTAACTCTTGCTCCTTTTGTTGGTAGGTATGCCCCGTCTTGGGGATAATAATCATTTGATTTTGCTGAGCCGTTGGAAAATGATCATTAATATTTTTCAAAAATTGTTCTGGGTCGCCGTAAGTAAATCGATCATAGCCACCGATCACTAACGCTCCACTGTGGGTTACTGCTGCAACTTGGGAAAAATCTTTCTCTGGTTCGACGTGAACATTATCCAAAATATTATCAAATACCCATTGATAATCCGTATCGGCTGTCCCAGGAATCCAGCCAAGCAAATTAAATGGCATCCGCTGGTCTCCATCACCCCGCTTGCGCTGATCAAGGATTGCCTGTTTTTCTTCATCGGTTACCACACTGGTCAGATGCTCAAGATTAGCCGGGCTCAATAGCAAGAAGTGACTGATCCGGTAGTCATGGTGCCGAGCCAGATAGTAAATGACCTTATTTGCACCCAATGAATGCCCGGCCAAAATCACATTCTGGTACCCCTGTTGATAAACATAGTTGAGATAGGCTTCAATATCTTCATCAGTATTATTAAAATCTTCATTCCATGACCCAATCACTTCTTGCTGACCAGTCTTGACGTTAACAGTGGGAATTTCACCGAAAGCATCTGCCGTTTGCGCATAGATAAAGTCAATTCCGGCAGCCGAAAGGGTCTTCCCAATGTTGACATAGAAAGGATTCGAGTAAAAGTTACCGTGAATCCCAGTAATTGCAATGACCACCGTGGAAGCATGTTTATCTGCAGGAGCATCAAAAAGGACCCCGGTTAAAACACTTCCCCGTTTAGTTGGTAATGCTAATCGTTTCATCGATTATCCCTTCTTTCGATAAAATATCGTTCCCTTAACTCGTTGTTTTTCCAGGTCAAAAGTTGCTAATGCATCCGTGATGACTTGTTCGTTCACATCAAATGCCGTCTGCAATTCTAATTGCGAAATATGTGGATGCTTGTTAATGAAGGCATCCAATGCCGCGTCATCAAATTTCACCATCTGCTCAATAATTGATCCGTCAGTTACCTGGTGAATTAATTTTTTCCAGTCCCCATATTTAGGTAGTCCCTTGACAACAAACGTCTTTCCTTGGTAGGTCAGCAGATATGCCGGTAATTGATCAATTTGTAACTGTCGACGAGCTTGTTCACTATTATCCAGTTCCCGCTTAATGGTGGCAGAGTTATAACGGGTCGTAAATTGTTCTGCATCCATACCAAAGCGTTGAGCTAACGTCGTTAGGTATTTAATATCGTTAGTCTGTAGGTTATTGATTACCGTGTCATATTGCATTTCATACAACACCTGATCTAACCGTGGTTGTTGATCGCCTGCAATTGTGAGGAGCCCTTGATTTAGTGGAACAGAAGACAGATGGCGTTCATCAAATAACCGCTCATTACCACCCATATAAATCGGCATGTTGCCGATTTGCTCCTCTTGGAGGTAGATCTGCATCAACCGGACCCAGTATTGGTTTAACGCAACCTGATCACCAAATTGTTTTCGGACATTTGGGTCGACTAAATCATAAACATTCTTTACTAATTGCCCCGATAGAAACTTAAATTCCAATTGTTCTCCATAATGGGTTTCTAACTTGCGCATCGTGGGCCACGTTTCCCAGAGCATCCCCATCATTGGATCAGCTACCGTCGTGATTACTAATTTTTTCATTTAAGTTCACCTCACTAGCGTTGCTTTACTTTTGGAAACATCGCGTTACCCGCCATCGTTCCATATAGCATTGCGGGCGTAAACCGATAAGAATCCATCTTTTCCCAGTCAAATTCACTTTGCACTTCTGCTTCCCGACCTTCTTTAATCATTTGAACCAAGTGTGGGTTTAATTCCACTGATCCACCGACAGCTAAGAAATCAGCCCAACCAGTTTCAAAAGCCTTCAAACCATTTTCTTCAGCAAATAGGTCACCGACGCCAATGAACGGGAGACGACCGTTAATCCGCTTGTGGACTGCTTCCATTCTTGTCATCTTTGGATCGCCACCCCGCCGAACTTTCTTGTAGAAGTTCCATAACGAAATGTGCAAGTATTGAAGTGGCTTTTCAGCGAGCCGATCAACTAATGCGAGAGTTTCCTTCATCGTTAAACCATCCGTACCTGGTTCTTCAGGTGAAAAACGGTAACCAACGATGAAGTCTGGCCGATTATACTTTTGCCGAACTTGATCCACAGCATCAATAATTTCCAGCGGGAAGTTAAAGCGCTTTTCCATTGTTCCACCCCAGTGATCTGTACGGTGATTAAAGGTTGCGGAAACGAACTGTTGAATTAGCCAGCCGTTGGCACCGTGAATTTCGACTCCATCTAGTCCAGCGCGAATTGCCAGTTCAGTGGCATAGGCAAAGGAGTGGATAATTTCTCGTACTTCAGCATCGGTCATTTCGTGTGCCCCATAATATGACATGGCACTCGGCCCCCAAACACCATTCCCACGGGTCATGCTTGCATCAGCGTGGAGCCCCGCATGGGCCAATTGGATTACCGCCTTAGCTCCTTGTTCATGAGAGATCTTGGCATATTCACGAAGATTTGCTAAATGATCTTCACTAAAAGCATTTGGTGATTCAAAGCCAATACCGCTTGGATGAACGTTAGTAAAAGGAATGATCCACATTCCGAAGCCATTAAAGCGGTCATGCCAAAATCTACGTGAAGCAGGAGTTAATTCACCGTCCGGACCAGCATCATAGACCGTTAATGGCGCCACTACCAAACGATTCTTAATTTCAACACCGTTGTTTAATGTGTATGGTTGGAATAATGGTTCGTATTTTTTGTTCATTTTAAAAATCTCCTTTAAAAGTTTTGTTGTTATACATATATTTTTCTTCCTTAACAAGCAAAAAAATTATAAGTAGTCACGGCGGTCAATATACTGCCCTTGAACACCCCAACTACTAATGTCATCGTATTTGATATATAAATGATCAGGTTGGATCCCGAGGACATCATAAAATGCCTGGGTGATCGCAAAATTTAATTTATCATAACCAACATGATCTTCTGTGCCAAAGATGCTTACTTCGATATAGGCTAATGGTTCGTCTCCCTTCCCCCGTAAGTAGAGGGGATAGTTATCTTGAAAACCAACCATCAAAACATCTTCACTCTTTCCAGGGACGTTGGCAATTGCCAACCCCAAACGTTTTTTCAATGCTAGTTCCTTGTTTTTAGGTAACTTAACGTTAGTTCGTGACATAATAAATGGCATTTTAATTCCTCCTCTCGTGTTCCTTGACTTGAAACTAAAGTAAGTATATCGTTGTGGATAGAGAAGAACAAGTACGCAGTTTTTTCTTCCTTAAAATTTTTTTGGAGGTGCTTAAAATGAAGCAACAAGAGTTTGACCAAAAGATTAAATACTTTCATGAAAATATGCCACCTCAGTGTCCGATCTTATATTCAATGAAGATCATTGGTTCCAAATGGAAAATTCCGGTCATGTGGTATTTAATGCTTAATGATGGGCAACACTATAACGAGTTGAAACGGAGCATTGGTTCCATTACGAACACGATGCTGACAAAGAGTCTACGGGAATTAGAAGAAGATGGCCTTTTAGAACGCCATTCTAAGGGAACTGTCCCACCTTCTGTCACGTATCACCTAACTGATACCGGAAAGAATTTAATTTATACGATGGGCGACCTCTTCGAGTGGGGCAAATCATTGATGGAAAAACAAGAATAAAAATGGGTGGTCACGATTTTTAGTGACCACCCATTTTAGGTTGTGATTATTTAGTTACATCTGCTGAAGTTGGACCATAGGTACTTTGATCATCAAAGGCTTTAAAACTACCACCGTCAAGAGTCCCATATTTAGCTTCAATGTGATACTTATTTTTTCCTGTCTTAGTAATGGTGAATTGATCTTGCCCCTTCGCACCAGGGTAGGTAATCATGACATAACCGCCATTACTGGTTGGGTGACTTCCGTCGTGCATCGTCTTAGCAGAGTCATAATTGAAGTCAGTAAATCCACCCTTTTGAATCAAAGCTGCAGCATCTTCAAACGATAATTCTGCTGTACTAGAAGTATCATTGTCTTTCTTGGTGGTTGAGGACTGTTTTGTTGATCCATTACCATTAGCAATTTTAGCAAAGTTGCTGGAAACATCCGTATTCTTTGTCGGAGTCCAGTTTGGGGTACCGTTCGTGCTTTGCTCTACTAACGCTACTGGTTCCCCGCTATGAAATGCAAAAGCGTACGTAATGTGGGTGGCCGCATTCCCCGGACGATCATAGTTGTACAAAGCAACCACGTTATAGTCGTATGATCCCTTTCCTGATGGTGCCCAACCAATTGAATCATTGCCACCATTCACGGTTGTCTGACTAAGGTCTTTGGGATAATACATCCCAGCTTTGGTTTTTAAGTCATCGTTCCCATCATATTTAGTATAAGATTGTCCCATCGTTGGTGCCCATTGATTAATAAAACTCGTTAATTCCTGGTCCTTTTTCTTATTCCATAAATCTGAAGAATTAGATTTGGTGGATCCTTTCTGAACTGCCTTTGATGATGAGGTAGCAGCCTGATTAGAGTGATTAGTTGGTGAACTTTTACCACAACCGACTAATAAAATTGAAATTCCTGCTAACGCACTAATTGTTACTAAAGTCCTCTTCCGAAACATCTTTCTATCTCCTTAATTGTTAATAACCGTTTTCTAGTATACTCGGAAGAACGTTAAAACTAAAATTTAATTTATCATAATAAAAAAGTCCTCATACATAACCGTTAAAGGTTGGTACGAAGACTTAATAGTTTTAATGTAATGCCAACTAGAGGAGTCGAACCTCCGACCTTCTCTTTACGAGGGAGATGCTCTACCAGCTGAGCTAAGTTGGCAAAAAAAGATGTTAACTAACCGAAGGTAGTCAACATCTTTATCGACTCCGGCAGTCAGACTCGAACTGACGACAACCTGATTAACAGTCAGGTGCTCTACCAACTGAGCTATGCCGGAATAACGCATGGCAACGTCCTATCCTCGCAGGGAGCGATCCC
>DWZS01000065.1 GCA_019117445.1 Candidatus Limosilactobacillus excrementigallinarum | reverse complement strand
TCGCGCAAGACTCTTTTCTATTTAGTTAGGCATGACTTAAGTATAACGCGAGAGTTCTTGCGTTTTTTTTTCACGCGAGAAAGCCTAGAGCCACGGTGATTAGCCGTGATTCTAGGCTTTCAAGTTTCAGTTCTTTATCTTAAAAATGGCTCAAAACGTTGTCAAATCAACAATCCGCGGATTTTTTCATTATTTAATGTTTCCTATTCGCTCGATAATGACCCAAAACCCGAACTTACGGCTTTTAATCGGTACCGGTGGAAAGTTTTTCCGGTGCAAAAAACGTTAAAGAAAATTTTCGCTTATCATTTGAAGTAAACGTCTTGCAAAAAGCGGTCTTATCAGTACCCCCCCATAACGAAATTTATACGATTAACAAATGATAAATATTTCATAACAAAAAAGCATCGTTATCCAATTCTAGATAACAATGCTCATCATTCATTTATGGTCCCATCCGGACTCGAACCGGAATCGGCCGCTTAGGAGGCGGATGTACTATCCAGTTATACTATGGGACCAGACAAGGGAAATTATCCCATTCTTTTAATTTAAAGTAAAGATAATTTCCTTATTTATTTGCGGATTTCCGTCGATGTTTCAGACGAATTCCCTTATTCTTGCGCTGTTTATGGCGCTTCTTCTTTTTTGGTTTAGTGAAAGTATCCAGTGTCCGCTGGACTGATTTCTTAACGGTATTTGATCGTTGATGCTGCGCCTTCTGAATCCGCTTGGCATTTTCATGACGGACAGTTTCATTTTTGGTCGTTTCATCGCCCGTTTCTTCCGTTAACTGACGATTATCGATCGTTAGTGGTTGTAAATGATAGTCCGTTTCCTTCAACAATTTCTTGAGGTCCCGAAAATCGTGGTCATCACCAAGGTTCACCACTAAGCCGGGTTCCCCCTGCCGACCAGTACGTCCAGTGCGGTGCACGTACTCTTCCACTGATTGTGGTAACTCATAATTGACCACCGCCGGCAATTTTGGAATATCGATTCCCCGTGCTGCCACATCCGTGGTCAGCAGTAATTTGATCTGGTGCTTCCGGAACTGACGCATTACCTTTTCCCGTTCCGTTTGTCGTTGCCGACCACCCAGGGTTGCGGACGAAACTCCCGCATGTTTCAAACGACTCGCCGTGTAGTGGAGCGTCTTAATACTGGAGAAGAAAACCAGTGCCCGAAAATTCTTGGTTTTACTTAATCGTTCCAGCATCTGCGCCTTTTGTGCCATGGTCCGCGCGTATAACAGGCCATGCTTAACCGGGCCTCGACTATCGTCTTGCTTGCGGACGTCATATTTAACTACGTCCCGGCCAAAAATAACATCCGCCTGACTTAATTGCTTAGAACTAGTTGCGGAGAAAAATGCCAGCTGGGTGTTTAACGGCGTTCGCCGTTCAATATCTTCCACCACTGCCTGAGTATCATCACGAAGTAGGTCATCCGCTTCGTCAATGACGAGCGTCTTCAAATGCTTGAACTTCAGATGACGATTATCTAGCAGGTGGAGAATCCGTCCGGGAGTTCCCACAACAATATCGGGATGACCCTTTTTCAGGTGTTCAACTTGCCGCCGCAAATTAGCACCACCGGTTAATGATTGGACCTTAACCCCCATCAAGCCGGCCCACTCACGCATTACCCGAGCGGTTTGCAGTGCCAATTCTTGGGAAGGTTCCAAAACTACAATTTGAATCCCCGCACCGGCTTGGACCTGGGTTAACAGCGGCCACGTAAAGGCAAGCGTCTTCCCCGAACCAGTCGGGGCGATTCCCACTACCGTCTTGCCAGCTGCTAATGCGTCGTACACAGCTGCTTGGATGGCAGTTTGCTTCTTAAAACCGCGTTTTTCAAAATGTGCTTGTAATTGCTCGTTCAAAATAACTCCTTTTTAGCGGTTCCGGTCTGCTGGGAACATCAAATCAGCGGATTGACGTAGGTCAAACATCACTGAGTTAACAACCCGGGCTTCATCAAACCACTTGTTATAACGTGCCAGTTGATCTTGATCATCCGGATTTTCAAATACATCCGCAAAATCATTCATTTCATCAACCATTGAGTTGGTGTAGAAGACCGGTGCCTTAATCGGTTCCGCCTGCTTCTTATTGTTGTAATACGTTACCTTGGTAGTATCGAAAATACTGTCAAAGTACAACGTATCCTTTAATCCGTAAATTTCAGAACCAAGGTATGAGTTCGCGGTTTTACCAACGTTCAGCGTGACTTCAAAGTCATCATAGGTTAGGATTGCAACTCCTTTGCCATCAACACCGCTGGCAACCATCGTTGGGAAGTAAACCACTGAATTAGGGGTGCCAAAGAGATCAACGGCCGCATAAACACCGTAAACACCAAGGTCTTGCAGAGCCCCACCAGCAAATTCTGGAGTAAAGATGTTAGGATATGGCTTTTCACCAGCTAAGACCTTGTCGTAGCGTGAAGAATACTTCATGACGGTAAAGGTAGCTCCCTGGATCGTCTTCATTTCCTTCATCTTATCCTTAGCTTGTTGATAAATTCCGGTATGGATGTGCCGGGCAGCTTCAATCAAACGCGCCTTCGGGTGGGCCTTCAATAATGATTCGATTGCGCTAAATTCTTCCGGATTGACGAGCGCTGGCTTTTCCAGAATAATAAACTTATCATTTTCAATTGCTAAACGTACTTGTTCGTAGTGCAGACTGTTTGGTGAAGCAATGTAAACCACATCAAAGTCGCCTTCATCAAAGAAGTCCTCCAAACTATCATAAAATTCGGTTGCTCCGTAAGGTTTACCAAATTGCTTCGCCCGGTCCAACGTCCGTGAATAAACCGTCGTTAATTGATAACGACCAGTCGTTTTGGCGGCATCTAACATCTGATCAGTAATGATATGAGTACCAATAATTCCAAGTTTCAACATAATCATCAATCTCCTTTGCAATCTTTACTATTCTATTATACAAACTATTGCGAGTTTTTAACAGAAATGAAATCTTTCCCTCCTATAAATCTGTGTATAATGAACGTAATGAATTAATTTAGATCAAACGATAAAAGAAATTATTACTGTTGGGAGAGTTGCAAATGATGAAGAAAAAAGGAATGCTTTTGTTCGGCGCGGGATTAATGGCTGGAATCTCAAGCTCATTTGGTTTCAGCCATTCACGACATAAAACTCCCGCAACGACCTCTCCCCTGTTTTACGCTGGTACATGGGAATACTTTGACGAAGAACGGAAGCGGTCGCACATCATTACCATTGCTCCTGATTTAAAGTTGGGGATTGATCATCAAGAGATCCCCGCAACGGTTGAACAGGTGAGCAGTACGGAGCTAGTATATCTTGATAAGTTCGGGTATCATATTACCGTTAAGGCGAACGAACAAATGCCGATTCAAATTATTGATGAAGCGGATGAACAAGCTTACCGGATCAAACCGGTGGTTAATAAAAAGGCATGAGTTGATATGGCTCATGCTTTTTTGCTACTTAGATTGGCAGTTCAATGTTAAAATACAGATATTAATCTAAATTTGGGGATGAAATCATGATTAAAAAACTCGCAGTTTACTGTGGTGCCCGTCCGGGTTGCAACCAAGAATACATTGATATGGCAGCCGCTTTTGGTGATGCCATGGCGAAAAACCATATCGACCTCGTGTATGGTGGTGGCCGGTTTGGCTTAATGGGCACGGTGGCGAGCCATGTTTTAGACAATGGCGGTCATGCATACGGAGTAATTACCGAGGAACTCTATTCCCGCAATACCAGTTTATCCCGTCTCACTGATCTGAAAGTCACCGCCAACATGGACCTGCGGAAAGAGACAATGATGGACATGGCAGATGGACTCGTGGCCCTTCCAGGTGGTTTGGGGACGGCCGAAGAAGTCATTCAAGCCGCTTCATGGACTGGAGTTGGTGATAATGCCAAACCCGTTGCCTTCTTCAATTACAACCACTTCTATGATCAAATGTATGAACAATTTGTCGTGATGAATCGGGAAGGATTCCTGGAAAAAGAGTACCTGGATGCCGTTTGTTTCACCGATTCATTTGATAAAATGCTGGATTTCATGAATCATTATCAAGCACCAACTTACCGCCAATACCACTAATTTAAGATATCTTGCATCGCTGCTAACTGCTGTTGAATCGCGTTAGCAGCGACTTTTATTTGCTCAGTTTCAAGTGGATACAGCGGAAGTAACACGTAGTTACCAACTCCCTGACGATTAAGCTGAACTGGATAACTGACGTATCCGCCAAACTGAGGCTGATTTACTGCCAGGGAAAACGTTGCGTTACTATTCGTGAAAATGGCTTGCAGAACTCTTAACGTCCAAGCAATCATGCCATTCCAATCGCTACCCAGTCCGCGAAGTGCATAGAAACCATTTAATTTAGCCTGAACCGTCAGTTCATGATCATCCAGCTTTTTTCCATAAATCGGCTGATCAATGGTTTGCCCATTAACCCGAACAGTTGACCAGGCCGTCACCAAATTACCATCGTGTTGGCCGTATACGTAACCTTCAATTGAGTGCACATTCTGTTGGCTAGCGTTCTGAATGACCAACCTTAATCGTGCGGTATCCACCACTGTTCCCAATCCAATCACTTGCTTCGGCGGCAGTAGCCATTCCTGTTGAATCAGTGCGGTTAACGCTTCGTTGGGATTGGCTAAGTTCAGCACAATCCCCTGTGGATCGGCCTCACGCACCTGCTTTGCCATTTGATGAACTGCTTTGGCATTCACCGTTAATTCACCAAACCGATTCTCTTGTAGTTGCTGTCGGTTACCAAACGCCGTGACAATCACATCCGCAGTGTGCAGACTTGACCAGTCCTGCGTCTTGATTTCGGCGGCAGGCCAACCAGCTTGGAGGTCGTTTTGGAGTCCCACCACCCGTTCATCATCCTCATCTAGTAGTGTTAAACGATCAACTTGGTGGGTCGCCAACAATTGTGCTGCCAATGCACTACCAACTTGACCAATTCCAATAATTACAATTTCACGCATTGATTTAGCTCCTCGTATAAAAGGCGGTGTGGCCATTTTTTGGCCCACCGCCTCTTCAATTACTGAATTTCTGGAAACAGGTTACGCAGATAGGCTTCTGGACCATCTGGCATTTCAATTTCCAATTCTGGATCCAGTTTTTCCACATGATTACCATATTCAAACTCAACTTCATCATTAAACCAAACCTGGATTCCCAAGGTAATTGCCACCCGGACTAACCGTTGAACGGAAACCGAGCTTCCTTCAGAAATCACCGTGAGTGGTTTACCAGATTGAACCAGTTGGGAGAAACGATCATTTGCTAATTTCAGACCAAACGATAGCAGTTTGCCGTCGTCGATCTTGCTAACCATTTGACCACAAATCGTTAAACTAGGATCTTCAATCCGCCGTTGAACAAACTTCAAAGCTAACCGGTACCGTTTGGGCGCATCATACTCATCACAAAAGGCCGCTAACTTATCAGTAAACTCGGTTGCTTCTTGCTTAGTCCAATCAAACTGCTCCGTTGGTTCCTGCATCGCAACTGCGAAGTTCCGTTCCCGCGCGTCCGCGATCTCTTCTGGCGTATATTCACCCACGGGTTTAACTAAGTGGTAAACCATTACTAATTCAATAAAGTTTAAGGTATCTTCACTAATTCCAGCTCGGGAGAATGGATCCAGATCAAACATCCGCAAACTAATGAATTGAACCCCTTCTTGTGGTAACTTTCGAACATCATTCGTTTTACCGTGAAAGGCCACCGGACCGCAGAAGTCGCCACTATCCATGTAGGTGCCGTTTTCGAGCAACCGGGAATATGATGAAACGTACTCGTTAAAAGAGCCATATTCCACTTGTTCACCCGGCAAATTATGGAACCCATCGGGACCATTCCGGAAACTTCTTACCTGGTGATCAAGTCCCGGTGCAATGATATCCTGGGCCTTTGGTGGTACTGGACTCGCACCAAACAGGTAGGTAAATAGCCATTGCAGAGCGTAATAGCCAAGGCCAAGTTTAAAGTAGAGGTAGTTGCGGAAGTCAGCTTCAGAATCAAATTCATGTTGACCAAATTTTTCATACAACTTAGCAATTAATTCTTCATCCAAGCTATAACCGACGTGGACCCCGCCCATTAAAGCGCGCTTAACACCATACTTTTCCGTCATCCGCCGACAACGGTCACGAGTATTCTTCTTTGTGCAAGAATCACTTAGCCGTTCCAAGTCATGGAGATAAACGGGCGTCGGCGCGAGGCTAAGTGGCCAGAGCCGTTCCGTTTCGTGCAAGTCGCCATCCACGATTTGTTCCAGAATTTCTAGTTGCCGAACTGCCGCTTTGGCGCTCCGGACAATAATGGCATTAAATTCCATTAAGTTATCAGAATACCCACTTGTTAAGTACGGATTACAATCCCGATCCCCGAGTTCCTTTGGATAAGGGAACGTGCTGGTCCGACCATTGGTGAGAATCCGGTGCATTTCCGTCCGCATCCCAAACTTACCTTCAAACAGCAAATCACGAAACGCTGGTTCGTGAAAGGCGGTTTCTAACTCTTGCTTATCCATTACCTTCACCTTCATCTAATTCTTTTTCTTTTATCTTTTAACCGTGGCAATTACCACAAAAAATTAGCAATCCAATTATCAACGGTCTTGCTTTTATGCAATCCCGAATGAGTAGCCTTTGCATTCTTGAAACACTTATTTTTAACTGGCGTCTTTTGGTGACGGAGTAAGTAGTTGACGGATAAAGAAGACGCATTCGTCACTAGGCTATCAGAATTGGAACCATCACCTAAGTTTCCGTATATATTTATCACTTTCACTTGCTTAGGAAAACTAGTACTCAACTGAAGCAACTGCTGATAACTTGGGTAGTAGCTATTCGCCGGATACATAATACTTGGCTTGTAATGATTTTTAGCATTGACCTTATTTTTATTGGCCTCATCGTTCAGTGACAACACTCCATCAAATGGTCCCGCTAAAATCACAAACTTTTTGGTAGTTGGCGTATGACTAGCCTGTGCTGCCAAAGCTTGGTATACCGCAACGTTCCCTGCAGAATGCGCCACAATATTAATCTTGCGAACCCCTTGTTTTTCATATAGGTAAGTTAACGCCTTGTTTAACCAATGTGCGTTCGTTGTGGTACTAGCGGAATTATTAAGAAAGTTAACTTGGACGAGTGGATGTTTGACCTTCTTAAAATTGCCTGATGTCGATAACTCTCCGTTGGGTTTAACATTAATTGTCATAACCTTTTTAGTACCTGGGTACCGATTGCTCAAATCCTGAATCATCGTATCAGTGGAACCATGATTTCCTTGTAAACCATGTACAAAGACAGTCGGCGTTCCACCAGCGTAGGTTGCTGCCTGTGCATTCACTCCACAAGCAACAAAGGCGACCAAAACGGCCACCATTAAAAACAAGTATTGTTTAAGTTTCATTTGTAATCTTTAAATCCTTCTTAAAATTTAAGTACAGTGCTAACATACCACAAATGTTAGTAAATAAGATAGCTTTTTACGAAAAAAACTTCATGTCAAAAAAACATGAAGTTTAGCGTCTAATTTAGAGTAAATATTCAAAAAGCTTGGCGGACGTCGGTCCAAGATCATCGTAATCTAAAATTTGCTCATTATTAAATTTAAAACCAGCCTTTAAATAGGCCTTTTCTGCGGGCAGATTATGATCAATTACATCAATGTGAATCACGCGTTGACCATTCTGACGTGCCTGGTTAAAAATTCCCTGAAGAGTTTGTTGAGCAATCCCTTGTCCACGGTATGCTTTACCAACCGCAAACAAGTGTAGAATTGCCACTTCACTATCTAAAAAATGATGGTGCCATGGAACCCCTCGGTAATTGGGATCTTCACCGACCGAAAGCACCCCCGCTGCTGCGATTTGTTCGTTAATCACGTTGATGATAACTTGCGCATCATTTAATTTAGCGCTGAGGTATTCTTTACTCGGGTAATCACCCCACGTCCAGCGTGGTGAGTATTCATCATTTTCCTGCTGCAAACATACTTGTTGATAAAAATCACATAAGGCCGATAGATCTGCAGTCGTAGCTAGTCGAATTGTCATCTATTTATATCACTCATTTCCCCGGAAATATTTTGGTATGGCTAGGCCACCACCATTGCCCGCATTTGGGCACGGATTAAGTTAAGATAGTCCGGATTAGCAAAATCTCCTAAAATTTCTGTTGCCCGAACCTTAGCAGAGTCATTGGAAGTGGTAATTAACCGATGTACCCGCGGATGATCTTGAACGTATTGACGACTTACCGTCGTTGCATCACCGATTCCGTGAATTACAAAATGGTCTAACTGATATGCCGCAACCACGGATTGAATTTCCGCAACCTGTGCAGGTAGACTAGCCATTTCATTTTGATCTGAGAGGTACGAACCAGTTAATTCTACCATAATTATTTCGACGTCATTTTGTCGAGCAAAATCAGAAAATGCCTGGAGGTAATTCCATGGCATCACTGAACTCTGGTGGACGAGCATCAACTTCCGTGGACTGTGGCCAATTCGCCGTGTCCATAGGTGTTGGCCATTCGGTAATGTGACAAACCGTGTTTGTGCTGTTAGCATAATGATCCCCTCCAGTTAATCTTTGTAAGCGTTTTCTACAACTATATTGTACTCTTTTCTATCAAAGAATTCAGGAGATGGGATTTTTAAGTCAGTCAAATCCCCTGCCACAAGCAGCGCTTAATATCAACATGATTTTCATCCCGAAATGGAATGTTCTCCGCCACTAACATTGGTCGTTGATCAATCCAACCTGGAACAAGTCGTCCATTAGCGGTGACTACCCGGTGGCAGGGATGTTTACCATAACCACCAGATTTGCCAAGGGCTTTCCCGACTAACCGCGCATTTCGCGGTCGCCCGATCAGACGGGCAATCTGTCCATAGGTAGCCACCCGACCTAGTGGGATAATATCTACAACATTTAAAACATCATACATAAATTGGTCATCAATCTTGGTCATAAAACACCTCACTCATCCATGATCTGTCGTACCCGTTTTCGCAAATCTGGTAATACTTCATCCGCGAACCATGGATTCTTAGCTAGCCAAATTTGGTTACGGGGTGACGAATGCACAATTGGAAAATACTTCGGTAAGAATTGGTGATAGTGGTGAACAATCGTGGTTAAGCTAACGGCCTTCTTTAGATCAAGGTAAGCATGGGTAGCATAGGAACCGACCAGAATGGTTAATTTAATATTAGGCATTAATTTTAGAAGCTGCGGATGCCACTGTTGAGCGAAATCCGACCGGGGTGGTAAATCACCGTGCGGGCCATTTCCCGGGAAATAAAAATCCATTGGCATAATGCCAATTTTTCCGGAATGGTAAAATTCATCCCAGCTAACGCCAAGCCAATCACGCAAGCGTTCGCCACTCCGGTCATTCCAAAACATTCGTTGTTCTTGCGCCCGTTGTCCTGGTGCTTGGGCAATAATATTGATTCTTACCTGTTCGCCTGCGTAATATAGCGGCTTAATCCCTTGCGCCGTAAATTGTTTATTCGCGGGACTGGCTTGAATTTCGTGAAATATCTTTTGAAATGAATCAGTTGTCATTGCAATCACCGGCTTTAGCTAAATTAGTTACTATTATAGTAAATTTAAAGTTGCTAAAATGCAAAATGGCGAGTTCAAAACATGATCGTTTTGGACTCGCCTTACTTATTTACTTGAGTGATTTTTATCCATCCGACTCGCTGTCAAAGGATACTTGGCATCTAGTTTTGGATCAATTTTATTTATAACCCACCACCTGCGGAGGGGGTTCATGATCATCCAGCCACCAATCCATAGCATCCCAATAACCGCAGACCAGCTACCATGAATCATCGGAAAACAAGCGCCCCAAACCAGCATCACAATAATATAAATCGAGCCATAAAGCCGCTTAAACGTTTTGAATTCTTGCCCCCGGTTCGTAAGTTGAACTTGTAACTGACTATCTGAGCGACTAATTCGTTCTTGATTAGCTTGTGCTTGCGGGTCTTCAAATAGATCGCGAACACTAACCCCGAGTGCTCCAGCAACAAGGTTTAAGGTTTCAATACTACCGTCTTGACCGGCTTCTAATCGCTGAATTGTCCGAACGGAAACTTTAGCGGCCTCAGCTAATTGCTCTTGGGATAACCCTTTTGCCATCCGTAATTCCTTAATCTGCGTGTTAACCATGAAAATCGCCCTCCTTCGATTTCATTTTTATTGTAACAAACGGTAACCGAAAAGTAGACGACACTCACCCGTCAGGCACCCGCCAATTATAACCGGCTAAATTTGACTACTTGATGTTTCAAAGAAATCTTGTCGACTTGATAGCCATATTCGTTCAACTCTTTTTTATAGTTTAAAAAGGAATGATCAAGCGGGACTCCGGCAATTTTCCCAATTTCAGAAAAAGAAAGCTCAGTTGGGTGATTTTGCTGGACGTATTCCCAAAGTTTTTGATATTTACTCATTTTAATCTCCCCCCCACATTTCATATTAGATAAGTTTATTATGTTCCGCTTTTTCAAAAGATGCCATTTATTAGTCGAAAATAAATACATTTTTCCACCTTTACCGTCTTTAAATAACAGAGACATTTTTTTAGGTGATGAAATGAAAGAAAAAATCAGTTTACAAAACGACTTCGTTTTCGGAAGTGTAATGAGCAACCGGAAACTTTGTCAACACTTGATTCAGTTGATCCTACCCGAATTAAAGATTCAGCGAATAAAGTTTCCCACCATCCAAAAAGGAATACAGGAAGATATTGGTAGCCATGGGGTTCGTTTTGACGTCTACACTGAAGATCAAAATTGTGTTTACGAAATTGATATGCAGGTACGCCACACTAAAGGCTTAGCAAAACACGTTCGTTATTACCAAAGCCGCATTGATGCTGACCTCCTTAATCATGGTGACCAATATAGCCAGATAAAACAAACTTTCGTGATTTTTATCTGTCTCTTTGATCCATATGGGAATGGGTACCACAAATATCAATTTACAAACCTCTGCACAATAGACCCAAACATTGCTATGAATGATGGACGGACTGCAATCTTTTTAAATACAAAAGGAACACGTAATGATGTGTCAAAGGACTTGCAAAATTTTCTCCACTATGTCGATAATAAAAATGTTAATAATGATACGTATGTCGATGAACTACAAGAGTATATTTCACTGCTCAATCAAAGTACCAAGTGGAGGAAAGGTTATATGGATAACAAGACACATATGATGTTTCATGATGAAGACGTTCGTGAAGAAGGCATCAAAATCGGTGAACAGCGGGGACTAAAACTTGGATTAGTAAAAGGTCAAGAGTCAGCAATCCGTCAAATGATTGCCTTAACTCGTCAACTTGGTGTTCCGGAAGATCAACTCAAGCAAAAGGTCCAACAACAGTTTAAGCTATCCGACGAAGAGATTACCAAATTTTTTGAATAATTCAAAACTAAAAGTTTACCTAATGGCAAGCTTTTTTATTCAAATCCAGTTATGTGTATGTCATTCCCGTGATGATGGATAAGAAATACTAAATCAGTAGGATTCAGCCAAATTGTACTTGTATTGGTATTCGGATGAACACCAATCAATGGCTGCGTCGTAAAATAATGATCAAGATACCAACTTACCTTGCATGCATCATCATTAAGAAGTCCCAATGGAGTCACTTCTCCGGGGGTTATACCTAAATACCGTTTTAAATCATCAGCGCTTGCAAAGTGTAAACGACGAGTATCAAATTGGCGACGAAATTTCTTCAAATCCACTCGCTTCGTTCCTTGAACCGTCAATAAATAATAATGATTACCCTTATCGTCACAAATAAACAAATTTTTGGCTTCAGCCTCTGGATGAGGTAGCTTCACTGCCTCCGCCTCTGCCATATTAAAAATTGCAGGATGGGTAACTAGCTCATAATTAATCCTCATTCGTTCTAAATATTTTAATGTTGCCTTTTCATCCATTATGTTATTGTTCACCTTAGTTATTTAAGCTTAGTTTTTAAAATCTTATGAGCTTCTTGAAGATCACTATAATAGTTAATATTGTTAAAATGCTGGGTCCCCGAAATCATCGCTGACAAATGCCGCTCATGACTGCGATGTAAAATTAACACTGGTTTATTAATTTTCTCCGCATAAGCCAATTCATAGCCAACCCCCAGGCTTGGTTGAGTGGTTTCCGCCACTACAATATCACTTTCTTCTAGCCAACTAATATCACGGTCCCGAATTTCTGTTGCGGATAATTCATGTTCACCATCCTTAGAAAGATTTGGATTACCGATATGCTCAGTTAAGACCTGATGTCCCAACTCTTTCATAAAATCAATTAATTGCCGATACAATTCCTGATCACCACGTCCACCACTAATTGAAGCCGCAAAGTAAATTTTCATAATCTATCTCCTTCAACACCGTTTTGCAATATTGTATCATCACTGTTATCAAACTTTATATACAAAAACACCATCCCTAAGCATAAATGATACCCAAAGATGGTGCTTTTAAAATCGATTTAATACGGATGCTTCTTCTGATCACTTTCAAAGCCGAGCAGGCTGGTTAATCCAACAATTGCAAGTCCCAGTACTCCTAGAGACTCATCATCATTGCCCGTTTGTGGTAATTTAGCATTACTCTTTTGAGGAGCGGACTTCGTAACTACCCCGTTAGCTAAATCATTCTTCCTTAAAATCTGTGATTTAGAATCTCGCCCCATAGTTGGAGTGGCCGGTTTAGATTGCTCTGAAGCATTCGCTTCAACTTCCTTATTTTTAACATAAGTGACTGTAATATCAAGATCATCCGTAGCCAGCGTTTCAGCAACAATAGTTTGGTCGGCTGTATATCCTGCAAGTTCTGGGCTTAGTACTGCAGAGAATGAGGCGGTACTCCAGATACCCCAAGTAATATCACCAGTTGCTGCGTCCTTACTCCCGGTCCGGATTAGGGTCACAGTCTGAGTTTTATCAGGGTACGCTTTTGTTCCATCCGCGAACTTATAATGAATTGTTTCTGTCACCTTCTTCGTACCTGTAACGGTCGTTGGCGCATTCTTATAATAGGTTACTGTTACCTCTCGATTGTTCGTAGCAGGTGATCCGGCTACAACAGTTTGATCGGCCGTGTAACCAACAAGTTCTGGACTTTCTACATCTGGAAAAACACCCGTACTCCAGGCACCCCAGGTAATCTCACCAGTCATGGCATCCTTACTTCCAGTCCGACTTAAGGTTACTGTCTTCACAACATCCGGTTTGGCCGTGGTCCCATCCGCAAATCGGTAATGAATTGTTTCGTTAACTTTCTTTATATCAGTAAATGTAGCCGGCGCACCCTTCAAAGTTAACTCAGTAGCATAGCTAACTAATTCTGGTAAAGAGGTTTGTGGGCCAACTTTCAGTGATTTAGTTGCTGGATCTAAATCTGCAACATAATTCCACTTCGTTGCTTGCTTACCAAGTAGTTTGGTAATTTTATCCTTACTAGTTGCCTGACGAAATGCTGACCAAACACTGTCGGGATCTTCAAAAACAAACATTCCCGGATGTTGATCGTCAGCATCAATTGAATAAGTGCCAATCAACGTTGGCTTATTGCCGTCAGTTGCAGACCAGAAGAAACTAAGGTAGTTAGAATCATTACGGCCGGTAAATGTTTGCTGACTAGTCTTGGTGTAGGCATACTTCGCATCATTTAATGCACGGACCGCGGGATCATCACTCAAGACAACTAACGGTTGACTATATTCTGAATTAGCATTGATAAAC
This sequence comes from Candidatus Limosilactobacillus excrementigallinarum, assembly GCA_019117445.1. Classification (GTDB taxonomy): domain Bacteria; phylum Bacillota; class Bacilli; order Lactobacillales; family Lactobacillaceae; genus Limosilactobacillus; species Limosilactobacillus excrementigallinarum. Next base: position 17,199 of record DWZS01000065.1, on the reverse strand, counting down.
TTACCTAATCCATCAAAGGCATCCATCTTAAAGTTGCCTTTAGTCCCCCGTAGGTCAATAACGGCAGGTTTCTTAAGCGCTGCAAACATTCCAGTAGTGTTGGCATTACCGAGTTTCATGTTCCGTCCATCAACAAATTGAACAGCACTGTTGAAGAACAGTTGAGAGGCATTGGAATGGCTTAAATCCCAATCACGGGCATCAACATATTCAACCCCACTTTGCGAGAACATTCCGCCCGCATTGGTATTTTTAGTTGAGAGTGCCCACTTCCATGGTGTTGTTCGATCACCAATTTGCTTCAAACTCGTTGTTTGTCTGAACATCCAGGCCGTATCAGTATCATTTGCAAGATTCCAGTTAGTCAGGTTACCTACCGTTGTTAAATGATCAGCACCATAAAACATTGAGTTCGTGGTTATAACATTGTCCATCCGCCACTTTGTCAAATCAAGGTTCTTTAAGCTTGTACTCTTGGCAAACATTTGATTAGTTTTAGTGACGTTGGAAGTATCCCAATCAGTAATTCCATTAATTGTCGTTAAACCTGGATTATCCAATCCAGAGAACATGTTGGTCATGTCTTGAACTTGCCCTGTCTTCCACGAAGATAAATCCGGAATGCTCGTTAATGCGCATGGGGTCGGATTACCATAAAAGTCAGTCATGAAGTTAAACATGCCCGCCATCGTTGTGACATTGTTGGTATTCCAGTTCTGAATTCCGTCAACTGATGTCAAAGCCAAGTCATGTTGGAAAACCCCACTCATATTCGTGACCTTGTCAGTATCCAGATCAGCTAAGCCCTTAATCATGGCTAATTTTGGATCATAAGCAAACAGATCTGCCATGTTAGTGATTTCCGGAGAATTCCAGCCTGACACATCAACAGTAGTTAAGTTGGTCAAACTAGAGAAAAGCCCGTGAACATCCGCATTATTATTGCCAAAGTCCCAATTAGATGTATCAATGCTAGTGGCTCCTGTTCCTTCCAACATTGTCTTTAAATTATCAAAACTAAAGTTGCGAGTTGGGTAATGCCATGGAGTTAAATCATATAGTTTCCAACCAGACAAATTAATCGTTTGCAGTTTTTTGGTATCCTTCAGCATCTGAGTAAAGAAGTGAACGTTACGTACATCCCATTTATGTAAATCAACATTGGTTAATCCGGTTCCTTGAAATGCATCAGAAAGATCCCAAACGTTGCTGGCGTTAAAATCTTCAATCCCATTGATAGTTGCTAAATTGCTATCATTTTCAAAGGCTGCCGTCATCCGTCCGAGACTATTTCCTTGCCAGCCGCTCAAATCAACTGTCGTTAGTTCCGGACAATTCATTGCTAAATAAGTAAGGGAAAGACTGGCATTCTTCGGATCAGTGACAGTCGGCAGTTTCCAACCACTAATGTCTAATGTTTGGAGATGTGCTAGACCGGTAAACGGCGCAACTCTTAAACCGAATGCCACTGAATAGTCATCTGGGAAGCGGTCGACCACTAGTTGATTAGCGGTAAAGTCCCAGTTAGCTGCTTTGATAGCCGTTACCTGAGTTCCTTGGAACATGCCATCCATGCCGGCACCATGGACGTGCGTATCAGCACGATTTTCCTGTTCACCAACCGCATCCAAACTAGCTAAATTCCAGTTAGAAATGTCAACCGTCCCCGTTAGACTACGGTCTCCATTGAAGAGATTATTAAAGTTACGAACGTTACTTGTGTCCCAAGTTTGTAAACCTGTAATTTCTTTCAATTGTTCATTATTAGCAAACATTGATGAAACATCGGTCACCCCGCTGATATTCAAACCTGTGAGATCAATATTTTCTAATTTTCCACCTTGGAAAGCACCACTCCAGCTACCATCAGCTGCCTTAATAGACTTTTCATCACTGGTTTGACTAGTGACTAACGTAGTTGCGTTCTTTAAAGTTCCCGCTAATTCTGGAGTAATAATAATTTGCTTAACGTCTTGCTGTCCAGCATTTCGGAAATCAACCGCGTTTGGAATCACAATCGTTTGACCAGTAACCGGTCCTTGATAATTCGTCAAAGTAACTGAACCATTTTCATCAGGTGTGGTTGTCGTCCATTGATGAACATCCGCTACCGGCGTTATCTCTTTTGCGGCTGGTGCTTGCTGCTGATCAGACGCTTGGTTACCGGTCTTTGTTTGTAAACTACTTTGTAAGTTGGCAACCCCATTCTTTTCCTTTGAATCTGGAATTGCTGTTGCATTGTTTAGTTTAACCGTCGACTGATTTTGTGGCGTTGGACTTGCAACTGATGCAGTTTGGCTTGATGTCGTTGGGCCTGTAGTTACCGGTTGATTACTATCAGCTAAAACACTGGCACCTGTAATGGAAATCCCCACTAATACCGATGCAACCCCAATAGTTAAGTGTTTTAAAGCAAAGTGTTGCTGATGATTACCCAGCCACTTTTGAATTTTAACTTCCCGATTATTTTTCGCTATCATTGTTGAATGCTCCCTTTTTAATTTATCAAAAATTAACCAGAAATTTCTTATATCATTACGTCTTTATAATAATATAAATATTTTATCTTTTTCAACTGATTAGCAAAAATCATCAAGCCAAATCAAGGCCAGTTTTAACTAATAAAAAAATAAGCATGGTGTCATTTGTTAACACACCATACTTATTAAGAAATCTATTATTGGAGTTTTAAAAATGCTTATGTTGAAAACAACCATAACCAAGCAAAACAAAAATAACGGTATACATAACCGTTCCCAGAAGAAGTTGGCCATTTGAAAGCAATGATGCAGGATGATAAGCAGCATAGTTGTAGTATTGATTGGTCAAATTCAGCATATTAAAGGGATTCCAACGAATTAAGTTGCGCGAGCCGACACGAGCTAATTGTAGACTCGACGATAAACCGCTCCCCATAAAAATGATTAACGCATTCAGCGCAATCACAGTCATATTTGAATTAATGAGGCAGGATGTTAAGCAAATTAGGCTAATAATCATGGACGACGTTATCAAATCAACTCCTGTGGTCGCCAGCATATTCAACCATAATGGCTGATAATATTGGTAAATCGCTGTCCATGATATTAGGTCATTAATTAGCGGAAAAATATTAAGCAAGATGGTAATTACCATTGCGATCATATGTAAAAAGACGTTATACATTAGCAAAACCAGGACTTTAGCGAAAAATACGGCTAACCGGCTGCTAGAATGGTACATTAATGGAATGATCGTGCCATTTTGAAACTCCATCGAAAAAATCGTGGAACCCACGATAACAAGGAGTAACCAAATAATGGTACTGGAATCGTAACAGGTCATTACCAATAAATTACTATAGGTACGCCCCATCGCTAAGCCGATGATGATCATCAAAATGACTAGCGGGATAATTACCAGCCACGGCAGATGTCGATGATTTAATTTATATAATTCTTGTCGAATTTCGCTATTCATAAACTTTGTGCTCCCCCTTACAAATCACTTTTCCGGAAAACAATCAGTCCAATAAATAGAAAGATGGCAGCGTACACTAGATTACCGATAACCAATTCTGCATCAGTTAACGCTGTGATCTTATTCATTCCCGCATCTGATAATTGATTAATCACGTTAATCATATTCAAGGGGTTCCACGTAATGATTTTTTGAAAATGTAGAAAAGCCTGCATCGCGATTCCGGAAAAGTTAGCACCCAGAAAGCCGATAAACAAACCAATGACAATTACTACCGCGCTGGATTTAAATAGTGCAATTAATAGTAACGTGAGCGCAGTTGTAAAGATTAGATAGACTGCAACCCCAAGTAGGTTAAGTAGAAGATCATTGATGAGCGGATGTTGATGATAGACTATTTGCCATGAAAACTGATTGCCAACAAGACCGATCTTAATTATTAACGCGAAAAGAAAGCCAATCAAAACTAACCAAAAGCCATAAATTATAAGGACGAAGAATTTGGCAAGAAAAACCGTGGAGCGGCTAGGACTCTTATAGAGCAAAGTTGTCATCGTATTGTTACGGAGTTCCATGGTAAAAAAGTTCGCAGTCAACGCAATCATGATGATAATGCTCCATTGACCAACGCCGAAACCTTGAGCAACTAGATTTTTAGTAATGTAAGCCGTGGGCGTTGCTGAATAAGCCATCAGACAACATAAAGCAACCATTGCAACCCACGACGAGCGTTGATGAACCATTTTATAAAGTTCATGGGAAAACGTCATTTTCATTATTCATCCACCCGCTTTTCTTTCAACACTTCAACAATCGCCTGTTCAAAAGTTTGCCGGACGGGTACTAGCTCCCGCAACATAATTTGGTGGTGACACAGAATTGCTTGAACCTGATCAATATCCGTAGTATTTATAAACAACGACTGGTCCTGATGACGGTAAAAAACATCATTGCCCTTCAGTATTTTAGCCACTGCCTCATTATCAACCGTCTTGATTTGGTATTGGGTCACTGGTGCATTTTTAAACTGATCAATTGGAACGTTCATCACGATTTCATGATGATTCAGAATGATGACGGATGTCATAACTTTTTGTAATTCACTTAGCACATGGCTAGAAATTAGAAACGCGGTCCCTTGGGCTGCATATTCATGAATAATTTGGCGAACTAAAATGGTGGCTTCAATATCCAGTCCATTCATTGGTTCATCCAAAATGACAAACTCTGGTTTATTAAGCAGTGCAAGTGCAATTCCCAGTTTCTGCTTCATTCCGATCGAATACGACTTTGCCGGTTCATCAATGTACGTTCCCATCCCAAACCGATCAATCAATTGATTCATGTCCGTGGTATCTCGGGAATAAAGTTCTAAATTTTCTCGACCAGACAGAAATGGATAAACTGCTGGATTTTCAATTAACGCACCAACCTGTTGAAGGGCTTGATGACTATTCGCTGTAATTTGCTGATGATTAAAAGTTATTGTACCAGTAAATTTAGTTAAGCCTAGTAAAGTTTTCATAATCGTAGTTTTACCAGCACCATTCGGACCGATTAACCCAACAATTTCACCTGGCTGAATTTGAAAGGTTGCCTCCTTAATCACCTGTTTTCGGCCATAATAGATATTCAGATTTTGCACATTTAACATTGTTATCCAACCTCACTTCATAACTTCACCTTCATGTAAAAAGCGGTTTCAGTTTAATTTTACCCCCCCCATTTAAATTTTGGCGATACCCTGGGGAGTAAAAAAAGCTCCTCAGGGGTTTGAGGAGCGTGGAAATTAAGTGTGAGGTTAAAATACATTTCTTAAATTTTGTCGTCTTTAAATAATGAGAACAAAATTTGAGGTGAGAAAATTGAAAAATCAAATTAGTATTCAAGATGATTATGTTTTTGGCAGCGTGATGAGTAATGCGAAACTTTGTCGCCATTTGATCCAATTGATATTACCTGAGCTGAAGATTCAGCGAATTCAATTTCCAACATTGCAAAAAGCAGTTCAAGAGGATCCCCATAGTCATGACGTGCGTTTTGATGTTTACACTGAAGATCAGAATGCAGTTTATGAGATTGATATGCAAGTACGACATACAAAAGGATTACCAAAACGGGTACGGTATTATCAGGGACGGATTGACGCTGAACTATTAAATCATGGTGATCAATATGATTTAATGAAAAGAACTTATGTCATTTTTATTTGTCCATTTGATCCATATGGTAAAGGTTTATATAAATATGAATTTCGTAATTTTTGCGTTAATGCTAAAGAATTAGAAATGCATGATGGGCGGACCGCAATTTTTTTGAACACCAAAGGCTGCCAAAATGATGTTTCAAAAGCCTTGCAAAACTTCCTGCATTACGTAGATAATAAAGATGTTAAGAACGATCGTTATATAGATGAACTACAAGGCTATATCAGCCAACTAAGCCGAAATCGTAAATGGAGGAACGGCTATATGGATAATAAAACTCATATGATGTTTCACGATGAAGATGTGCGTCAAGAAACCATTCAACAAATGATCACGCTGACTCGTCAATTAAGTGTCCCTGAAGAGCAATTGAAGCAAAAAGTTCAGAAACAGTTTAAGTTGTCTGATCAGGAAATTGCTAAATTATTTAAGTAAATAAAAATACCATCCGTAGGTATCACCTTAAGATGGTAAAAGTATTTGTTGACACTCACCGATTGCGGTTGGGTGTCTTTTTTAGATAGTAATAATAACCGATTGAAATAATCAGACCAATACAATTAAGAATAAGACAAATTAAAAGCATCACGTAAAGCCAATGAAATTTTGTAACCATCATCCTTGTAATTGGGAAAGATATAATTAATCCTAGTAACAACAAAGTAACCACATTGATTATTATTGAATTTAAAGGACTAGGCGTTCCCTGTTTAGAACGAGCCGTAGTAAATTCTCCTGACTCATAGTGAGCTTTAATTTTATCGTGTAATTTTTTTAGTTTCATCTTCATCACCCGGCATTCTTTTTAGCTATCAGGATCTTGGTTGGCAACCATCCCCACAGGCCATCCCAGCCAGCAGAATAAACTTGAACATCATTACACCCTAATTCAGATAACCATTTCTGATATTCCTGAATATGTTCAATATCAATAATCACCAATTGTCCATTATTCTTTAATATCCGCATTGCCTCTTCAATTGCTAGACGTCGCTGTGCTTTGGGCTTAACATTATGGATTGCTAAACTCGCAAATACATAATCAAAATAATTATCTTGAAAAGGTAGACTAGTCATATCAGCTGTTTGCAGTCGTGCAACATCATTCAGTCCTAATTGATCTATATTTTGTTGCGTGACAAGCCGTGAATTATTCGACTGATCGACAGAATTCCAAATATCAATCCCAATAACTTTTCCGGGAACGCTTAACCTTTGAGCGACCGTTAATAATACTGCTCCATGGCCGGTCCCTAAATCTAAAATCTGGGAAGTACTTGGAATCTCCAACTTTTCTACTACATGCTGGATAATTCTATACTTACCAATCAAACTTGTATGAAGATAAATTATTGACAGTATTATCATCAAAACTGGAAAAACGTAGTTTACATAATTATCCGAATGCATTACAGCCACTAATCCCGCTGATCCACAAATAATGAACATAAGCGGCGTAATGGGCGCATCAATTCCCTTTTTCATATCCAATCCCCCATTTTTTAGGATTATACCTGAAAAAATGGGGGGGTAAAGTGCTTGGTTTCCACACAAATAAACGCCACCTTCACGCGACTTTAATTCATGTTCGAAGGTGACGTAACAATTAAGATTATTCCTGATACTTTTTCACTAATTGATCTAAAATCGCCGCTAAATTCTGATTCATTGGCTGATAATCAAATCATAATAAACTATCTTCCGTAAGAAGATTTGAATAACACCATATTGTATTCAACTATGATTATGTACTTTTCTATTTTTCAGAAAGTACCGGTAAATTAAATAAGCAGTAATGCCCATTCCTAGTAGCGTTCCGGTTAAGCTACGCCACATCATCCTTGGTGAACTAGATACTGCCGCCCAAATTCCAACAACGTAAATCAATAGATTATTCACAACATGTGCAGTAAAGCTAGCCCAAATACTGTGATTTGCAACGGCAATGAGGGTGAAAAACATCCCCATTGCTGTATATGCAACTACCAGAAATAATGCATTGTACAAAACCGCTTTGCCAAGTGATGACAGGTGAATCAGGCCAAAAATAAATGCCGTTAGCCAAATTGTTATGGAACGATTGAAAATACTATCTAAGGCGCCGAATATATACCCACGAAAAACATATTCCTCAACTAGCGGTGCACTAACGACCGTCATGGCAAATTGAAGCCACCAATTGTTCATTGTTGTCACTGATGAATGAAAACCGGTTTGAGCCAACCAGGAAAATAGGTAGACCAGCCCATCCGCCAAAATTGCGTAAAATATTGGCCACCATTGAAAATGCCATTTCGCTACTAATGGTAAATGCTGACGAAATAAAAAATGATTTAGTAACCAACCACCACCAATGACAATAATTGGATAAACAATCGTCATCGTGATCACCGCAGCATTTTCCGAAAGGTTTGCATGATCAGCTACTGCTAGCGGTGCAATCTGCCCCACAACCATTAATATCATCACTACGATGATCATGATTAACGTTTTGATGTATTTTCGCATCTCGTGCCACCTCGATTTGATAGTTCTTGGTTTATTTTACATCTCAATGACGTTTAGATTCTAAAAACAGTTCTTTTCTTAAAACGAATGTTGGTAACAGCTGCTTCTCATTACTGAGAGATATCACAAAATTAAGAAAGTACTCTTAGTCTGAATGCATTAAGACTAGAGTACTTTCCCTATATTACGCACTATTAAGCAACGCAACGCCATTACTGGAAAAACATTTTATTAATAATAACTATATCGTATTCCTATTAAAAATCAATAGGAATATCTCACTTACAATGCTCACGTTCCAACAAAGTAACGCTCTCGGCGGTTCGGTTGTACCAATCACTTCGTCGCCTAGCTCCTCGATAGCACTGTAATACTCTCAACATGCCACGAGCTCATATGGTCAATTACACATTTTGGGTTAACCGCTAGTTAAGGCGGTTGGGGCTATCCAAATAAAAGCAGTACATCCGTTTACTCGAACCTAAAAAGTTGAATCTTGAAGGATTTTTAGTGATGAATAGTAGTTCACGGATTTTGTTGGTTTGTGGGAACATATAAGTTTCAAAATAAAATCAGAGTGTCTGCGGAAGAACAAAGTTATTTGACATTTAATATGGTAAAACTTTGTGATCAGCTTGAAGATTACTTTGAATTACTTTATAAGTTTTTTCGTGTTCTTCATTAACTCTCGTTGTATCCAAAATAAGAGTTGCATCAATATACGGATAAAGTTTTTCTGCTGTATTATTGAAATCATTAGTGGTTATTAGGATATTTTTCTTTGCCTTGGCATTCTTTATTGTAGCGCAAAATTTTGGAAAATCTTTACCGTCTAATACCGACTGTACAGGATGGAAAAGTGCAAAGTCTTTATCAAAGCCAAATGGCAAATCTACATTTCTCTTCCATTGTACAAAATTAATAATCATCCCGTACACGTTAAATGAATCTCTTAAATTAAACTTCGGAACTACTTCGCGAAGTCCTTTTTCAAGGAATTGCCTTTCATAAGGAACAGTAGTGTTACCAATTACAACAGTACCCTTATTAAATTCCTCCAAATCATAAAGGCAACTAAATACTAGAAGTAATTTATCATCATCAAAATATCCACGAATTAAAATTCTATTTGTTTCCTTATCAAGCAAGAGTTCTTTAAATCTCTTGATGAATTCTTTTGGTTCAAATTTTTCAATCCTATTACTCAATTTTTACCATCCCCCTTCGCAGCAAATTGTTAATGTTAATGTCCTTCAGCTTGTCTATCTAACTGTATAAGACACTTGATCCGTAATATCACAAATTTCAGAGACTTTTGCAATGATAGCTAAGATAACGGTAGCTGAGAAATTAGTTTCAATCTCTGTTCCATTTTCCAACTTTTCTGGATTCCTATTAACTCTAAATAACATTCTATCAATCTGCCTATTTTCCTTAATGCGGTCAAAATTCAAACTGTCTTTATTCCAAATATCATTCAGAAAAACAACTAACATTTGACGCCAGGTCTTTACCGAATAGTCATCTCCACTAATAGTAATCTGAACAGGTTTCTTACCAGTGACATCAACTGTTTGGTCTATTGTGTATTCACCAGTAATCTCTTCTTCACTAACCTCTTTTATGTCCGGCATTGGGAAGATTTTTATTAGCTCATCAGTAAGCTTTCTAGTGCGGTCAGTGATGGTGTCCTTGCCCCAATGGTCATAAGTCTTCGCTACTTCTCTAGTAAGGAACACGTTTGAATCTTGATAATATTCTCTTTTTTCATCATAAGGCTTGTTACTCATTTCTTGATTGTACTTAGTAAGAGTTAAGTTACCTAGTGTGCCACCAAATTGCTCTTTGACCTTATCCGCATTGGTAACTTGTAATCGCCATTCTGCATTTAAGCGCTGAGGCATAATATGTTCTACTTGCGCATCGTTAAAATCAATTGTTTCTTTAGTACGGTGCTCTTCCAGAATAACTAATGCTAATTTAGCTAAGTGATTTCTTTGGTGATAAAGATCTACTTCCATCAAGCTATCGGACAATTTACGATCATCGGGAAAATTTGCTTTTAGCAGGCGTAGCAATCTTAGCTTTAAATTGCCATTTACCTTTGATAAATCACAAAGTCCAACAACAATTTTATTTAAGCCATTTGTTGGCAATTGGCATGCCTTTAAACGGAATAAGTAGCTCTCTAAAATATGCGCTAAACTATTAGCTTGTCCTTGATCAATTTCACCAGAAGTTATCAAATCCATTAGTAACATCAAGTAAGGGAACACTACTTTACTATCCATGACATTAATATGGTCCAAAACCCTGTTGAATTCACTATCTTCAGTTTTATGGTTTAGTATCTGGTCATAATAGTTGGCAAACTTAAATAAATCCGCTAATGCGTTTTCAGAATTTAATTTTTCAGTAATAAAGTAGTCTTTGTAACTCCCATAAACATTATTTCTCTTTACCGATACATGAGTTTTTACCACTAAGTAATGTCGAATAAATTCTGCAAAAGTCTTAGTTGCAAACATCCGCTCTATCTTAACCCAGTATTTTTTATAAAGGTCCGACTGCTCCTGCGAATCTAGTTTCATTAAAAGAAAGTTTCGCACTAGATCCGAGGATGAGAGTGAAACCCCAGTTGAGTTTAAACTTTCAAAAATGACTTGCGGATTTTCTTCATTAGGATCACTACTTAACTCAATATAAACCATGTTGAAGTGATTCATTGCTTCATACAATTTAGAACTATCAATGTCTGAATTACTAATCAATTTTTGAAACAGTCGATAGTTATCGATGACTTTTGACGGCTGATCGTAATCAGCCATTTCATTCATAACAGATTCAAATGCTTCATAGTCATGCTCGACCGGCTTTAACTTAAGGTGATTATTATCATCCAGATATTTATTGGTTAAATATTCTTCCTCAATTTCAGCGTGGTCTTGTTTATCAGCATCTGATAATGCCTTTAGTAGCAGAGTCAAACTAGTTAAACGTTGCTGTCCATCAATGATGCGATAGATATGACTCATCTTATTTCCAGTTTCAGTAACATAAACAATCGCGCCTATAAAATGATCAGTATCGTTTTGTGCAGCTATCGTTAAATCCTTAAAAAGCTGCTCACACTGTGCTTTATCCCATTCATAATTTCGCTGAAAAACAGGGATTTCAAAAATAGTTTTCCCACTTCCTAGGAAATCAAACAGATGGATACTATCAGCTTTCATCTATTCTTCCTCCCCAAATTCTCGTTGGACGACTTCCTGCAAAGTACCTTCTTGGGCATATTTAGCAGCATCAATCTGTTTAAAATGCTTTTCCAGTAAACTATTCTTCAGTTCTTTATCAAATCCAAAAATATAGTTAGTCGAAATCAAATAAATAATCCTCGTTGGCGCCAAGCCATATACCTGGTGCTCCATAATATGCTTAATACGCTCATGGTCAGCTGGGAAGAGCTGTTTCATCTTCTCACTGCGAAATAATCGCTTAACAATTTCGGTAATATACAGCCCTGACTTCATATATAGGTCAGCAAATTTTTTATTAGGATCATCAAAAATACCTGGATTATTTATTTCAAGATCATCCACCATATGTTTAACAACTGCTTTTGGTGTAAAAATCTGATTAGTCTTTTGTGGAGGAATATAATCGAAAATATCCTCCGTGCTATTGTCATCAAAGTAATTGCTTAATTGGTCCTTTTTTTCAAGGAACTGCTGAATAGAATCATTAAACACTACTTCATCAAATAAATGACCATCAAAATGTTTCTCTTCATTGGTTTCAGCATCAACATAATCACCACCATCACGCAAGAAACGGAATTGATCCTCCGTGATGCCTGTTACTTCTTTGAAAACATCATCCTCGGTATAATCGTCAAAATTCTGCAAAGTTAAATTCTTATCACCGTAAGCCATAATAAAGCTGGGAATTGTACGAGAAAAGCCCCGCAGGTGTGCTCTAGCATCTTCTTCAACATTATTTAATTTTTGCTCTTCCTCGTGCTTTTCAACACGTTCAACCACTTTAGCTGGAACATCTTCAACCGTCTTCTTGACGTGATCTTGTACTCTTTTGCCAAAATCATTCATAATATTCTGGACAGTAGTTTCATATTTTGCTTTAGCTTCGTTAAGTTCTGCTTGATCACGTGCAGCTGCTTGCTCTTTCTTATAGTTAACTTCGGCTATTTTTTTTTGATCGTTAAGCTCGTCAGCAATCTTATTTAATGCCTGTTCATTTTCCTTTTCAATCTGTTGTTGTTGCTTTTTAGCTTCTCTCTTGGACAAGCCATAATCATTAGCGACTCTATTAATAACTTCTTTATTTAGAGAATCATTGACTTTCTTAGAAATAGACTTGGCTGCTGTCTTAAAGTCCGTATTATCAGTATCAGAAACTGAGTCTACTAACTGGTTTCCTAAGTCAGAGTAAACTTTGTCACCAAAAAGATCTTTTGATTTACCAATTACTTTCTCTTTAGGAATTTCAACTTCACCATCATCATTAACTGAAACTTCTTCAGCACCTTCAATAGCATTTTGCTCAGTCTTTTTTGCTTTCCCTTCTTTAGCCGTTACTAAACCATTTAATATTTCACGTACTTCGGCAGGCGCAGCAAAAATTCGGGAAATGTTGGTAAACAAGAAGTTACTCATAAAGCCACGTTTAACAACTTCTTGTGACTTTAGCTGACGAGGAATAGACATAACTTGCTTAGCATCAAGCTCGACCATCTTGCCATTATCATCTTCACCGATAACTGGGAAGAAATTCAGTAGTTTACGAATGTTCGTTTCATGCTCAGCAGCGGTCCCTTTGCCATTTGAAGTTTCAGCCATTAAGTCATTAGCAAATTCGTCAAAGACAGTCAGTGTCCGTGTTGGGTCAAAATCAAAAACATAAGCATTTTCTTTTTGCACTAATTCACCATTGCGCTCAAAAGTATATGGGTTTTGTGCTCTAAAGGCAGCCTGCATATACTCAGCAGGACTCTTCATACTAGACAGCATCAAAACGGCTGACCAAGGTTTAACTGTTACACCAGTAGTCAATTGACCAACGCTCAAAGTAATAGTTTTATCATATTCTTTAGTTGCTTTTTGAACTTTATCAAATGCCTTTTCATTGGCCTTCTCAAGTTGATCATCATTTAATTGGTCATCATCAAGTTTGCCATCACCCGCCGCAAGAATAATATGATAATGCTTAAAAACAGAATGTTGCTTCAATTTCTTTGCCAGAGCTTTAGCACTATCTACTCGGTTAAGCAGCCAAAAAGTATGTGCAAGTTCTGTTCTTAATTCTGGAGTTGAGAATGGGTATTTTTCTCCAGTAGTCAATGTGTCAAGAAAATGATCCACTGCTTCATCGTAAACAAATTTACCATTCTGCGTTCTGAAAAATTCATTTAAATCAAATGCTGGATCTGCTTTGTCACCATTGTCTAAATCAACACCCTGTTTTAAAGTTTCTGACATCATTTCTGATAATTGGTAAGTAAACATGTTTAAACGTGGCATTACAGCATATGGATTGCTACCACCTTCAGCATCTTCATTCCAATCGGCTTTTGCTTGCTGTTCATCAGCATAAGACCAGTTGTAGATTTGATCTGTAGCAAATTTACCTTTGGCTAGGGCTTTAAACGGCGTACCAGTAAGATGAAGTGTATACTTACGTTTGATTTTGTCGAATGCCTTATCCGTCTTATAAGTATCCACACCTTCATGGGCCTCATCAATGATCAATAAATCCCAGTTAAGATCTTCAATCCACTTTAATTTGTCGTATTCTCCACCAAAGTAAACTGAACCTTTTAACCCTTGAAGACTCTCAAAAACAACCTGACCATAATCATTGCCATCAGAAATGGAATCAATAAATTCCTGACGAGAAAGTACTGGCTTATCTTTTAGGGCATCCGTTTCACTAACGAATTTAAGATTAGTTTGCCAAGCAATAAATTTGTCAAAATCATCAAACCAGGAGTTTGCAATACTAGGTCGATTTGTAACTACCAGTACATTCTGCATTTGCATCTTACGGACTAAATCATAAGCAGTGAGTGTTTTGCCAAACCGTGGCTTAGCATTCCACAAGAATTCGCTGCCTTCACCATTTTTAAGAAAGTAAGCAATTGTTTGATCGACTGCCTTTTGCTGTTCTTTACGAAGCTCATACTGAACATGCTTATCATGACCTTGAACATCCCCATAATCACGATCAGCAAACTCATGAAAGTAGTGATGGGATGTTGGTCCATCAATATGAAACCATTCTGTCCTATGTTTCCGTTCAATCTGCTTTTTCTGGGTTAAGTAATCATGAAAATCATGGTCGGTAAAGGTTTCATCGGACCCATCTTCATACCGAGCATTGCCACGCCATAACAATTTTACTTTGGCATCAACAGTATGGCTCTGTTGCTTAATTCGATCTTCAACAGATTGTGAAGCCGTATAACCTATCTTAGTCCATCCATTATGTGAAATATCGTTAGGAGTGGTGTAGGCATAAATCATTGGAATGATTCGTTTGAATGATTTAATTTTAGGCATTGCCATTGTCTATTCCATCTCCTTTACTTTGGTTTCAATAAAATTGATTTCTTCCTGGTTTAATCCATATTTCTTGTACAGTTGCTGATCAATATCATGAACGGATTTTGACCAATCAATATCAGAATGTTGGGTAAAGTCTTGCAATGGAACATTAACCCAAGTGCGTTTCTTATTATCCTGCGTTACTTTCAGCGTACCTAGCATCGCTCGTGCAAATTTCGACTTAATATATTTCATAGCCGCTTTCGTACAATTTATATCTTGAAAGTTACCAATTGTAATAAATGTTTGAGTTCCCCCGATTAGGGGTTCCCCGATTAGGGGTTCCCCGATTAGGGGTGTGGTTAAAACCTCTCCAAGTGCACCGCTACCATTTGATTTAGGAACTAAAATTTTGTAATTTTCCAGATTATCCGGTCCCTTAACATACTTACTCTTGATCCATTTTAACGTTCTTCGATTATTTTGCCGACCGTATAATCCTACATATTGCTCTGAACTACCAGAAGGCTTTACATTTTGAAAAATATCACCTAATTTATCAAAAATGTTAGTAGTAATATCAAATTTATGTCCCTTACTTAATCGCGACCCTATATCTGGAAAATCATCATGTAATTTTTGGGTAAGCTTATAGCTTTCTGGAGCATAAATAAGTTCACTAAATGATTTAAAATTGCTTGTTTTTACTTTTTTTAGTATAGAATTTAATTCTGCATAGGGTGTAAATGTACCAATTGCGCCAAAACTCGAATCTACATCTCGATATGTAACACAAACTCCACCTTTAATATCTGTATTACTAAAAACTTTACTACTATCTTGCTCGAAAAAAAGTACTTTTAAATGAGGATCTTTTAACATCTTCTCATTCCATTTTTTGGGCGTTTTTCCTGCATTAGATAAGAATTTAGCGGGTGTTATTAGCTCAACATTTTTTCCAATTTTATAGGCCTGATCCATAAAATATGGAAAAATCTGTTTATCACTAGTTCCCTCAACTTCTTCTTGATATGGTGGATTACCAATTACAACATCAAATTTAAATTCTTTACTCATTTTCTATCCCATCCTAAATACTTTAGTAATAATAATTTTCTGCTTACTCGTATCATCACTATTTTCTAAGTCATCAAATAGACTTAATTGACCTTCATTAGCGCCTATATCATTTGCATCACTATTATTGAACAATGATTTAAAAGTAAAAATCTCTCGTTCAACTTTTGATCCAGATGGAATCCAGTTGCTAAAAGTAATTAACTTTCCATCATCATTTCTATAGGTAAGTGTATTACCCTGGACGATATTTAAATTGATTACATATTTTGCTGATTTATAAATATCAGTTTTTGAACTCAAACTTTTCTGCATAAAGGCTTGATAATGATTGACAAAAATATTCATCATTGCTTCTTTTGATCGAGCTAAATTATCTTTCAACAATTCAATAGCGTAAATGCTCATTAATGACCATAATGCGTTGCTTTTCCAAGTTGTTTTATTAGAAATTTGGTCTACATAGTTCAGCTTCTGATGTAGGATTTCTTTCAAGAAGGCACCCTCGCCTGCACTAGGTTCAAAAAAAGTGGCATGCAGATCATGAAGCTTTTCTTGAATAGCCGGTTCAGACAGCATCTTTTTCACCATCCATTTAGGGGTAAAAACTTCACCATGATGTTGAACTCGTTCCTTAGATTTAATTAGGTGACCATCATCACCTATTGCTTTTAATTCAAATTTTTTATGATCGGTTTCAAATTTTTGATCATCGAAAAGGCTTATTTCTTCCTTGCTCATTTTAAATAAATGTCACCCCTATCCTCCTATTATTTCTTCTGTTACTTTCGTACGATCTCCATAATGTCACTAATATCACAGCCTAAGGCCTTACAAACCCTTAGTAATACCTCAGTCGTAACATTACCATTCCTACCTAACTTAGCAATCGAAGCGGCGCTAACTCCACTAGCCTGTTGTAGATCTTTCTTTTTCATGCCACGATCAATTAACAGCTTCCATAATTTGTTATAACTAATGCTTAAGTTTTCGTTATTCATGATTACTTCCTCTAAATAAAAATTTCTGGAACGTTTATTTCAATTTCCTTAGTCTCACTAACAGCATCAAGATCGTTCGCTTTTAAGATATCCTTGGAGACAAAGTAATTATTATCGGCTTGAATGATAAATTCATCTTTATTGTCTTCTATATATTCTGAGGATTCTCTGGAATAACCATTCTGCTGTAACCAAATCCGTAAGTCACTATCTGTTCCATACTCCATGAAACGATACCAGTCATTCTGAGGTGGCATTCCACTCTTAGTTAACTCCTGGGTAACTTTCAAGAAATATTTACCTAATACAAACTGAAGATTTTGCAATCTTTTCATCACTAAATTAATGGTTATAGTCTCCCAGTCAATATTAGGGGTATTCTCATGG
>DWZS01000064.1 GCA_019117445.1 Candidatus Limosilactobacillus excrementigallinarum | reverse complement strand
TAAACATGAAGAAAATGGCCGGAAGGCCGTCCATTTTCTCAAAATATTTAAATAATCAAAAAGCTCCATTCAGAATTTTTATCAAATTCCGAATGGAGCTTCTAATTTGGGGACTTATGTCACAGCCCCTTAGTTTTAATTTTGTATTTTAATGGTCAGGTATCGACCAAGAACAATCATTAGGATAACAACCATCAAGAGGGTGACGCCAAATACTCAGTGAGCTCTTTGGAAAAGAAAAAGACCGCTTCCCCTTCAATAATAGGAAAGTGGTCAAAAATTAAGTGTTTAGATTTTTATTCATCGTCTTGGTAATGAAGATCATCAAATTTTTTATCGGCGTTTTGATGGGCAAGATCCTTTGTTTGATACCAAACATTATCAACCCAAAGTTCAGCACCTCCAGCTTGGACAAGGACCTTTACTTGTTGTCCATTGATTGTTTCGGAGTGAACAGCGTAGTATGAACCATCACCAGCACTTTGGCACCACCCTTCCATATGGATCCAATGCATGTTTCGGTAATCATGGAAGTCAGTTCGCATCCAATTTTTAGTAGCGGTTTGTACTTTTTGATCCATCATGGTATCTTCATCCAGTTTGCCTTGCTTATAAAGGTGCATCAGACCATTTGTTCCATCAGAACCGGTATATTGGAAGGTGTTCTTGCCAAATGTAATTGTTCCATTACTATCATCGTCAGCAGTATACCAGGTGCCGCGCATGTCAGTAGGGACTGTTACAGGACCTTCGTTACCATATTTGCCAGTATCGTTTGAAGATGATGAACTGGTAGTGTTACTAGTAGAATCGCGCTTATCGTTGACTTGCGCACTTTGCGCGAGTCGATTTACGAAGTCACCTTGTCCCTTATCATTAATGTACTTCACCATTTCTGAACGGCTAACGGTGGCTAACTTTTTACCACTGTGTTTTTTACTAGCGTTTTGATAAATGATGACATCATTGTCCTTAACCGTATAAACGAGGTTAGAACTATTCCCATCAGCTTTAACATTATAAGCTACTCCTTGGCCGCGATCCGCTAATTGATAGTTACTTGCTGGATATAAATCGACTTGTAATCCTGACTTTTTAGCTTGCTTAGCGGTCGTTGCCCAGTCATTGCCAAATTTATTTCCGGCATACGTGGTAACAACACTTACCATTTGCTGCGGGGTTAAATTGTTTTCACTAATCTTTGTGCTGGAACTACTTGCTAATAAACTTGATGAACTGGCACTGTTGGTTGGTGAGCTCTGCTGAGTACAACCAGCTAGTGCGAATGCTAAACCAGTAACCGTTAACACTGCTATCCGTTTTTTTATCATTTCAAAGGCCTCCACCCAATATTATTACCTTTTTAATATACAACGAACAGCATAGTGGGACAAATGCTAATTCCATTCAAAGGATGGATGAGTTCGGTCCACAATTCCTGATTGGGTTTCAACACCAAAAATTTCATGAAGTTGGTTGACTAAGTCTTCCTTTGCTTGATCCACCGTTTCCTTATTAATGTCAATGAATCCGTCAATGGGGAAGAACACGTCCTTAGTATCTGCGGTAATTTTACCGTACTCACTTTGTCGCCAGGTCCAACGCCGTGTCCGGACTTCGTTACCAACTGCGTAAACAACTTCTCCATCATCGGGAGTTTCAACAGTATCCTTTCCCAGCGGAACGAAATGATCACCAGCTTTAGCGGTCCGCATCATGATATCCTCTGTGACGTTATCTAACGTATGGGTACCCATTGGAACTGTGTATTTAAGCGAAATCGCGTTATTTAAATCCACAAGGGGGTTAATATGCGGCAGATCTTTTCCTTTAGAAAGACGCTTAAATAGTGCTTCAGCTGAGCAAGGGAACCGGTTCGGGTTAATACCAATTTTTCGGAAGGCTTCCCGGTATGGCTTAATTTCCGGTCGTTGCTTAACGTTTGTATCCGCAAATTTTTTCTGAGCGGCTTGCATATACTTATTTAGCATTTCATCAATAATTGGGTAGTTCCGTGAATTATCAATTCCATGGGCGACAACAACGCCAACGTACATATCAGGTACTTGTTCAAAAATTTCTGGTGTGATAACAAACTTCATAATTAATCCTCCTTGAAAAAAAGCTGGATAAGAATTTCTGCCGCAGCAGCATCTTATCCAGCTTGTAGGTTACAAACCCTCTGATGTATTACTTATTATTTTCTCCGATTCTAACAAACATTAATTTAGATCGCAATAACTAATTTAAAAATTTAGCAGTTGCTGAGGTTGATGAATTAGATAAGTGGGTTGTTCTTGCCTGAGGGAGTCGATGCTGAAGGCACCCCACGTTGCACCACAAGTTTTGACCGCGGCATTTTTCCCCATTTGGAGGTCATAGCGGGCATCGCCGATCATAACACTTTGTTGCCGGTTAAGATTGAAGTCGTGGACAACGCGGTTAACACTTTCTGGATTGGGTTTAAAGTTTTTAACCATGTCGGAGCCGACCACCTCGGTAAAGAGCTGGTCGATTTTGAAGCGTTTCAGATGATGATAAATCGTTTCAGATGAATTACTAGAAAGAATAAAAAGGTCCTTACCAGCAGCATGAAGTTGTTTGAGGGTGGGAATTACACCATCGAAAAATTTAGTGCCGGCATCTTCATTTTGTGCACAAAAGGTTCGGAAGTCATCATAGAGTTGATTAAGAACTTTTTGCGGGGCTAGTGGTGCCAACATGGGGAAGAATGTTTCAATTGGTAATCCCATGTAATCAAGCACTTGTTGTTTAGTGGGTGCTGGCAAGTTGTTTTTAATGAATGCTTTTTGGGTGGCGACGGTTACCACGGCGCCAGAATCAGCGAGGGTACCATCAAAATCAAACATAAAATTATTCACGCGGAACCAGTCCTTTCAAAATTAATTATGCTCACCATTATACGCTGTTAAATGGTTGACACACAACCATTAGACGGGTAGACTATTCCTAAATAAAGCCTTTTTAACTCGACCCAGAGAGGTCCAAAGGGAATCGATAGATAACATTCACGTCTTTATGTCCCCGATGTACGTAAAGGCGTTTTTATTATAGAAAAGGAGTGTTGATTGTGGCCCATGAGATTGTTGATGGATCTAGTATGCAACGTGCATTGACGCGAATTACTTACGAAATCATCGAACAAAATAAAGGTGTCGAGAACTTAGTGTTTGTTGGGATCAAGACCAGAGGAATTTATTTAGCTCAACGCTTAGCTAAGCGGATGGAACAATTAGAAGGAGTTCAAATTCCAGTTGGTTCATTGGATATTACGCTTTATCGGGACGACCGTCATATTGCTGATCACAAAACCCAACCGACGGTGAATGGCAGTGATATTAAAGTTGATATCAATGATAAGCACGTTATTTTAGTGGATGATGTTTTGTTTACGGGGCGGACAGCTCGGGCAGCCTTGGATGCGTTAATGGATCTTGGCCGTCCTAAGCGGATTTCATTAGCAGTCTTGGTAGATCGTGGTCACCGTGAATTACCAATTCGTCCAGACTTTGTCGGCAAGAACATCCCAACGTCATTGAATGAAACAGTACATGTGGCGGTTGAGGAATATGACGGTCACGAAGATATTTCAATTGAAGATAATTAGAATTTCACCATTTAATTCGCTCCAGAGAGGGCAAAAAGGCGAAAGCGGGTTAGGAAAAATAACCCACGAAAGCAGTCCTCTTTGCGAGAACTGCTTTTTTAATAGGAGGAAATAACAAATGGAACGCTTTGAACCAATGGTCGCAATTGATGTTGATACGAAAGAAGCGGCCTTAAAACTTTTTGATCAATTAGCTGGCGATACTAACCATACCCCGATTGTTAAGATTGGGATGGAACTTTACTATGCTTTTGGTCCTGGAATCGTTAAGCAAGCGAAGCAGCGGGGGTTAGCCGTTTTCCTTGATTTGAAATCTTACGATATTCCAAATACGGTGCATCGGGCAATGCGGGTAATTGGCAAGTTAGGAGTTCGGTACACAACAACTCACGCAGCTGGTGGTACTGAAATGTTGAAAGCGGCTAAAGAAGGGCTTGTAGAAGGTGCTCACGAAGCTGGGTTACCCGAGCCAAAGTTATTGGCAATTACAGAATTAACTTCAATTGATGAAAATATTCTTAAAAATGAACAACATGTGGATTTGCCATTAATCGAAGTGGTTAAAAATTATGCACAGGTTGCTGAACGGGCCGGACTGGATGGGGTCATTTGTTCAGCCCAAGAAGTGGAAGCAATTCGAACGGTTACTAAGCCAGGCTTCTTATGTGTGACACCAGGAATCAGACCGAATTTATCTGTGCATGATGACCAAAAACGGGTGGTAACGCCAGCTCAGGCACGTCAATTAGGTAGTAATGGAATTGTTGTCGGACGGCCAATTACACAAAGTGATAATCCGGTGGCAGCATATCAAGCAATTCGGCAAGCATTTATGGAAGGTGAAGAATAATGGTTGGACAATTAGAAATTGTTGCAAAAAACTTATTAGATATTAATGCGGTAACTCTGAAACCAGACGAACCATTTACGTGGGCGAGTGGAATGCATGCACCAATCTATACAGATAATCGGTTAACAATTTCCTACCCATTTGTTCGTCGGAATATTGCAGTGGGAATGACTGAGTTAATTAAGCATCACCTTGATGATGTAGACGTCATTGCGGGAGTGGCGACTGCAGGAATTCCCCACGCAGCATATGTAGCTGAGCGTCTTCAAAAGCCACTTGTTTATGTTCGCTCTAAGCCGAAGGATCACGGCCGTGGTCGGCAGATTGAAGGGGTTTTAAAAGCAGGTCAAAAAGTAGTAGTGATTGATGACTTGCTTTCAACTGGTGGCAGTGCATTGAAAGCTGTTAAAGCGGTTGAAGAAGCTGGTGGAGATGTCATAGGGGTTGTTTCCATCTTTAGTTATCAATTAAAAGCACTGGATGATAATTTTAAAGAAGCGGGACTACCCTACTATTCAGTTACTAACTACACGACGTTAATCGAGACAGCAAAGCAAAACCAAATGATCTCTGATGACCAACTTGCTTCACTCCATGCATGGCGGCAAGATCCTGCACAGTGGTCTAAAGAACACGCAGAGTAATTTGTTCATTTCCCGGGAAATGGGCCGGCATTGAAATAGATTTTATATACAATAAGGGCTTCAGCGTTCGGCGTTACCGAGCGTTGAAGCCCTCTTTTGCTTGTGACAAGTGAGATCTTATTTTTGCTCTTTTAAGTATTTGCTCTTGGTCAGTAACTCCCGTGAGTGTGCGTCTGCAGGATAATAACCCTTGTTAAAGAGGTGACGAAAATACATCATATTATAGAATAAGGCAAAGATTAGCGCTGGCCAAGGAAATGTCAGCAATGCACCCAATTTAAAGAATAGTGCTACTAAGACGTAGTCGGCAGCGAGAACTAACTCCAAGAAGAAATTATAGTAGTCACCACGGAAGAGTGCGGGTAGCGGTCCAAACCAAAAGGTTGTCCATGAGATTCCCACCTTAGCAATTCGCAAATCACCTTGGTCATTTTTAATTTTCGCATAGTTTGGTGGAATTGGGAGATTATTAAAAATGTTGTTTGGATCGTTATTGTTATTGTTTCCAAATGGATTTTGCAATGCGAACCCTCCTTTATTCTTAGGTACATATCATATCATAAGTCAACGGGTCTGACTAATTATCCGTCGGTAGGAATCAGTCGTCTGAAAAAGTTTATAAAAAAATATTAGAAAATGTGTTGACAAAAATGAGAATTAAATTATAATTACTCATAATCAATTAATCGAAAATAAACATATCGAAAAGCAGAGTAGGAATTGGAGATCTGAAGAGAGCTTCTGGATGGTGAAAAGAAGTGTTTGAAGGTTCTGAAGATGGGCTTGGAATGGCATCAGTGATGTTAGCTGGTGACGGAGTTGCACACGTTATTAGTGCAAGGTTATACGAGGGAGACGTCCTTCATGTAACCTGCTGAGGTTGGATTCGTGAGGGTTCAACGAACTAAAGGTGGCAACGCGAGTAATCGTCCTTTATCTAGAAATAGATAAGGGACGATTTTTTTGTTCATCATGCTTTAGATTAGTTGATTAAATAATTTGAAATTATATTGAGAGGGAGATTTTGATTATGAAGAGAAGAAAACACACTGGATTAATTTGGACCATTATTATTGTTGCAATTGTTTTAATTGGTGGAATTGCCGGGTTTGCTCACCATCGCCAGCAACAAGCGAAGACGGTAACGGTTGGGGTTGTCGGTTTAACGAACCAACAACAAAAGATTTGGGATGAAGTTAACAAGACGGCCAAGAAAAAGTATGGCGTAACAGTTAAGGTTAAGAATTTCTCTGACTATAATCAGCCAAACAAGGCGGTCCAAAATGGCGACATTGATTTAAACGCCTTTCAACATACCGCGTTCTTAAACGCTTGGAATAAAGCTAATCACGGTCAAGTGGTTTCAATTGGACGGACGGTTATCGCACCAATTCGTCTTTACTCAAAGAAGTACAACAGCATTAAAGATTTGCCAAATGGCGCAACAATCGCAGTGCCAAACGATGCTTCTAATGAAAGTCGGGCATTGTATGTATTGAAGAACGCTGGATTAATTACTTTCAAGAAGGGAACCGGTAAATTAGCAACGGTTGCTGATATCGATAAGAACACGAAGAACCTGAAGATTAAGGAACTTGGTGCTGAACAAACTGCGCGGTCATTAAATGATGTGGATGCAGCAGTTGTTAACAATACTTATGCTGCACCAGCTGGCTTAACTAAGAAAGAAACCATCTACGTTGAACCACTTAATAAGGATTCTGAACAATGGATTAACATTATTGCAGCTAAGAAGTCCGATGCAAATAAGCAAGCATACAAGGATGTTGTGAAGGCTTTCCAAACTCCACAAGTTAAGAAGCTTTACCAAAAGTACTACGGTGATACCGAAAAGACCGCTTGGGACTTAAAATTAAACTAATTAGCAAGGAGAAGTAGAATATGGCGAACATCATTGATTTAGACAACCTCAGCGTGACCTTCCATCAAAAAAAGGGGACTGATGTTAAGGCAGTGCAAAACGTTAATTTGAAGGTTGAAAAGGGTGATATTTATGGAGTAGTCGTTTATTCTGGTGCTGGTAAATCAACTCTTGTGCGGACAATTAACCTTTTACAAAAGCCGACGGCTGGTTCAGTCACCGTTGCCGGTACAGTCCTTTTCAAAGATGGTCAACAACAAGTTGATAATAAAGAGCTTCAGGAAAAGCGCCGTAATATTGGAATGATTTTCCAACATTTTAACTTATTGAATGAAACAACGGTTGCCGAAAACGTGTTGTTTGCCTTAAAACATTCCTCCATCTCAGATGATGAAGCTGAAGAAAAAGTCCTAAAATTACTCGATTTAGTAGGCTTAAAGGATAAGGCCAACGCCTATCCTGTCCAGTTATCTGGTGGGGAGCAGCAACGGGTGGCGATTGCCCGGGCATTGGCAAATGATCCAGAAATTCTAATTTCAGATGAAGCCACTTCAGCACTAGATCCACGGAACACGAACCAAATTCTTGATTTATTGAAGGATCTCAATAAAAAGTTGGGGTTAACAGTGGTTTTGATTACTCATGAAATGGATGCAGTGAAGCGAGTTGCCAATAAGATTGCGGTAATGCAACATGGGGTCATCGTGGAACAAGGGAACTTACGTGATGTTTACCTGCGTCCAAAGGAGGAACTGACCCGGCAATTTGTTGGTGGTTCACTGGCCGCAATTGAAACACTCCGGGCCTTTGATCTTGGTCATTTAGCACCAAATGAACAACTCTTCCAAGTTGTCTTTAGTGCAGCCAACGTTACTAAATCAATTATTCTGGATCTGTATAAGCAATTGGGGGTTGATGTCTCAATGCTCTACGGAAATATTGAAGTACTTGGAGATGAACCAGTTGGGACAATGTTTATTCTGGTCAAGGGTGATCAAAAAGAATTAGACAGTGTGGTTCACCTCTTGAAAGGAAAAGATGTTGAAGTAACAAAGATTGATGATCGGGGGATTTGGAATGACTAGTTTATTAGCAAAATATTTACCGAATGTTGCTAATCTTGGCTGGGGTGGCGATACTGGTTGGGGAACTTCCATCTGGCAAACCATTTACATGACCTTTTGGCCAGCGATTTTTGGTGGAATTCTTGGATTAATTTTTGGTGTCGTTTTAGTAATTACTAAACCTGGTGGCATTCTGGAAAACCGATTCTGGTTTGGCTTTTGTGATAAAGTTGTTTCACTCTTCCGGGCCGTACCATTTATTATCTTATTAGCCTTTATTGCGCCGTTTACCCAATTAATTGTCGGAACTCAAATTGGGACAACTGCAGCACTTGTACCATTATCCCTTGGGGTTTTCCCATTCTATGCACGTCAGGTTCAAGTGGCTTTAGAAAGTGTGAATGAAGGCAAGATTGAAGCAGCGGAGGCGCTTGGCGCAACTAATCGCGATATCATCTTTGATGTCTATCTTCGTGAAGCCCGTTCTGAGTTAGTTCGGGTCTCAACCGTGACTTTGATTAGTTTGGTTGGGTTAACCGCGATGGCTGGAGCAATCGGTGCCGGTGGGCTTGGTAATACCGCCATTGCGTACGGATACAACCGGTTTAATAATGATGTAACCATTGTCGCAACGATTTTAGTTTTACTATTAGTGGTCATTATTCAATTAGTTGGTGATTGGTTAGCACAACGCTTAAATCACCAAAGTCGCTAAGCAAAGAAGGCATAGGTATGGAGAAAGATGAACAAGTTCGAGTACTGGAAGATTTGATCAAAATTAATTCCGTGAATGGTAATGAAGAAGAGGTTGCAAAGTATTTACAACAACTCTTTGACCGTCATGGCATTAAAGCGAAAATTGATCTATTCGGTGACCATCGTGCCAATTTAATTGCTGACTTCGGTTCTGGAGATCATGTTTTGGGAGTAACTGGTCATATGGATACTGTTGCGACTGGTGATGAAAACAAGTGGCAGCACGGTCCATTCACTCCCGTTCGTGATGGAGATCGTTTGTATGGACGCGGCGCTGCTGATATGAAAAGTGGTCTTGCTGCTGAAGTGATTGCATTGATTGAGTTGCATGATGCGGATGCACTGCCAGCTGGTCACGTTAGATTTATTGCGACGGCGGGTGAAGAATACGGGACGCCCGGAGCCAATCGTTTGGAAGCTGCTGGGGTCGCAAATGATTTAGTTGGGTTACTTGTTGGTGAGCCAACCAGTGGCAACGTTGTGTATGCGCACTCGGGAAGTATGAATTATCGAGTATCAAGTACTGGTAAATCAGTTCATTCTAGTCAACCAGAAAATGGTGTCAATGCTATTGATGCGTTAGTTGATTTCTGCGTAAAAGAACGTGATTTGTTCAACGATGCCCCCGTAGATCCGTATTTAGGAACTGTCAAACATAGTGTGACGGTAATTAACGGTGGTGATCAAGTCAACACTATTCCGGATACGGCTGCCCTTAAAGGGAATATCCGACCTACTAAGTCCTTTAATAATGATCAAGTAATTGAGCGGCTTCAGAGGGCGATTAGTGAAGTTAATCAAGAAGGAAAAGGTCAGTTATCATTAGACTTAATTCATAATTTCCGCCCAGTAGCTTCTGATCCATCAGGTCAATTTGTTAAACGTGCACTTCAAGCAACACAACAGGCATATCAAGAAGTGCCAAATCACAGTACACCAGAATTAAAGACGATTAATGGTGCAACAGATGCGAGTGTCTTTGTTAAGCACAATCAAGAGCTCCCAGTAATTGTGTTAGGGGCAGATGATTGGAACATTGCTCACCAAATTAATGAGTACACCACAATTTCAAGTTATTTAGCAACGATTAAAGCGTATCAGGAGATTATTAAACATTACTTTGATTAATATTTCCTGGGAAATAAAGAGCAGATTCCTGTAGGAATCTGCTCTTTATTAGTTCAAGCTTAATTTTACAACTGCTTCACATCGTGGTGTTTGAGGCATCATATCGATTGGTTGGATGTAATCGACTCGGTAGGTAGGAACCAAGCGGGCCAAGTTTCGGGCAAGCGATGCCATATTACAGGAAATATAAGCAAACTTCGTCGGTTTTTCTTGTAAAATTTGCTGGATCAATTTGTTATCTAGTCCTGTTCGTGGAGGATCTACTACTAAGGCATCAAAATGGAGTCCTTCAGCTCGCCATTTTGGTAATAATTCTTCAGCGGATCCAGTTTCGTACATAGCATTAGTGATGTTGTTTAAGGCGGCATTCTGGTTTGCATCGGCGACAGCTTCTGGAATGATTTCCATTCCACGGACTTCTTTAACGCGGTTAGCAAGAGCTAGACCGATCGTACCGATTCCAGCGTAGGCATCAATTAGGGTATCCGTGCTAGTTAATTCCATCGCTTTAGCAGCTTCTTCATATAGCGTTTCGGTTTGGTATGGATTGAGTTGAAGAAATGAACGTGCGGAAAGGTGGAAGTCTAATCCCATCAAGCTATCAGTGATGTATGGTTCACCAGCGAGGTGGAGAGTTTCATTTCCCCAAACGAGTGGGGTATCTCCGGGATTTATATTTTGCATTACAGAAACAACAGACGGCAATTGTTCCGCAATGAAAGTCAGGAGTTGATGTTTTTTAAGTAATTTAGGACTATTAGTAATGAAAGTTACTTGAATTTGATGAGTTGTTGCAGATTCACGAACGACAATGGTTTTTAAAATCCCACTATGATTGCTTTCGTCATACAACGGGATTCCTAATTGCGTAGTTTTATCAACAAGAGCGCGCATCACTTTCATAATCCCTGGCATTTGGATAGCACATTCTTGCATATCAACAACTTCATGGGATCCAGAACGATAAAGTCCAGCAACGACTTGCCCATTTTGCTGGCGAATTTGGAACTGCGCCTTATTACGGTAACCATATTGTTTTTCAGAGCCAATGGTTGGACGGACTTCGTAGTGACGGTAACCACGGGGCTTAAATTTAGCTAAACTTTCAATTACCATTTGCCGTTTGAATTGAAGTTGTGCCGGATAGGCTAAGTTTTCAAATTCAAAGCCACCAGCGTCCAATGCATAATCATCCCGCGGAATGACCCGGTCTGAGCTATTTTTTTTAAGGCGATGGATAGCCGCTTCGAGATACTTTTCGTGAACTTTTGTAACTTCGGCAACCACGACTTCATTTGGGAGTGCGCCAGGAACAAAACAAACCTTGTGTTTAAAGTAGCCAATTCCTTGGCCCTCAACCCCTAGTTTTTTAATGGTTAACGGGAAGCGGTCACCAATCTTAACATCGACCGGATGCTGATAATGACGTGGTGACTTCCGTGGATAATGATGATGGGTGCGTTCAACCATGCTTAATCCTCCTTTATTGGACGTCTATAATGTGTATCATTCTAGCATAATTCTGGTGTCCATCCTTTATGAAAAATGGAAAGATAAATTAATTCCAGAAAATTATGAAAAAAGCCTTGACGAAAGATTAAAGTTTAATTAGAATGTACTCATAAATTAATTATTCGAGCACAATGAGAAAGAAGAGTAGCGATTTCTAATCGAAAGCGAATCCCGTTTGGTGAGAGGGGAACGAATCTAGGAAGCGTGAAAATCACTTTCGAGTCTGTACTGTCCAAGGTACAGTGGTATGACACCCATTACAGCGTCAGCGTATCGCAATTTTGCTGTACGTATTGAGGTACTAATAGCAATATTAGTATAAACCAAGGGTGGTACCGCGCATGGCGTCCCTTGACTGGTCGATGATCAGTCAAGGGACTTTTTTATTGGGCTCGATGTTAACTCATTCGCAATGATATTGGAGGGAGAATTATGAATGATTTAGCGTCACGTAAACTAACCACAAAGGAATATCTAGTCGTTAGTTCATTACTATTTGGTTTGTTCTTTGGGGCGGGGAACTTGATTTTTCCACTTCATTTAGGACAATTAGCCGGTGGCCACTGGGTTTTGGCTACGGTTGGTTTCTTACTGACTGGGGTTCTGTTACCATTGCTATCAGTTATGGCAATTGCAGTCACCCGTGCCGAAGGGGTTTTTGATGTTGGTCGCCCATTAGGGGTTGGTTTTGCACTAGTTTTCATGGTTTTAATTCATGCCACCATCGGACCACTCTTTGGGACACCACGGACGGCGTCAGTTTCCTTTACAGTTGGTGTTGCCCCATTTGTTCCCAAAGCCGACCATCAAGTCGCACTTTTAGTTTTTTCAGCCGTTTTCTTTGCGTTAGCATTTGCATTCTCGTACCGCGAAAATGATATCCTTTCCAACGTTGGTAAGGTTTTAAACCCAATGTTCTTGGCATTACTATTCTTAATGTTTTTAGTTGCCTTTTTACGGCCGATGGGTAATCCAATGTCAGCACCCGCAACATCAGCTTACTTGCATTCTTCATTTGTTAATGGTTTCTTACAAGGATACAATACGATGGATGCTCCTGCCGGCCTTGCCTTTGGGGTAACCGTTGTGCACGCGGTTCGGCAAATGGGGCAAAAACGTGAATCAGATGTCGCAAAGGTTGTTGGTAAAGCAGGATTAGTCTCCATGAGTATGGTAGCCTTTATCTACGTATTATTAATTGTGGTTGGTGCGATGTCACTTGGTCACTTTAAGCTTTCTGCTGATGGTGGGGTCGCATTTAACCAAGTTGTTAGCTACTATGGTGGTGCCTTTGGTCAAGCGGTTCTGGCAGTATTGATCACCGTAACTTGTTTGACGACTGCCGTAGGATTGGTAGCAGCTTTTGCACAAGATTTCCATAAGCACTTCCCAAAGGTTTCTTACCACACATGGTTAGCACTAACTACGTTAGCTTCATTCTTAGCCGCTAACTTTGGCTTAGACACAATCATCGCTTGGTCAACACCAATGTTGATGTTCCTCTACCCACTATGTTTAGTATTAATCCTCTTGTCAGTATTTTCACCAATGTTCAACCGTGACGGGGTTGTTTACCTGTTTGTTGTCCTATTCACTGTTGTTCCAGCGCTTGGTGATATGGTAGTATCTTTCCCGAAAGTGGTTAGCGCGAGTGCATTTGGTAATGCAGTTGCTGCAGTACGGAGCCACTTACCACTTGCTAGTTTAGGTCTCTCATGGCTAGTACCAGCATTGGTTGGTTTGGTTCTCGGATTAGTATTTCACTTCTTCCGGGTTCGCGGGAACGCAACTGCATTAGACGAAAAATAGTACTCTTTGAATAATCCATATTGATACTCTCCAAAAATAGCTTCAGAGTTCGGCATTACCGAGCACTGAAGCTATTTGGCTCTGTGTCAAATCCTGTTGATGCGAGCTGATAATCGAACAGTATCAAGCGTTAAGCTTGGTACTTTTTTGTTTTCATGCTTCTTAAGTTAATTCTAGCTAGTAAATGATTGAAGTTACGCAGGCCGAA
>DWZS01000063.1 GCA_019117445.1 Candidatus Limosilactobacillus excrementigallinarum | reverse complement strand
GACGCCACGTATGTGATTCATGCAATCCATTCGGACCGTTGTGCCGATAGGCACGAATCCAGTTTTTTAAAGTAGTTATACTAATTTTTAATTCATGACTTACTTCATTTGATGAAGACTTATTGCTCATTACACGATGTACAGCTTCTAAGCGCTCTTGGAATGAATGATGACTCGTTCTTTTCGACATAAAAAGCTCCCCCTAGAGTAACTTTGAAATATTTTATATATTTCGTTGTCTACTCTAAGGGGAGCATATCAAAACTCCTTTTCGTCTTTAAATAGTGGAAGGAGTTTTTTACATGCAACCAAAAGAATTTTTAATTAAACTAAACGTTTGTCGAGGCCTGGGGATTATCTCTAAATATCGCCTCTGGGAAATTGCTGCTGAACGCTACGAATTTGATGATATGGCGACCCTTACGAGAATTGCAAACATTAACGGTAAGGTGCGAGAACGCTTTTTAAGTGCCTGGTCATCGCAGAAAACTGAAAAAGCTTATCAGCGTAATCGTCAAATGCCGTTAATTACAATAGTCGATGGGCTTTATCCAGAATTACTGAAGCAGATTTATTGTCCGCCACTAGTTTTGTACTTTATGGGGAATCGTCATTTGTTAAAATCTTCATGTCTGGCAGTGGTAGGGGCACGCCAAATGACTAGCTATGCTCAACAGAGCCTTCAACAGTTACTACCGCCCGTCATTCAACGTCACATAACAATTGTGAGTGGTCTAGCACGAGGGGTTGATGGATTAAGTCATAAGATTACTTTGCAGCATGGTGGGCAGACAATTGCG
The DNA here is from genome assembly GCA_019117445.1 of Candidatus Limosilactobacillus excrementigallinarum. Lineage (GTDB taxonomy): Bacteria > Bacillota > Bacilli > Lactobacillales > Lactobacillaceae > Limosilactobacillus > Limosilactobacillus excrementigallinarum. Next base: position 21,180 of record DWZS01000063.1, on the reverse strand, counting down.
GTGGTGGGCAATGGTTTAAATCGGGTTTATCCCCCCGAACACGATCGACTGCAACGACAGATTAAGCGGCATGGGCTACTGCTCTCTGAATATCCGTTAGATACGCCATCATTACCCCACCACTTTGTTGAGCGAAACCGCATTATTGCAGGATTAGCGGATGCTTGTTTAATAGTGGAAGCCCGAAAGCGGAGCGGCAGTTTGATCAAGGCTAACTTAGCTTTAAAGGAAAATCGGAATGTCTTAGCAATTCCTGGACCAATTAATAGTGAACAATCACTGGGCTGCAATGAATTAATTGCGAGTGGGGCGCGGCCAATTTTAAATGCAAATGACATTTTAGAAGAACTTGGTAACCGGTTCTACAAATTACAAAATAATTGAATTTTTTCTTCATTTAATAATTTTTAATTTGACAGCCAGGCGGTTATGCCTTAATAATGAATGTTGAATTAAAATTATCAAAGATAGGAGCCACTATTTTGGCAACTAAAACAACACAAACTAAAAAAACAACTACTAAACGCCGCAAGCGCGTGGCAAATCGTAATAAAAAGAAATTAGTGATTGTCGAATCGCCATCAAAAGCGAAAACGATTGGTAAGTACCTTGGGCGGACTTACAAGGTCGTTGCTAGTCTTGGTCACGTTCGTGATCTGCCTAAGAGTCGGATGGGAGTCGAAATTGATAATAATTACCAACCTGACTACATTTCGATTCGTGGTAAGGGTGACGTAATTAAGGAACTTCGGCGTGATGCGCGGAATGCGAAGGCGGTTTACCTGGCTTCTGACCCTGATCGTGAAGGAGAAGCCATTGCTTGGCACGTCTCCAATTTGTTAAAAATGGATGATACTGCCAAGAATCGGGTCACGTTCAATGAAATTACAAAGGACGCGGTTAAAGAAGCCTTTAAAGAACCACGGGCAATTAATATGGACCTGGTTGATGCCCAACAAGCACGACGAGTCTTAGACCGGTTAGTTGGGTATTCTATCAGCCCAATCTTGTGGAAAAAGGTGAAAAAGGGATTGAGTGCTGGACGGGTTCAATCGGTCGCTTTGAACTTGATTATTCAGCGAGAAAAGGAAATTCGTAACTTCAAGCCTGAAGAATACTGGACAATTGATGCCGAATTTGCCAAGGGCCGTGAACAATTTAAGGCATCATTCTATGGTGAAAATGGTAAGAAGATGGCTTTAGGCAATAATGATGCTGTACAAGCTGTCTTGCGCAAGCTAGATCGCCAAAAGATGTTTAACATCGATAATGTGGAACGTAAGGAACGGCGACGCCAACCACAACCACCATTTACAACTTCGACAATGCAACAAGATGCTAACCGGCGACTGAAGTTCCGAACTCGTAAAACAATGATGGCGGCCCAGCAATTATATGAAGGGATTAACATTGGTGAAGGAGCAGCCGTTGGTTTAATTACCTATATGCGGACCGATTCAACGCGGATTGCGGGAATTGCTAAGCACGAAGCTTCACAGTTTATCCACGAAGAATACGGTGCCGAATATGCAGCTACTAAACCAATCAAGGGGAAACTTCCCGAAGGCGCTCAAGATGCTCACGAAGCGATTCGACCAACTTCTGTTTTTCGAACACCGGCCAAAATGAAAAAGTATCTGACCCCTGATCAGTACAAACTTTACAACTTAATTTGGTGTCGGTTTGTGGCTAGTCAAATGACTGCAGAAGTTATTGATACGATGACTGTTACGATCACCCAAAATAACGTTAACTTCCGTGCTAACGGGTCGAAAGTTAAGTTTAAGGGCTTTACCAAGGTCTACAAGCGGGGGACCGAAAAGGATAACGTACTACCAAATCTTGAAGTTGGCGATCAAGTTAAAATGGTCAATGATGATCCAGCTCAACACTTTACGCAGCCACCAGCAAGATTTACTGAAGCGGCCTTAGTCAAAACGCTGGAAGAAAATGGTGTTGGGCGACCATCAACTTATGCACCAACTCTTGACACTATCCAACGGCGTTACTATGTCCGGTTAGTTTCACGCCACTTTGAACCAACGGAACTTGGCGAAATTGTCAATGATCTAATTGAAAAAAACTTCCCAGAAATCGTTAATGTTAAGTTTACGGCGGATGTGGAAGGTGATTTAGATAAGATTGAAGAAGGTAAAAAAGAATGGGTTAAGGTCGTGGATGACTTCTATCGGCCATTTGCAAAAGAAGTTACGACTGCAGAAGAAAAAGTCGAAAAAATTCCGATGAAGGATGAGCTTGCGGATATTAATTGTGATATCTGTGGTGCCCCAATGGTCATTCGAATGGGTCACTATGGGAAGTTTGTTGCTTGTTCACGTTTCCCAGAGTGTCGAAATACTAAGGCGATTGTAAAGGACACTGGTATTACGTGTCCTAAATGTGGTCAAGGAACCGTAGTCGAACGAAAGTCCAAACGAAACCGCACGTTCTATGGCTGTTCTCGTTACCCTGATTGTGACTTTGTTTCATGGGATAAGCCAGTTGGACGGAATTGTCCGAAGGATGGTCACTTCTTAGTTGAAAAGAAAGTTAAGGGTGGCAAGCAGGTTATTTGTCCGAATGGTGACTACGAAGAAGAAGTACAGAAATAGTTAAGGAATGGTGAGTTGATGGATCAGAGTTTAAAAAATAAATTAGATCAACAGTACCAACTTAACCAGTTATCCACGCCATTAGGGAAACTTCTTCATAGCGGCCAGGAATTTGAAAACTTCTTGTCGACTGCGGGCGGTTTCCCGGGGTGGTCAAAAGTCACGGCTAATGATTATGCGACTTATTTAAGCGTGCTTAATCAACAACGTACTCCAAATTCACAATTGGAGCAGCAGGTTTTTTCGTTAGATCAACTAGGGATGCTACTCCAGGACGGTCAAATGGTGGATAAAAACCCATTTGATTTAGCAAATGTTTTTGCAATCTATCTAACTGGCGAACGCCAATTAGCTGCAACTACGGTTCAAGGGTATGAAAATGACCTACGGATGTTTCGAAAGTTTTTGACCACAAAAAAGCATTGGCTGGGATGGCTAAAGATTAATCGTCAAGATATTCAGGCGTATTTAACCCACTTAAATGATCTTCGTCGTCAATGGACGACAATTAATCGTGAATTAGCGAGTCTCAGAACCTTTTATAACTTTCTATTAACGAATGGTTTAGTGGTTACTAATCCATTTGACGAAGTCAGAATGAAACATCATTCCCGTTCGTTACCGCGCTATTTTTATGAACCCGAAATGAACGCACTGTTTAAAGCAGCGGATGGAAATGGTCAACCACTTGATTTTCGGAACCGGGCCATTATTGAACTTCTTTATGCCACGGGAATGCGGGTTAGCGAATGTGCCAATCTCTCACTCGAACAGATTAATTGGGATGTTCAAATGATTCTGGTTCATGGGAAGGGAGATAAAGAGCGTTACGTTCCCTTTGGGCACTATGCTAAAGTGGCCTTAGAAAGGTACCTTCATGAATGTCGGGAGCCATTGATGGACAAGTATCATGAAGAACACCAACGAGTTTTTATCAATCATTATGGTAAACCCATCACCAGTGAGGGTATCGAATATGTCCTAAACCAGGTGGTTAAAAAAAGCTCACTCAATGTCCACATCCATCCGCACATGTTACGGCATAGCTTTGCTACGGCAATGTTGAATAATGGCGCTGATATTCGTTCAGTACAAGAATTACTGGGGCACTCTAGTCTTTCAACCACCCAAATCTATACGCACGTTACAAGGGAAAATCTACAAAAAACCTATATGAGACTGTTTCCACGTGCCAAAATGACAAAGGAAGATCAATCATGATTACAATTCAAGATACCAATTTAACAGTTAAAATCGATCCACTTGGTGCTCAGCTTCACAGCTTAGTGCATAACGGGCAAGAATATTTATGGCAAGGGGATCCAAGTTCATGGAAACGACAAGCCCCAATTCTGTTCCCATTTGTGGGTCGCTTAAAGGATGACCAGTATGAATATCGCGGTATAACTTATCATCAAACTCAACATGGCTTTGCACGAGATGAAATGTTTGAAGTTTTAAACCAGCGTGCGGATCAGGTAACGTTTGTTTTGAAGGATAATCATCGTACTCGAGCTGCATACCCATTCATGTTCAAATTGGCAGTAACTTATCTAGTTGCAAATGGGAAATTATCAGTAACTTATCAAGTTACAAATCCAAGCGACGACCAGCAGTTAATTTATGCCATTGGTGCTCATCCGGGATTTAATGTTCCATTAACTGATCAGCATCGGTTTGAGGAGATGAGAGTAACCGTTAATCCAGCTAAGGTTTATTCTCAAATTAAACTAGTCGCACCAGGTCCATTGAACGATTTAGAGCATCCACAAACGATCGATTTTCGGTCACCGCTTCAATTACGCCACGACTTATTTAATCAGGATGCCCTAATTTTGAATGCAAAAGAGCAACCAGTGACTGTAACAGTCAGTGATGCTGATGGACAACATGGTGTGCACGTCATTACGGATAATAATAAGTTAATTGGGATTTGGTCGCCGTTTCCGGCAAAAGCTAATTTACTTTGCATTGAACCGTGGTGGGGGATTGCTGACGGAATCAACAGTGATGGCCAACTAACCCATAAACAATTGATGGATCGTTTACAACCTGGTCAGCAGCAATATCATTTTGCAATTCAACCTTTCTAGCATAAAAAAGACCGCCGTTTTTGAAGGCGGTCTTTTTAACTACTGATGACGGTGGCGCAGATAATTACCTAGTCCAAAGTGAACCATTGACTCGTTGCCATGGAGAATTCGTTGTATATTACTACGGTGCCGCCAAATAATTAAAACAGTAATGATTCCAGCAATTATCGCTAAAATATGATCATGAATTACCAAAGCGATGATAAAAATAGTCGTTACCGTAATAATACTTGCACAGCTTACCATGCTGGTTAATAGAATAATACTTACGAAAAGGGCACAGGCAATTATAAATAGGATGGGGTTATATGCTAAGAGAATCCCGGCACTAGTTGCCACAGCTTTACCACCATGAAAATGATCAAAAATCGAACATGTGTGGCCGACTGAAGCTACCAATCCAATGAGCAGTGGGTTAACTGAAGAATGGAACAAATAGGGTTGGCTAGCCGCCAACGTTCCTTTTAAAATATCCATTAATAAAACAACCACTCCGGCTTTTGGGCCGAGTACTCGGAACGTATTGGTGGTGCCAATATTGCCGCTTCCTTCTTTGCGGATGTCCTGATGATAAAAATAGCGGCCAATCCATAATCCCGATGGAATGGAGCCTAATAAATAGGCAATTATGATCATTATAATGGTAGTCATTTCAAAACTCCTTTATGCATTAACTTTGTTATCATAGCATGGTTTACTAATCAGTGGCTACCATAAATTATCGTTTGCACCGAGGAATTAATTCGAGTAGACTAGTAATGTTACATTTTTCAAAAGTGAGGAGGCCCCAACAGTGGCAAAAAAAGAATATCAATATGATTCATCCTCGATCAAAATTTTAAAGGGGTTAGAAGCCGTTAGAAAACGACCTGGTATGTACATCGGGTCGACGGACACCTATGGACTTCACCACCTCGTATATGAAATTGTTGATAATTCCGTGGATGAAGCACTATCTGGCTATGGTGATGAGATTAACGTAACCATTGGTGCTGATAATTCCATCACCGTTCAAGATCACGGTCGAGGAATGCCCGTTGGGATGCACGCTAGTGGGAAACCGACGCCGGAAGTAATTATGACGGTTTTACATGCTGGTGGGAAGTTTGGTCAAGCTGATGGCTATAAAACTTCTGGTGGACTGCACGGTGTAGGGGCATCGGTAGTCAACGCCTTATCAACTAACTTAACTCTAACGATTGTTCGCGATCATGTGCGCTATCAAGAAAAATTTAAAGATGGCGGTCAGCCAGTTGGCACTCTTAAGAAACTAGGTAAAACGAAGGATTCCAGCGGGACCACCGTTTCTTTTAAACCTGATCCAGCAATCTTTTCTACGACTGTCTATGATTACAATACTTTAGCACGGCGTTTACGGGAGTCTGCCTTTTTACTAAAGGGGTTAAAGATCACCCTAACTGATCAGCGACCAGGACGAGAACAAAGTCAGACATTCCAGTATGAAAATGGGATTAAGGACTTTGTGGAATACTTGAATGAAGATAAAGATACGTTAGGAAAAATTTTGACCTTTACCGGTAAACAAGATGGTGTGGAGGTCGATGTTGCTGCTCAGTACAATGATGGCTACTCCGAAAATGTCCTTTCCTTTGTAAATAATGTGCGAACACCAGATGGCGGAACCCATGAGGCCGGCTTCCGCAGTGCTTGGACCAAGAGCTTTAATGATTATGCACGGAAGATGAATCTTCTCAAAGAGCGTGATAAGAATTTAGAGGGGAGCGATGTTCGTGAAGGATTGACGGCCGTCGTTTCGGTTCGAATTCCTGAACGAATCTTGCAATTTGAAGGACAGACGAAAGATAAACTGGGGACGCCAGAAGCACGGAAAATTGTTGATAACATTGTTAGTGAACAATTGAACTATGCACTTCTGGAGAATGGTGACTTTGCTCAAATGCTTATCCGCAAGGCAGTTAAAGCACGCCAAGCGCGTGAAGCTGCTAGGAAAGCTCGGGATTTATCACGGAACGGTAAAAAGCGGAGCCGAAAAGAACGGAATTTATCTGGTAAATTAACTCCTGCGCAATCTAAGAATGCCCAAAAGAACGAATTATTCCTGGTCGAAGGGGATTCTGCCGGTGGTTCAGCTAAACAGGGCCGGGACCGGAAATTCCAAGCCATTTTGCCGTTACGAGGGAAAGTATTAAATACTGAAAAGGCGAAGCTAGATGACGTTTTAAAGAATGAAGAACTAAATACGATTATTTACACCGTTGGGGCCGGAGTTGGTTCTGAATTTAATGTGGCGGATTCTAATTACGATAAAATTATTATTATGACGGATGCCGATGATGATGGTGCTCATATTCAGATTCTTCTTTTGACGTTCTTCTATAAATACATGCGACCAATGATTGAAGCGGGTAAAGTTTACATTGCTTTGCCGCCTTTGTACCGATTACAGCAAGGACGCGGAGCTAAAAATAAGATCACCTATGCATGGACTAATGAAGAATTAACTAAATTAACCAAGAAGATGGGTAAAACAGCTTCTTTACAACGGTTTAAGGGGCTTGGTGAAATGAATGCCGATCAACTTTGGGAAACCACGATGAATCCGAAAACGCGAACGTTAATTCGGGTTCAAATCAATGATGCCCAGTTAGCAGAAAAGCGGGTTACAACGTTAATGGGAAATAAAGTCGAACCACGCCGTGAATGGATTGAAAAAAACGTCCAGTTTACAATGACTGATGATAAAGAATCCGATGAATTAGTTGAGCATAAGGGTCAAGCGACCGTAACCCCTGATCCGCACATTAAAACATGGAATAACCAATAGTAAAATGAGAAAGGACTGTGCCAAGTGAGTGATAACAAAATTGAAGAGTTAACGCTGGAACAGTTAATGGGTGAACGGTTTGGCCGTTATTCAAAGTCCATTATTCAAGAGCGGGCGCTTCCTGACATTCGTGATGGATTAAAACCCGTTCAGCGCCGGATCTTGTTCGCGATGAATAAGGATGGCAACACTTATGATAAGGGCTTCCGGAAGTCCGCTAAGTCGGTCGGTAATGTTATGGGTAACTTTCACCCACATGGGGATAGTTCCATTTATGAAGCATTAGTCCGGCTTAGTCAGGACTGGAAATTACGCGAACCATTAATTGAAATGCACGGTAATAATGGTTCAATGGACGGGGATCCAGCTGCAGCGATGCGGTACACCGAAGCAAGGTTAAGTAAGATTGCCGGGTTAATGCTTCGGGATATTGATAAAGATACCGTTGAAATGACGTTAAACTTCGATGATACGGAAAAAGAACCAACCGTCCTCCCCGCTAGAATCCCCAATCTTTTTGTGAATGGGGCGACTGGAATTTCTGCTGGTTACGCAACCGAAATTCCACCACATAATCTGCGGGAATTGATTCAAGCGTTGATTTACTTACTCAAACATCCAGATGCATCTTTAGATGATTTAATGACCTATGTACCAGGGCCTGATTTTCCAACTGGAGGAATTATTCAAGGCGTTGACGGAATTCGTAAAGCATACGAAACTGGTCGGGGACGGGTCATTTTGCGTGCTAAAACCGCCATTGAGGAATTACGTGGTGGACGCCAACAGATCATCGTGACTGAAATTCCTTATGAAGTGAACAAAGCTCAGTTAGTTAAGCGGATCAATGATTTACGTTTAAATAAAAAAGTTGAAGGCATTTCAGAGGCCCGTGATGAAACTGACCGAAGCGGGTTACGGATTGCCATTGAATTAAAACGAAATGCGGATGCCGATGGAATTTTGAACTACTTACTGAAAAATACGGATTTGCAAATCAACTATAACTTCAACATGGTAGCGATTGATAATCAACGGCCAATGCGGGTGGGTTTAAAACACTATCTGAAATCTTATCTTGCCTTTCAACAAGAAATCATTACGCGCCGGACGAAGTTTGACCTCCATAAGGCCCAAACTCGATTGCACATTGTGGAAGGACTGATTAAAGCACTTTCCATTTTGGATCAAGTTATTAAAACGATTCGGGCAAGCAATAATCGGAAAGATGCTACGCAGAACTTAGTTAATGAATATCAATTCACTCAACCGCAAGCAGAAGCAATTGTGGCCCTGCAACTGTACCGTTTAACGAATACAGATGTGACTGATCTTCGTGATGAACAGCAACGGCTAAATAATTCAATTGCGGAATATAACAAGATTTTAAATGACCAAAACGAGTTAAATCGAGTGCTGGTTAAGGAATTTAAGGCAATTGATAAGCAATTTGGCTCTGATCGGAAGACCCAAATCGAAAAACACATCCAAAAACTAACGGTTGATACTAAAGTGACGGTACCGGATGAAGAAGTGGTTGTCTTAGTTTCCCACGCTGGTTATATCAAACGGACCAGTTTACGGAGCTTTAAAGCCTCAGTATTAGAAGAAAATGGACTCCGGGCAGACGACTATCCACTGTTGATTCAACGGGCTTCGACGCTTAACCATTTGTTTATGTTTACAAACCAGGGGCACGTTATTTATCGACCAGTGCATGAACTAGCGGATGCTAAATGGAAAGAAACTGGTGAACATATATCACAGTCGATTGGGTTAGCGGATGATGAGGAAATTATCAAAGCACTGATTTTCGAAAATCTGGAATTACCGGGAACAATGATCTTCTCTACTAGTGATGGTCAAGTCAAACAAACGACCATTCAGGATTTGAAACCTGGGTCTAGATATAAGAGTCGGGCCAGTGTTGTTATGAAGCTTAAAGGTGCTAGTGCACGAATGATTAATGCCGAATACTATGAACCACAGACAAAAAATGTTAGTCTGACGGCAATTAGCAAACATGGCTATGGATTAAGGTTTGACATTGCTGAAGTACCGACCCAGGGTGCTCGGACTGCCGGTGTGCGGGCAATTAATCTGAAAGATGATGATGAACTAGTTAATTTAGTTCAGACGGCTGATGACGACCGCCTGGCAATTATGACTCAGCGGGGGGCATTTAAAGAAATGCGTGCCAACGAACTGGAAGTCGGTAGTCGGGCCCGTCGTGGTGTGCTGGTATTGCATAAATTGAAGAAGCATCCGCACGAAATTGTTGATTTCTTAGCATATCCTGCTGATTATCATGGCGCATTTGAAGTCATTACCGATCGGCCAGAATTCCAAGATATCTTAGTTGATGATCATCATTTGGGAACGGCTAAGTCAAATGGGACTTTCGTGATTGATACGGATACCCAAGGAACACCAGTGGCTCTCCGTCGCAAAATTACGGTAATGGATAATTCGAATGATGAAACCGCTAATGATAATGCTCAAACTGATTCTCCAGACCATGGGGCACAGCAAGAAAGCCTTGATATTAAGTAATTGATCGTTTTTGGGATTCTGTCCAAAAAAGTTATGGAGAATTGGCAAAGTCGTGATATGATTAAAGATGTGAGATGGATTAACATCATTATTTTGAGGAGGAATCCAATATTATGAGTAAAGAATTAGTCTTTGGACACCAAAATCCTGATACAGATGCCATTACAGCGGCAATGGCATTCTCATACCTACAAAATCAATTAGGTTACGAAACAGAAGCCGTTGCACTTGGTGAACCAAACGATGAAACTAAGTACGCCCTCAAGCATTTTGATATGGAAGCTCCACGGGTGGTTAAGACCGTAGCTAACGAAGTCGACCAAGTTATGTTGGTTGACCATAATGAACCACAACAAAGTGTTTCAGATATTGATAAAGTTCAAGTAACCCACTTGGTTGATCACCACCGGATTGCCAACTTCAACACTGCACAACCACTATGGGCAACGGTTCGTCCATATGGCTGTGTAAGTACCGTTATTTATGAACTGTTTGAAAGCAAACACATTGATATTCCTGCCAACTTAGCCGGAATGATGCTTTCAGCAATTATTTCAGATACTTTGCTTTTGAAGTCCCCAACCACGACTGATCATGATCGGGAAGCAGTTAAGGCCTTAGCTAAAATTGCTGATGTGGACTACGAAGACTATGGCATCAAGATGTTGAAGGCTGGTACTAACCTGGACGCTAAGTCGGATAATGACATTGTTGATGGCGATGCTAAGTCATTTGAATTAAATGGTTCGACAGTGCGGATTGGTCAAGTTAACACGGTTGACTTGGATGATGTTTTTGCTCGTCAAGCCGACTTAGAAAAAGAAATGCAATCATTGATGGACCAAAATGGTTATGATACATTTATTTTGATTGCTACCAACATTTTAAATAGCGATTCTGACTTGTTGGTTGTTGGTGACAACACTGATAAGGTAGAAAAGGCATTTGGTAAGAAGCTGAATGATGCTCACCGAATGAATCTTCCTGGCGTTGTTTCCCGGAAGAAGCAAGTGGTTCCTCCATTGACGGACGCTTTTGAAGGCTAATTACGTGCCAAACTCTAAAACCTCAGCTTTAGGCTGAGGTTTTTTTATAGGACAGTGCTTACTTATTGTAAGTTAATTTAAAATGAGATATAATTAGACTAACAATAACGAGGAGGGATTTCGATGTATTTAACGTTTACTGATGACGCAAAACAACGGCTTAGTCGTTACTTAGGAACTTCTCAAAAGATGCTCTTAGATTATGATGATGGTGTGGGACCATTTTCAGCACTTGGCAATTGTTCTCTTGATGATAACTTTAAACTAATTTTTGTTAATCAGGATCAGTCATTTAAAGACTTTGATGCAAGTTTTGATTCGAACCTCGGAAAGATTTACTATAAGGGTTACACTAAACCACAATTTGCTGATCAAATGACGGTTAGCTTTAACTCTCACGTTTTTACGATGCCGCTAAAGTCACCTCAGGGAATTTTAACTGATGATTTGGAAATTTTGGACGTTAGTGACAGCCATCCTCAACGGGTCCAAATGACGAAGGCCCATGATTGCTAGTTGGGAGTGAAGTCAATGAATAACGATGATTTAAAGCAGCGATTAACGCCTTTACAATATGAGGTTACCCAGCACGCAGCCACTGAACGACCCTTTAGTGGAAAGTATGATCATTTTGACCAGCCTGGTATTTATGTTGATGTTGTGAGTGGGGAGCCCCTCTTTTCTTCTCTGGATAAGTATGATTCAGGATGTGGTTGGCCAGCCTTTAGCAAACCACTAAACAAGTTACAGATGAAACGTGATCAATCTTTTGGGATGGAACGGACTGAAGTTAGAAGTCCACAAGCGAATTCTCATTTAGGACACGTTTTTTCCGATGGTCCTGAAGATCGCGGCGGTTTGCGTTACTGTATTAATTCTGCGGTCCTCCAGTTTATTCCGGTCGCTGAGCTGGCGGCAAACGGTTATGGCGAATATGTACAGCTCTTTAAGGATTAACTTGTTGCAAGTTTAATAAGTGTAGTAGAATAAGAACCCGTAATAACGTTTTAATAAGGGAGGGCTTGAGTCTTGGTTACACAAGCAGCCATTTTATTATTAATTGGCGTTTTTGCGGGTTCTTTAGGTGCTTTGCTTGGAATTGGTGGTGGAATGATTATTATCCCGATTTTAAGCGTTCTAATGGGCTTGCCAATGCGCTATGCAATTGGTGCCAGTGTGATTGCAGTGATTGCAACGAGTTCTGGAGCCACAATTGCGTACTTGAAAGATGATTTGTTGAATTTACGGGTGGCAATGTTTTTGGAAATTGCTACCACGATCGGCGCCATTACCGGTGCCATTTTAACTGGAGTAATTGACGGTAAATGGCTTGAAGTAATTTTCGGTATTTTCTTGGTCTATTCCACTTATAATATGATTCAAAAGTTGCGCGGAAAAGTTAGAGTAGACGCAACGAACGTCAGTGATGACAAGTGGGCACGAAAATTAAAGCTCCAAGGTTCCTATTATGATCAGCTATCTATGCAAGAAAAATACTACCAAGTAACACGAGTTCCAGGTGGTTTTGCAATGATGTACGCTGCCGGATTAGCCAGTGGTTTACTTGGCATTGGTAGTGGGGTCTTTAAAGTAATTGCGATGGATACCATCATGAAAATGCCCCTCAAGCCATCAAGTGCGACCAGTAATCTGATGATGGGGGTAACGGCGGCAGCGAGTGCAACTGTTTACTTCTTTAACGGTTCTATTCATCCTCACATTGCCGCTCCACTCGCAATTGGGATCTTGATTGGCGCGGCAATTGGGACTCGTTTGATGCAGCGAATTCAACCACGTTTGTTGCGTATGATTTTTGTGCCGATTCTTTTAATTATGGGCATCCAAATGATCCTCAAAGGCTGTGGGGTGATTAACTAATGGCAAGTAAAGAAAGTTCAGCAACCCGTTCCGAAATGGCCAAGGTTGAAAACGTGATTGGGATTATCATGCAGATTGGTGTTTTAGTTTCCGCATTAGTAATTGTGATTGGCCTATTGATGTTTTTCATTACAGGACAATCTGGCTATGCTGGAACAACATTTCCCCATTCGTTTAGTACGATCGGGCAGGGGATTATTACTTTAAATCCGTACGCAATTATTATGCTGGGGCTATTTATGTTGATATTAACCCCTGCACTCCGGGTTTTGGTATCGATCTATGCCTTTGCAGTAATGAAGGATCACCTGTACGTATGGATTACCACTATCGTAATGATTATTTTAATTATTGCTATGGTAATTGGGATGTATGGAATTTAGTTTAAACATAAATGAAAGATTGTCGGGGAGATTCCCGGCTTTTTTATTGGAGTCGCTAGGAAGTTGCTGTATACTAAGAATTGTGTTAATAGACGAATGAGGGTGGTTATCATTAAAGAAGCAGCATTAGTAATCGAAGATTTTTCGGCGCTCGGTCAGATTTCAATGGTTGCTGCGTTAACCATCTTGCAGTCAATGGATTACACAACCGCTTCACTTCCTACGACGTTATTATCTACCCAAACAGAGTGTTTTGGTGATCCCCAACGTCTTTCCACTAACCAATGGATTAAAAGCTCGGTTGACCATTGGCAGTTAATTCCAGATCTCGATTTTAAAGGGGCTTTGATTGGTTATATCGGTCGCCAAAGCTTAATCCCACTAATTCAAGAGATTTTGCTAGCTAAGCTAGGCAATCGGCCAGTGATTGTTGATCCGGTGATGGGGGATGAAGGGAAGTTGTACCCTGGCTTGGATAATAATTATCTGAGGGCAATGCAGCAACTTTGCCAACACGCTACTGTGCTAACCCCAAATTGGACTGAGCTTTGTTTATTAGCAAACCAACCAGTTAGTCTTAAACCAACTGAAAAGAACGTCCAGCGTCTGCTTAGCATTTTGCAGGCTAATAAAATTGATGCTCAAGTTGTGATTACTGGAGTCACAAAGGGACTTGAAATTGGCTGCCTCTTTCAGTCACGCGAAGAAGGATTAGAATTTATTGGTAATCGTCGCTTGAATGGACATTTCTATGGCACTGGTGATACTTTTGCAGCATTATTACTAGGTTTGTTATTAACGGATTGCTCACTAACTACGGCCGTCAGAACTGCCACGCAGCTGTTAGCTGTTGCAGTCAATGAGACTGCTCAAGAAGAACCACTTACTAATCGAAAATATGGACTGCGGTTGGGACAATTAGTGAAACAATTAGCTACAACTCATGATAAATAAGGAGCAGGTATAATTAGGATGAACAACTCAAGTCGTCAACTGAAGAGATTAATTTTAGCTGGATTATTGTTAGCCATCACAATCGTATTTGGCCGGCTTTTTATTATTCCAATTCCTTGGACGCACGGTAATGTTAATTTGTGTGATGCTGGAATCATGATTGCTGCAATGATTTTAGGACCCGTATATGGAACCGCTGTTGGTGGTCTGGGTGGTTTATTTTTGGACTTAATTTCTGGATTTACCCAATATGCGCCATTTTCTTTAATCGCTCATGGCCTAGAGGGATTGATTGCGGGATGGTTAGCAAAGAAAGCAGGTTCGCGAAAAGCTGGCCAATGGTGTGCACTAATCATTGCAGCATTAGTAATGGTGATTTGTTATTTCTTTGCAGACTCATCACTCTATACGTGGACAGCTGGTGTTTTAGGAATTGGTACTAATTTATTGCAAGGAATTATTGGTGTTATTATTACAATGTTAGTGGTTCCCGCTGTCAAAAGACGTTTAAACTTTTGATGAGATTGAACTAGGGGCAATCCCTTAGTTTTTCTTCTCCAGCACTACTTTGTTTAATATATATTATGTAAAGTAAAATATAGTTTTGACAGAGACTAGTACCAACACTTATATTTGTAGTTAATGATTAATTAAATTGGAGGCCTTCTAAAATGGCAATTAATGACGTTAATGATCCCCATTTACAACTCATAACGACGGATCCACAAGATTTAGACCGGCTGCAAGCAATTTGTCGGACTACATTTACCGAAACCTTTGGGGCTGATAATGATCCGGCAGATCTGGAGCAATTCTTAGCAGATGCTTATTCAATTCGGCAGCTGACCAAAGAACTAGAATCATCAACGAGCCGTACTTACTTCTATAATGTTAATGGTCAAACTGCTGGTTATCTGAAAGTTAACTGGGATGACGCGCAAACGGAAAATGATTATCCAGCAGCAATGGAAATTCAGCGGATTTATGTTTTAGGACGTTTCCAGAAGCTCCATATTGGTGGTCGTTTAATGAAAAAAGCCCTTAAGATTGCTAAGGACTTAGGAAAAAATGAAGTTTGGCTGGGTGTTTGGGAACATAATGATAATGCCCAAGGTTTTTATCATCATTATGGTTTTGAGCGAGTTGGTCAACACACCTTTACGGTTGGTGATGATCCCCAGACGGATTACCTATTGCTCAAAAAACTTTAATACGGAAATGCTTGGTGCTTGCTACCAAAGTAGATTTGATCAAGATCGTGGCCTAATTGGCGACATTGCTTCAGAGTAATGTTATTGCTAAACAAGACCAGGGCCTTTTTGGTTTTATAATCCGCGAACATCGTACATGCATACCCAGCATATGAGCCATTTGCATGGATGGCGTTTTGATGGATATAGATTCCCCCATAATATGGATTATCGGTTGGTTGAAAGTGAATTTGCTGATATTGATGCCCAATTCCGCGATGATTAAGGAGTGTTTTTTGCATTAATTGCCAGTAACCTTGGGGAGTTGCAAGAACTTGACCAGCACCGTATTCAGCGGACATCTCGCGTTGTAAATAACGCCAGTTGTTATTTTCACTAGGATCAAGGCGGTGGTGTTGAGCAGCCGTTAGTGATGACACGACTTGGGATGCGGAAATTTGGGTAAAGAACTTTAAACCACGTAAATGATAATATTTAAAAATATGCTTTTGGACATATTTTTGATATGGCTGATGACTAGCTTTAGCAACCACCATCGCTAAGAGTCCATAATTAACGTTAGCATAATGCCATTGACCAGGCTGACTACGAACCCGATAATTGTGCATAGTGAATTGCCAATTTGCTTTTTCACTTGTTAAAGGTTGCGGAGTAATTCGGTTGACATCTGCTAAACCACTCGTGTGCATCATTAATTGCCGAATCGTGATTTGATCACTATTGGCGACTCCTGGTAAATATCGGTTTAATTTTGTGTCAAGGGTTAATTGATGGCGATTAATTAGTTGCTGAATGGCAATGCCGGTAATGGTTTTTTGGAACGAGGCAATTGGGAACAATCGCTGGGGGTTAATTGCTGATGCTTGACGGCCATTCACGGTTGCTCGATTACTAATGATTGTAGGGTGTTTCCCCTTACCAACCAGAACAATGGCATTGGCATTAGCCTGCTGGAGTCGCTGGCGAATTGTACTGGTTTGCTGTTTAGAAATTGACTTGGCTAAACTGGTGGTGGGTGTGAGGATAATTAATACTAATACAATTAAAGTAACCTTAATTATGAACCCCGGCCAGTGTTTAATCATTAGTTTGCCAACTCCCCTCTTTTAACTTGAATACTTAATATCATAACGAAAACCCAGTCCCGATGCAATTTTGGTGACTGGGTTTAATGTTTAATAAGTGGGTTAATCGTGCTGATTTAACCATGATTGCAATAAGTGTTCGTAAGCACTTGTTTGTTCAACGAATGACATGTGCCGGGTTCCGTTAAATAAGTGCCAGCTTGCGTGAGGTAAATTATCGGCCATCGTTTTCGCCACTAGCGGTGTACAAAGGTCATTAGTTCCACTAGTGATTAACGCTGGTGTGTTAACCCCTTGTAATTTTTGAGTATAATCATAGTCTTTAAGATTACCGTTTGGCGTGTATTCGTTTGGTCCCCATGCGGTTTCGTAGGAGACTGTTCCGACTCGTTTAGGCCGTCGTAAACACTCGGGACTGTTCGTATTAGCTTCATCCGCAGAATGTAATTTCATATAATGGCGATTGGCTTTTAAGTAATCAGTAGCTTGGTAATTACCAGTTTGTTCTGCCCTACTAATTGCTTTCTGTTCTTCTGGTGGTAAATATTTAATTAGTCGATGCTGTTCTGCACCCCATAATTTTGCTGATGATAAAGTACTTGCGAGAATCACGCTTTTGATCCCCATTGGTTGATAATCACAGAGATAGATAATGGCTAACATACCGCCCCACGATTGACCAAGCAAGTGGATTTGCTGTAAACCAAGTTGCTGCCGAAGACTAATTAGTTGTTGAACCCACGTTTGGGGACAGTAAACTTCTGGAGTATTATCCAAAATTGAAGAGCGTCCACAGCCAAGCTGATCATACATGATTAATTGCCGCTGGTCTTTAAGGGCCAGTTCATCTAAGACTTCAAAATAGTTATGGGTTGATCCAGGACCACCATGTAGAAGAACTAATGGTGGCTTCTTAGAAGGCGCCCCAACGATGCGGTAATAGGTCTGGTAGTCGCCAAAAGGTAAATAACCTGTTTGAATTTGCAAAATTCTATTTCCTTCCGTTAATAAGATAATAATAAATGGTCTTCAACCACCACGCGCGATTGAAGACCATTTAATTACGCAGCAAATTATTCATTTCCATAGTTCAAATGCAGCTTTAACGCACCGTTTTCAACCATACCGCCAAGGCACTTCATTGCCAAATCATAAGCGCGCTTTGCCGTTTCGTTATTAGCTGCTTGTAATTGCTTTTGGAGTTCCGTACCAGACAACTTAGCAACTTTTTGGTCTGTCTTAATCATGACGTTACGACCAGCAGCCATCGTATTTTGCCGCAGGTTTTCAAGACTCATTTGATACCGCTTTGGGTGATCATCCGCAATCGTAGCGATTAATTGAGTCATCCAATACATATTATGAATATCAAAGTGTTCTTTGGTGTTCTTATATGTTGCAGGAGTATCTAAAACGTTAGTATAGAATGGAACAACTGAGTTAAAGGCATTTGGACCAAACGATAACCAGCAAATCCCCGCTTCTTCCTTTGGTACGTCATTCCGTAGTTGAATAATGTGACTTTCAGCATTCCGTTGGAAACCAATTGGCCGAAAGGCCGTCCGCGTTGCAGAAGTGCCTTCACTATCATATGGATCATATGGTGTATGTTGATAACGTGAGCTGAGAGCATACTTAACATCTTCAACCGTAATCAAGCGTTCTGGCTTGCGAATAAATGGCAGATCGGGGTTATCCGGAGTTTCAGCAATACTTGGATTAAAGAGCTTTTGAACATACCATTGCCGTGGAATATTGTAACGATAATCAGAATCTTTATGACTACCAAAGATGTGACGAAGGTTGTATTTGCCATCAGGATCGACATTTAAGTGATATTCATCAATCATCTTTTGTAAGTCGGCAGATGCCATTGTATCAGCAGAAGCAAAGTCAAAGTCTGTAATGCTAAACCAATTTGGTGCAACTACATAACTGTCATCAGGAATTCGTTGGGCAGCCCAATGGTGGCCGCCAATGGTTTCCATGTACCAAACTTCGTCGTGATCTGCAAATGCAATTCCGTTGGATTCGTAAGTCCCGTATTTTTCGAGATAGTCACCCAGCAATTTGACTCCTTCACGTGCAGAATGAATATATGGCAGGACAATAGTAACAATATCTTCTTCACCAATTCCCTTTTCTACTAGTGGATCAATTCCTAAAATACGGGAATTGGTGGTACTAGTTTCGGTGGCAGACATTGCTGTATTAGCGTCATTGATACCTGCTTCTCCCCAGATACCCATTTTCCGTTGTTGAGCCGTAATTCCTGGAATGGAAGTATAGCGCATTGGGTTGCTTGGTAAATCAATCTTAATCTTGGAAGTAACCGACTTATAATTCTTTGGTTGCTTATCCGGTGTTACAACGACAAAGTGCTTTTGGTTAAACGTATAGCCGCAGTCTTCATTCCGTGAAATCAGCGTTGAACCGTCTGCGGTCGCGTTTTTACCAGCTAGAATTGTTGTACAAGGCATATCTATGATCCCCTTTTTTGTTTAAAATACCTATTCAACATCTAACCTTATTTTAATGCAAACCATTTAATTTCTCAAACTAACCTGTCGAAAACGTCTTATTATTAAATACTATTGATCAAGTAACCACTTTGACTACGAGCTACTTTTTTAAGGAACCATCATGATTAAATAGTGGTAACCGTGCTAAATAAGTAATATCGGATCGATTAACGGCAGCCCCTTCTGCTAAAATAGCAACTTTAGTCACTACTTTAACACCAATTTGCTTCAATAGTGATTCCGCAGCCTCCATAGAACTACCAGTACTAATGACATCATCAACAATAATTACTCGTTTATTTTGTAATAACTTTTCATCATTTCCATTCAGCACCAGTTCTTGAGGATGGTGAGTTGTAATGGAATTAACAACCGTCTTCAGCGGATGATCCATGTATCCTTTGACAGACTTTCTGAGCACAACGGAATGCGGATGATTGGTTAAAAGGCCAAGGTCATGGGCCAAGGGAATCCCCTTGCTTTCCATTGTGACAAGATAATCAAATTCTGTCGGTAACTTTGGTTGGAGCGCTTTAGCGGCCGCGTACGATAATTCGTCATCACCAAGTAATACAAATGAGGCAATTGCTGTTTTAGAATCAATTGGGATAATGGGCAACTGTCTTGTTAAATTAGCAACCTGTAATTGATATTCCATGATTATCTCTCCTTAAATTAAAGATAATAAGATTTTTAAAATACCGCCAGATAACAGACCAGTAAATGGATCCACTAATCCGGTGATGACCATCGTTAAAGCAGCTACGGTTGGTTGACTACCATGAAGCGCAGTTGTCGCATTTTCCGGAAAGGTCACAAAAACCCCGAGGACAAATAGAAATCCGGCGATGGATGAGCTCGGCACGTACTTACCTAATTTAGGGAGCCAGCCAAGGACCAAAATCAGTGCCATGATCAACATCATCAAACACCCAGCAATTACTGGTTCGGGCGCGCTGGCGGTTGCAGAAATAATTGTTTCAACAGGTGCGCCTCCCAGTAAGGAAGTTCCCAGGTCCGCCAATGCTTGCGAAGTTGTTAGTAGATTCAAATTAACGGGATTCGGTTTGATTCCAGTCATCTGACCAGTGATCAGTCCGTACGACAAGTTTGCACCAATATTTAGGCACGCCAAGCTGAGTGCCCCACGAATGATGCGCGGATTAACTATCGGCTTTGTAAAAACGAACCGGCGTAGTTTAACGTTTGCCGGTAATGTGGCACGATAATGCTCAATAAAGACCGCATACAAACTAGATAGAATGACTGACAAACAGATTGTCCAAACCAAATTATCGGTGATTAGGTAAGTTATCACGGCCACAAGAATTGATAACCATCCAGTTAGTTGGAACGGTTGATCTTGATTGGAACTTTTGGCCATTTGCAAAGCAATTTTCGCCAGCATAATGCCAACTCCTGCCATCATGCCGTAAATAATCTGATTGCCAAAAAGCCGAACAATTCTGGTAAGCGTTCCGGTAACCCCGATAATTAACATGATTAGAGAACCGCCAAAGATAATTGATGTAAATTCACGCGGATTTTCACCAATGTCACCAGTCACCGCTAGGGATTCTGCCTGAAAAGAAACCGGGGCAACTGAATTAAACATAAAATTAATGCCAGCAACTAAGACAAACGAAAAGATTGTTGGAAAAATCGCAAAACCAAGTCCCATTGCCATAATTCCTTGGGGAATCCCGTTCAATACCACACCGATTGCGGCCATCAAATCAGCTAACCAATGCATAATTTCCTCCTAAACACGAACAAAACTCTGACTTTTAACTTAATAGTTAACTATTCATTCATATTATTAGTGAGCAAATTCGGAAAGTCAATAACAATTAAGCGATTTTTAAATTTAATGTTCGCGATTTAATTAAATGAAGATACAGAAAAACTCCCCGAACGATTTACGTTCGCGGAGTTAATCACTGAGTTATTTAATTGCATTTAACCCTTGCTTTTTACGTCCATGATTGAACCATGGGCTAACGGTAAAGGCCAAAATATCGTTAATAACGTAGATTG